>CANQAC010000018.1 GCA_947589345.1 uncultured Akkermansia sp.
TCTGTACGCACAAGATTTGGATGAATACGAGAAGATGCGCGGTCTGTATTATCCCCTTTCCGAGTCTCCTTTTCCCGGCGCAGAGAGCAACGAGCAGCTCACGCAAGCTATCTGTTCGTTTGACGAAACGGCCTACCGCGAACGGGTGACCGCTTTCCTGCGCGACAAAGGCGTCGTGGACGATGGGCACGCCTCCGAACGCGTGGCGGACATCATTGAGGGCATTCTGGATGGAAAGGAGGTACGAGGATGAAAAAAAAGTCCAACCATCGTTTCCTTCGTATCCCTAAGTGGTTATTCGGTCGACGGCGAAGGGGTCGAGAGTACGTGGAATTGAGACTTCTTGGGCTCAGAATAAAGCTCCTTACGAGGTACAAGCCTCCACGGCATGTGTATCGTGGATTGCCAATAGAGCCGGGAAAGATTGTAGTGAGCGAGTTCAGCAGCGGATACAGCGGACACGGAAAGTATATCGTGGAAGAAATCCGCCGACGCGGTCTGCCTTGGAAGATTGTGTGGTGCGACAGAGGTTTGAACAAGATTCTTTTGGCAAACAGGAACAGTTTCCCAGACGGGCTAAAAGTAGTGGTGCGTGGAACAGATGAAGCGGATTATGAGTATGAGACGGCCCAAGTATGGTTGGATTCTGTGTGGCGTACAGACTTGTTCGTTCGAGGCATCACCAAGAAACCTGGTCAGACCTACATCCAGCTCGGACATGGGTCTATTGGCATCAAGAAAATAAGTCTAAGCGTCGACTCATTTAATTACAAAAGGGACTTTCAGTGCAGTGAAGAAGAAGTAGACTATAAACTCTCCAATTCCACTTTTGAAACAAAATGGTGGGGAAGAACTACGGGCCGTTACGGAGAAGTACTTCAGATAGGGCATCCACGTAATGACATCCTGTTTCGGAACGATACTCAATCAATTCGAGAAAAAGTGTGCGAGCAACTGGGGATCCCTACCACGAGCAAAATTGTACTCTACGCTCCAACATGGAGACCGTGTTGGGGAGGGGATTGGAATATCCCGGAATATTCACAAATCTTGCAGGCATTGGAAAAAAGATTTGGTGGTAAATGGGTGGTAGCGGCTCGAATGCATTATATATTCAGAGGATTACGGGAGAAAAAATTGCAAACTGATGACAAATTGATCATCAATGCCACATCGTATGCAGACGTGCAGGAGTTATTTGTGGCATCCGACGTTATGATCACCGATTATTCATCGGCAATTTTTGAGTATGTGCAAACCCGCAAGCCCGGATTTCTATTCGTTCCGGATCGTCACCATTACAATGGGAAACTAGGACTTGAATACCCGCTGGAAAAGACCCCATTCCCCATAGCCGTTTCCAATGAAGAACTAGAGCGCAACATCTTACAATTCGATGAGGAGAGCTATCGGGTCAAAGTGGCGAGATTTCTGGAAGAGAAAGGGAGTATTGATGACGGGTACGCCACGAAGCGTTTTGTGGATTTCCTGGAAAAAATTGTGCGAGGAGGTGCAATGAATGAGTAAATTGTGGGACAGCATACGCTGCGGGCTATTCTCCATTCGTGGTATCGACAAGTGGCATCGCGAGTGGAGCATATGTTTTCTCCGTTTTAAACAACGGAGAAAGGTAAGTGACGCCGCCGATCAAAGATTTCAGCAATATTTAGAACACCTACAAATCCGGAAAGGGAAAATTCTCTTCCGCTCCGAGATGCCAGGGTACGGTGGAGATGCAAAGAGTATTACCGAGGAAATTTTGCGCCGCAATTTGCCGTGGAAACTTGTATGGGTGGTTCGAAAACAAGCGTGGGACTCTTTGGATGAATTTCCAAAAGAGGTGCGACTAGTGGGGATGGACGATGTCGACGAACTGCTTTCCGAATATGCCTCCTCACAGGTATGGATAGATGAGGTGCAGAGAGAATTGCCGTTGAGCAGAGGCATTCGAAAAAAAACTGATCAATTATATGTTCAGATACTTAACGGCGTTGATGGAGTCGGCAGGTGGGGATTCGAGCGGAAGGATGTAAAGGAGAACAAGTGGCGTCGCATGAGAGAAGATCTCGACCAAGTGGACTGTTTCATATCACACTCAGTTCCCGAAAGCAATATGTACAGACGTCTTTTCGGGCACGCCTATGTTGGCGAATTCGGACGTCCACGTAATGACCTCTTCTTTCGTAAGGATGCCGTGAGCGTACGTCATAAAGTCTATGAAAAGCTCGGCATACCCGATAATTCAAAGCTACTTCTCTACGACCCTGAGCCGCGAGAAGTGAAAACTCCAGTTCGACTGAGCATTGAACTCGTGAAAGAAGCTTTGGAAAAACGGTTTGGGGGCAAGTGGGAAATCGCCGTAAAAAAACACACAAAACGAGGAGCCTCCCAGTTCTACACGGGGCGGCAAAATCACGAGTTTATTGATGTTGCAACATATGCAGACAGGGCGGAGCTGCTGATGGCGGCGGATGCCATGATATCCGACTACTCTGCAAGCCTGCTCGACTACTTGCATACAGGGCGCCCAGCCTTCGTATATGCGCCGGATTACGTGGAATATAAAAAGAAGCGAGGATTAAATTGGTCACTAGAGGATATGCCGTTTCCAGCAGCTTCAGATACGGGAATGCTTATCCAGAACATCGAAAACTTCGATGAAAAGGCATTCCATAAGCGCGCGGCAACATTCTTGGCGGAAAACGGTCGAGTGGACGATGGCCGTGCGGCGAAGCGCACTGTGGATCTCATTGAGAACATCCTAGATGGGAAGGAGACGCGGGCATGAAATTGACGTGGAGAGAACACATTTTCTCGCTGAAAAATGTGAGCAGCACGCACCGCCAGCTGTGTGTATTGGGCGTCCGCATCAAACTCCGACGGCCGCTTGGCAATCAAAAGCTGTACGAGCATTTGCCCGTACAACCGAATAAGATCGTCTTTCGCTCTGTCGTATCCGGCTACAGTTGTAATCCCCGCTACATCGCTGAGGAAATCCTACGACGAGGACTGCCGTATGACCTCGTTTGGGTGGTGGATCGCCATGTCCTAAAATACATGGATGCCTTTCCTCCCAATATACGATTGGTGATGGATGGAAATGAAGAAGCAATCCGTGAGTTTGCTACTGCCCGCGTGTGGGTGACCAATGGGTGGCTGGGACGGTATCTTCGCTGTGGCCTGTTCAAGCGAGAAGGACAGACGTACATCCAGACTTGGCATGGTTCACTGGGTTTTAAACGCTTAAATTGGAAGGTGGCCCACCCATCGACGGGCGCTACCGCATTGCTTGAAGCGGACATGGCGCAATTCGACTATTTGCTGACGAATTCAACGTGGGAGGATACCGTCTTCCGGGAAGCGTTTCACACTCCCGCTCAGTACGAGCAAATTGGTCACGCTCGCAATGATTTATTCTTCCGCGCGGATGCGGAGGAATACCGAGGTGTCGTGCGAAAAAAAATCGGCGTAGAGAAAGATAAGAAACTATTACTGTATGTGCCGACGTGGAGGGAGCATGCAACCTCTTTCTTCTTCGGTGAAGGAGATTATGCGGCTCTCAAGCAATCTCTCGAGAAACGCTTCGGCGGCGATTGGCTCATTGCGGCGCGATGGCATCCTGCACATGCAGCACACATGCGGACAAAATTCCTGCCGGAAGAAAGCGCCATGCTGAATGTGTCGGACTACCCGGATGTGCAGGAACTTCTCTTAGCAGCCGATGCAGTAATCACAGATTATTCATCATGCATATTGGACTTTTTGTTCACGAGGCGTCCCGGATTTCTCTACGCGCCAGACTACGCAGAGTACAACAGCTGTCGAGGGCTGTACTATCCACTGGAGGAAGCGCCTTTCCCCGTCGCAAAGGACACGGAATCACTCGTTCAATGCATTGAGCAGTTTGATGAAAAACTCTTCCTCCAAAAGACGCAGCTCTTCCTGCAGAAGATGGGTTGCATGGAAGATGGTCATGCGGCGGAGCGTGCCGTGAATCTGATCGAACATATCATCTCAGAAAAATAGGTAGAAAATGAACATTGTACTGATTACAGCCGGCGGATCGGGAACACGCATGGGATATTGCGTACCTAAGCAGTTCGCAAATGTTCTGGGTAAGCCGTTGATCGTGCATACGCTCGAAAAATTTGAACATCACGTCGGGGTTGATGCCATCGCGGTGGCTTGTTTGGAGGGGTGGGAAAATCAATTGCGTGAGATGGCCGCGAAGTACGAAATCACGAAGTTGAAGCACATTGTCCCGGGCGGGGCAACAAATCAGGAAAGTATTCGTTGCGGCGTAGAAGCATTGGCTCTACATTACGCGAAGGATGACGTGGTATTGATACACGATGCGGTGCGACCTATGGTGAGCGAAGAGGTGATCAGCGATTGTCTCCGCGTGGTACGTGAAAAGGGAAATGCCGTGGCCAGTCTGCCGTGTTTGGAACCGCTTTTGATTCAGGCAGACAAGGACAGCTCTCGAGAAGCACACCGACGAGAAGGCTTGATGAGAGCCCAGGCACCGCAAGGTTTCTCGATGGGGAAACTGGCAGAAGCGTACCGCGAGGCAGAGAAGCGGGGAATCTCGAACTGCGTGGCGGCTTGTGAACTGATGCAAAGGCTCGGAGAAACCGTTTATTTTTCGCGGAGCGAATTGATGAACATCAAGGTGACTACGAAAGAAGATATCTCCATGATGGAAAAATTGTTGCGCCATACATGAAACGTTTTTGAAACATGAAGAAAATAGTGAGGAATGAGGTTACAGCCCACGATTTGCAGGAGGTGTGGGAGCAGACGTTTTTCAATTGGGAAGAACTTCGCGGCAAGACGTTTTTTGTGACGGGAGCGACGGGAATTTTGGGCAGTTTCCTCGTGAGGTGCCTGCTGAACGCGGATGAAAAGGGCAAGCTGCAAATGCAAGTGATTGCCTCGGTGAGAGACATCAAGAAAGCGGAAAACTTGTATGCCCGTGAGTTGGAACAATACAAAGATTCACTGAGGTGGCATATCGGTGATGTCTCGGAGAAAATTCGGTATATCGGGCGAGTAAATTACATCATCCATGCTGCGTGTCCCACGGAGTCCTTTTTCTTTGTGGAGCATCCGCAAGCAACGCGCAAGATCATTGAAACCGGCACGAGAAATGTATTGGAGTTCGCGCACGAGAAAACCGTAGATGGTATGGTGTACCTTTCCTCGATGGAGGCTTTGGGACAGATCACGGAGAATCGTCTCCTGAGCGAGGACGACGAAGGAAGTATTGATGAGAAGAACCCGCGCAATTCATATCCAGCCGCTAAACGACGAGCAGAGAAGCTCTGCAAGATGTATGCCAAAGAACACGGCGTGCCCGTGCGAATTGCACGTCTTTCTCAGGTGATTGGAGCATGTGCAAATTGGGACGACTGCCGCGTTTATGGATACTTTGCCCGGTGTGTGATCACGAAAAGTGAAATCGAGCTGAGAACAAGCGGGAACTCCCTGATGAGTTCCTGTTACATATCAGATGTGACGCGAGCTTTGCTTTTGTTGTTACTGAGAGGGGGGAACGGTGAGGTGTATCAAATAGCCCATGAAAAATCTGCCAGCAGAATTATTGATGTAGCACGTATGTTGGAGAAAAAACACAACGACATCCGTGTGCACGTCCATCCTCAACAAGAGAATCATTATGTAGAGGGCGTGAGTTGGAATATGAGTACAGAAAAGGTACGCTCATTAGGTTGGCGGGCTGAGATCAGTCTGGAAGAAGCCTATAACAGACTTATTAACAGCTTCCGCGAACAATTAACCGCTTCTTCACGCCAAAATGCTTGAAAAATGAAAGAGGGAAAATCTATCCGAATATTGGGTCTCACGGTATACCATAGAAAAGTTACGGGTCCGGTAGAGACTCGGTATTTTCTTGGCATACCCCACTATCGGAAAATTCAGACAGAACGAGGCGTGCAAAGGTATTTGATGGGGATACCTCTCGGCACGAAACCGTACAGAGGTTTTCGCAGCGTTCCTTCCTACCTTTCTATGGAGGAGTACTCGCGGCTGAAACACTCCGAACCGCGGGAAATCATGCTCATCTACACAGGGCATTTGAAAGACTACTTATATTTTCGGCACTTCCTGAAAGAGGTACAAGCATCGAAGAAATATAGTGGCTATCGTCTCATTGTAATGCTGGATAAGGGCCTTCAGGAATGGGTTGAGAACATGGATGTCGACTTGGTCGACAGCTTTTTATGGGTGGATTCAAATGTGTTGAGCGGGAAATCCCACGAAGTGGAGCGCATGAGAGTTGGTCTGCATGTGGAGCAGAAGATGAAACACTATTACGACACCCTGATGTTCTGTTCACCGAAAAGTAGCGGAGGGGAGTTGAAAGCGCTTGTCCATCTTTTCCACCAAGTATGTGCACGGCAGAGGATTTTATTCGTACATGAGGCAAATCGCCAAAAAATTGAAGGTGAGCTGCAAAAACAGCAAAAGCTCATTCTGCAAATGAGTCATGTGAGCATGGGATACGGTAATTTCTTCAGATCCGAGTATGAAAGGTATCGCCTCTTCTTTGAAGATGTTTTAGAAACACCCCTCAACCATCCGTGTGAAAAAGCATGGCTTTCAAAGATACCTCACACTGCCACGACAAGTTTCATCATTGTCGATTTGTCTGCCGATCACATCTGCAATCGCTGGCATCCAAACAATTGGATACAGGTCATCAAAGCTTTGCAAGTAAAATATCCGCTGCGAGTTATCTTCTTTGTTGCTGATGAGAAGCAGCGAGCAACGTGTGAACGTCTACGCCACGATGCCGGAATTGTACAGGGAGAAGAACTCATACTTAGTAAAATTTCGTTGATGAAGGTCATCAAAGCACTCCATGGAGCAGTTCTATACATGAGCTGTGAGAATACTCGTGTACACCTGGCTGCTGCTATGGGAACGGACACGTTGGTAGTAGCGTCCGGATATCAATACTTTCGATATCTACAAGATATAGAGAAGCTACCGAATGTTCACGTGGTATTACCGGATGTCCGGACGCGAAGCCTGATTCAACAAAAACTTAAAGAACATTGTGAGAGTGAAAATCCGAGCCAATTTTCTGTCAACTCCGTTCGCGTGGCGGAAGTCCTGCGTCACGGCACGGACTTGCTATCCCGGAGGGGGGATGCAAATGCTGCGCCCCTCGGCACGCAGGCAACAGCCTCGCCTCAACCAACGCTCTGGGAAAGTTCTCCTCGCCGTGTCCTTATCGTGAGTGTGGATCACATTGGTGACTATATTTTGCTGCGGCACGTCTTCCCCGCTATTAAACGATCCCGAAAATACGGCGGCTCCGAATTACATTTTCTCGGAAGCCAAAAAGTCGCCGACTTCGCCGAGTATTTGGATAGTGATGTCATTGACCGCTTCTTTTGGTGTTCGGACAGACCAGAATCTCGAAGCGTAGAACAACTGGACTTGGATGCAAAATCCATTCATTTCAATGGTCTTGCAGACTACTATGACACGGTTATTTTCTCTGCCGCCAACAGCATTCAAGATAAAAAAATAAAAGCCTTGCACCGCCTCCTTGGCGGCACTTCATATCGGGAACTCGTGGTCTATGCCGCCGACCATATCGTGAGGAAACCGGAATGGGCATCTTCGTGTACTACAGAGTATATCGGCTTGCGGAGATCCAGAATGCACGAATTTTGCCGTATCACAGAATTTTTTGAATCTATCTTGGAAGAAACAATACCCATCCCTTTTCCAAAAATCGATGAAAAATATATCCCGGATACAACCAGGAAAAAGCCGTATATTATCGTAGCGCCCGGGGCCTCCGGTGACAATAGAGTCTGGCATCTTCGCAATTGGGCAGATCTGCTGCTGCGCCTGCGCAGGGAATACGGCCATGAGATAATCTTGATATGTTCGGCAGAGGAAACTGCGCGATTTACGATGTTGCAAGATGAGTTAAGGAGTGAGGGAGAAAATCTAGAAGTAATAGCCGGGGCTGGTTTGGCGGAAGTCCTCGCCCTGCTGAAACACGCACAGCTTGCTCTCGCTGCTGACAGTGGCATTTTTCACATCTCCGCTGCGGTCGGGCAAAAAACGATCTGTCTCTCCTCCGGTGTGGAGTATCACTGTTTTTCCAACTATCCAGCTCGAAGTACCGTTTCTACTGTATTTCCTCGCGGCGCGGAAGAATGGATTCAAAATATGTCTCTGGGCGACTCTTTTTGGCGTCCTCCAACTTCTCTCCCAATCAATGCTCTACGTGTTGACGATGTCTTTGAAGCAGCTAAAAAATTCCTCAAAAAGTAAACCTCTCTATCTCTCATAACATGCAGATCCATAAAAAAGTATCTCTCAATTACCGGGAAAAAATTGTGCGCTGGCGTGGCATTACTCTGTACCACCGCCGTTCAGATTGGAAAGGCAGTTTCAAGAAGTTTTTGGGGATCCCCATTGTGCGAAAAGTTCGAGCTGTTGATGGGGTACGTCGGTACGTTTTGGGAATATATGTGGACACGGAAGAATACAAAGGCTACCGACGTACTCCTCCAATTCTGCCCGTTGAGGAATACGTGCGGCTGAAACACTCCGAACCAAAGGAAATGCTTATTACTCCACTGATTGGCATTGGCGATTATATCGTCATGCGTAATCTGATCGGTGAAATCAAAAAGACGGAAAAATATAAGGATTATCGCATCACCTTGATATGTGACAAGTGCTATGCTTTTGCCAAATATTTGGATTCCGATGTTGTCGATGAGATCCTGCCAATGAAAGTGTCACTGCCCTATGATGTAAAGGACGACTGGAGAATTGCAGAGGCATCGCGTCAGGCTCTCATCGAAGAGGGATTAAAATCCTACTACGACACAATACTTTTCATCGGTCATATTGTAAATGGAGATAAAACGTTGAAGATGAATCAGCACTTGGTCCACCACATCGTCGCAAGAGAGCGAGTCGAGTTTGAGTATGAGCGTCGCAAGGTGAGCGCTTTGTTTTTTCAGCCCTGCACGAGAGTCGTGGTGGGGTATTTTAATCAGCACGCAAAATCCGTTTTCTCCATCTGGAAGGGTTATTTCGAGGAATTTCTTGGGAGGCCCATAGAACTTCCTTACCCCATAATCAAATCGGCAAAAATTCCGAAACAGGCCATCAGGGAAGGACGATACATAGTAGTCAACCCATGTTGTGCCTTATGGCATCCAGAAAAGGTATGGCACCGAAATAACTGGATAGAGACCCTGCAGTGGCTATGGGAAAAGAAGAAGGTACACATCATCTTTGCTGTGGCGAATAGCGAAGTGTTGCATGCAGAATACTTACGGGATGAATTGGCGCTCGAGGGAGTAAGTTCGGAAGTGATGTCTGGGCTTGACTTGAAAAATCTATTGTCTTTACTAAATGGAGCAGAACTGTACTTAGGGTTGGACAGTGGCCTCTTTCATATCGCGGCCGCCATGGGGAAAAAGGCGGTATGTGTTGCCTCTGGGGCCTCATATGACCGCTGGTTGCGGGATTATGAAATGAGGTCGAATCAACTACGCATTGTGTTGCCTCCAAATTGCAAAATTAGATTCATGGAAGAGATGACCGATGAAGAACGCGGGGAATATTCCGCCCGATCTTTTCCAATCAACGCCGTGCACGTGGAAGATGTAGAAATGGCAGCATATGATCTTCTATGAGTTGGTTGCGATACTGAATTATCATGAACCCTTTTTATGAAAACTAGGCAGATCTCAAGCGTCGCACTTTTTGTGCTGTTGTTGACTAATTTATTTTGTCTACCCCTATGGACGGAATGTGGTTATGGCGGATTTGTGCGCACTCTTTTCAACAAGGAAGCGCGGCTTGATTTGCTGTACTTCGGCAAGGTCACCCAAGCTGAACCCTTTCAGTATGAGGTAACCCCAAAACCGTTTTGTGCGGCATGGGGACATGAGACAGGAAATAATATAAATGTTCATCGAGTCAATCTCAGCTTGAGAGCGAAAGGGAAATGGCAGAAGCTTTCCCTCCAGTTGAAAGTACAGCGTGACGGGAAAATTACCATATTTTTCAGAGGTCCAAATGCGCAAAATGAATATGGTGCCTTCTATTCTATTCTGATAGACTGGAGAAATGTCAAAATAAACGGCAAGACCATTTTGCCAAAACGCAAAGTTTTCTCTTTCAAAAAACTTCTTACGAAACAAATCCCGGTCAAAAAAGGTGATGTCCTTCACATCGAAGCGGAGTTTCGTCGGCATCATTTTTCGATCCACGATTTTACGGGACTACAATCCGGAAAGGTTTGGTACATCATCACGGGAAACCTGTTGTCCTTTTCCCTAATTTACCTGTTGCTGACTTACATTGCAAAACGTCGTGAGAGCGTTCGTCTCAGCGACATGCTGCTTCTGATTGGATTCTTTCTCCTGCTTTTCATCCCGATGCTCGGCATTTCAGATGCAGTGAGATCTGAACGAGAACTCAGGACACTTGCCGCGAAGCCAGAGTTGATGGATATCTTCAAAGAAAAATCCGACTACGGGAGACGGTATGAAAATTGGTTCAACGATCATTTCTGCGCACGTGTTTCATTGATGAAGATACACGATGTCCTCCGGAACAAACTATCCTGCATTATCCGTACAAAAGGAACTCTTTACTTCAAAGAAAGCGGTTGGAATTTTCTAATCCCTCTCGTTTCCGATTTGGATTGTAGGCCGGCTTTCCTTCAATCCATTGTACAGAACTTGTTCCGACTGAATGAGTTTTGCCAACAGAATCAGATCAAACTTTACGTTTTGGAAGTACCTAAAAAAGAGATTGTTTACAAGGGAATCATCAAAGAAAACTACGGATTTGATGAAAAAATGTTGACTAAGGTATCTCAGGCGCAAAAAGTCATCCGGGATGAGGCGCGAAAAAATGAAATTCCCTACGTCTATCCGTACAAGGCGCTTTGCAATGCAGCTAGGCAGGATTTTGTATTTTTCAAGTGTTCGTGGCATTGGACAGATTGGGGAGCGTTTGTCGGTTATAGTGAACTGATGAAAGAGATACGCAAAGATTTCCCGGATATGCCCGTCGTTTCCCTTAATGACTATCGGAAATCTCCAAATTGGTTACTGCGGGACGACTATGGGAGGGACTACAAACCTTTGTGGCGTTCTTTTCAGCCCTTTTATAACGAAGATCTTGATACTCCTTCGAACCGAACCTTTTATAACTATTATACCCACAGGCAAGCCAATAGCCTAGTGTGCAAACTTGGTAGGTTTATCAAGGATTTTTCCTATCCAGCCGGAAAGCACAAGGTCATGCTGATAGGGACATCTCAAAATGAGGACTTCCTCCAATTTCTACCTTACTGCGCATCTCAAACGAAATTTATCAGATTAAATAAGGGGCAGGTCAAGACAGCCGACGAGTTCAAAGTTCTCAAGTTATACAAGAAGGACATTCTTGCCTTTAAACCGGATATTCTCATCCTTTCCATCACCACAGGCAATTTACCAAGGCTCCGTGACCTTTGCGCGACCAAGTGAGCTTTATCCTGCTCACGCACGGCATTGTTCCGGTGGATTGTGAACCTCTCGTACCCTGGAGTAAGGGAGAAGACAACATCATCAAAGCTCGCGGCATGCCTCGAGGCTTTCAGGATTGATCATTTCATCAACGGAGATAAATCCACTTCGTCCGGGAGTTGAAGAAGCTTGATGCGGCCACTACTCCCCTGAGTAATGCGGACGCTGTTCACAGGCAAGTGGAGAATTTCAGCCATATAGCGTTCGATAGCTTTATTGGCGCGGCCCTCGATGGGAGGGGCGGCAATTTTGAGCTTGAGTACGCGCCCAACACCGGGATATTGCTCCTCCCACCCCAGCAACTCATTTCGCCGTGCTCCCGGCGTCACTTTAACAGCAAGTTTCACGTGTTATCTGTATCTGAGAGATGGAGCAAGGCCGTTGCCACCGGCAGACGCTGCAACGTTTTACCGCATGCAGCCGCATCCTCCGGGGTGGGTAAGTCGCGCGCCGTATGCACGCCCTCCGTGAGCAAAAAAGGAAGCAACAGAACGCGAGAACAGGTCATCCCCCGCAACATGTCCTTGGCATCAGGCTGCTGATTAAAATAGCCCAGAACAAGCTCGGTGCCGGCAGGCAGAAGTTTACGCAAGCGGCGGCAAAAAAGTGCGGGTTCCGGGGGAGGCTCCGACAAATTGGAACCATGCGCCACCACTAACACACCGGCGCCGGACACGAGCAAAGGAGACAAAAATTGTGCGGCTGCCTGAGCAAGCCAGGGAGAAGCTCCAAGGACCGGCTGGTAGAAAAGGCGTGGTTGGCGAGAGTACCCGGCGTACGCCTGCCGAAGGCGTTGCTCCAGCTTCTCTCCGCTGGATTTGCCGCTAAGCATAAACATGGGGTACACCAAAATGGGAGCATCGGCAGGCGGTAATAAATCCGGGTCAATGTGGTGCAAATGACAACGGCACACTCGCTGCCGAGGCATCACCACCCCCGGCGGGTTGAGTTGCATTCCTTTTTCATTGTAGCTGACGATGAGGTAATACCGACGCCAGCGACGATGCGCTCGGTGAACAAAAAAACCTGCCGCGAGCAGGGATATTTGGGCAAGGAAAAAGTGCAGATAAATCAGACGGAGAAGATGCTCTGCGCGTGCCGTGTCTTGCGTCTCATGGAGAAGAGCGCCGCAGACGACGGCCCCTACAATTGCAGCGGCAAAGACTCCGCCACACAGCATTACCCACAGCCGACCGCGGTTGGATGAACTCCTCATAAAAGGAAAGATCAGACCGAAGCGTCTGCCTGAGCAGCTTCCTGAACTTCGCGTACCAAGGTGTTACGACGGTCACACATATAAACCACCGGTGCAGCAATGTAGATGGAAGAGTAAGTGCCAACCAGTATGCCAAGTAGCATGGTGATCGAGAAATCACGCATGGCCGGCCCGCCCAGGGCGATAAGCGCAACCAGCACGGCGAGGGTAGAAAGCGAAGTAAGAAGAGTTCGCGGGAGCGTGGAGCTGATCGCTTCGTTGATGATATCCTTGAGATTTTCCTTAGGTTCAGCGTAGCGCAAGCGCTCGCGAATGCGGTCGAAAATCACGATGGTGTCGTTGATGGAGTAGCCGGCCACCGTGAGGAAGGCGCCGATGTGGATGATGCTCAGCTCTGTACCCATCAGGATAACTAATCCCAAAATCGCCAGCACATCATGCGCCGTGGAAACAAGCGCCCCCACGGCAAAGCTCCATTCAAAGCGCACCGTCAGGTAAATAGTTATGCCAGCCAAACCGGCTATCAGCGCCCAAATGGCCGTGCGAAAGAAAGTGGAACCAAGCGAGGCGCTCACTTCATCTACTGAAGGCAACGGAATCTGCTTCATACCCGGAACCTGAGCTCGCAGGGCGGAATCAATTCGGGTGGCTTCCCCTTTGTCAGCGCAACGAATTTTGATATTACGATCAGTACCCGCATTGTTAAACTCCTGCACGGTGGGAAGTTTGGAAAGCGGCATGCCCATCACGGTGTCCTCCACTTTCTTGTAATCAACGTCGGAATCGGCCGGCAGGACATAGGTAATCGTCGATCCCCCGGTGAAGTCGATGCCCAGTGCAGCATCTCGTTTCACCAGGACAGCATAAAGCAGGGAGCCACAAATAATGATGAGCGAACACGCAAGGGCAACCTTGCGCCACTTCATAAAGTCAAACTCACGGTTTTGGAATGGAGCGCGGCCGAATACAAACTCTCGCAGAACCCCTGTGTGTTCCGCCCAAAAGAAGAGCACGCGCGTCACAACAACGGCTCCGATCAGGGAGGTGATGATACCAACGCTGGTGGTCACCGCAAACCCCTTGATGGACCCGCTGGCCAGCCAAAACAGGATAACGGCCGTAATAAGCGAGGTGATGTTAGAGTCCCATATAGCCGAAAATGCCTTTTCGTACGCTACGCGCAAACTCACCAAAAAGGGCCGTCCGGCTGCGCGCTCCTCACGCATGCGCTCGTATATCAGCACATTCGCATCCACTGCCATGCCCATGGTCAGCACGATACCTGCAATCCCCGGCAGCGTGAGCACAAAGCCGAACAAACTCATCAACCCCACCAGCGTGGTGGCATTCAGCGCAAGTCCTACCATGGCGACAACCCCCGCCACCCGGTAATACCAGTAGCAGAATAGAAACACAGCCAACAACCCGACCACACCGGCAAAAGTGCCCTGCTCCAGAGCGCTCTGTCCAAGCTGCGCACTCACGTCTTTGCGCCCTTCTACCTTCAGGTCACTGGAGAGAGGATTAGCCAACGCTTTGGAGACATCCTCCGCTTCGCCTTTGGCCATGAGCCCGGATATCTGGAATTCCTTGTGCAGGGTATCTTGTACGACCGGAGCGCACTTAACCTGACCGTTGAGCACCACAGCCAAGCGATCGCGCCCCTTTACCATTTTGCCGGTAAGACGCCCCATGCGACCGGCTCCGGCGCGGTTGAGCACCACGGCGACATAACCGCGGCGTGAATAATCAGGATGGGCAGAAGCAACCTCCTTGCCCGTAATGTAAACATCCTGCTGCATGGCGGCATGTGGCTTTTGCAGGACGAAAAAGCGCAGTTGCTGGTTTCCGTCAGCGTCCATGACGGGTTCACCCGTTTCATCATTCACCACCGGGTTGGGGAGGATTTGATAATCATTCAGACCCATCATAGCCGGAATGCGCAAAACAGGCATGCGCTTCGTATTGTCTCCGGCCTTTTGAGCTGCAATGAAAGCGTTTCGGTTCCGGATGTACGCCTCAAAATCCACCATTGGCTTACCGGTATCCGGATTGATGCTCATCATTTGCGCAATCAATTTGTCACTCTCAGGGTGAACGGCCAGCAGTTCCAACTTGGCCATGCGAGTGAGCATATTAACCATCGCATCTATTTTTTCCTTGTTGGCCTTTTCATCTTTGGTATCCTGCTGAGGAATCTGGATAAGGATCTTGTTGTTGGTGTGAATAATTTGCACCTCACTGGTGCCGGTGGAATTGAGACGTTCCTCCAAGATATTGCAGGCCTGCTGCATATCCTCCTCCGTGGGCGGCGTCGGCATACCGGTCTGATCATCCAACTTCGGTTGCACTTCCAAGGTCAGCTCTACCCCACCACGAATATCGATACCGTAGTGCATCCCGTTCACAAAAAGCGACATGATCGAGAAGCTCGCCAGACCGATGATGAAAAACGTGCCCGCATTCCTCTTCATTTTGTCGTTCTCTGATGCCATGTACCAGAAGAACAACACCAACAATAAAATGCCGGTTGAAAAATAAAATATCGGCGACTGGGTTACTTGGTATAAATACGAGAGCATGTGTCAGCTGTGCCTTGTGAACGCGCGCCATTCTGCCAGTTTTGTGATACGAGGTCAAGCAAAATGTCCGTGTTCTTTCTGTCACTGTACATTGCAAAATTGCATGCAACACGCGAATCATGGTACAAAAACAGCCCACAGAGAAAGATATCGGACTTCTCCCTGTTAACCTTCTACCCTTTCCGCGCGTACTCACATTACCTCTTTGCCGGATGTATCTCACTGATATTTTAGCGTATGCAACAGGGCTCCCATCACTTTCAGTCCTTTCGGATCCATGTATTCCTCTCTTTTCCAAGGCGGCATCGGTCCCCAAGAGACATGACTCGCGCCTTTCCATCATCATGCTTTCCCGAACTCTGCAAAAAACCGGTCATGCCCGCTCCTGCGCCAAACAACAGGCTATCGCACAAGGGAAGAGACAAGCAGGGTTCCAGAGTCATGGAGCAAGTGCGATACGACCTTATTACCCGCAGGAATGCGAACGAGGGACATCGTCACACGGAGGTAGCCGGCGGATAAGGGAATTGTCGGGAGGTGTTCGGAAGTAACAAACGGAGATTCTCCCTCCGCCGTCGATGAAACCGCTCTCGTCTTTCTCCGCAGCAGATCGACGACGTTATTTTCGGAGCAATGCACGGAGGAAATCAGAAAGAAAAGGCTTGTTCACTTTAGGCTTGAAATTGGGGGAAGAGAAGAGTATCATGGGCGCGGCGCCGCGCGAGCGCAGAACTGGCAGAAGCAGATCATGAAGACGACCAGGGTAATAGAAGTGCCGAATCCGTCCGAAGCCGGACCGGAGTATCTGAGGGAAGACGCGGATATGCCGCATGATTTGGTGACGCTGAATATGGGGCCATCGCATCCGGCGACACACGGAGTGCTGCGGCTCAAACTGGTGATTGATGGGGAGGAGATCGTGAGCTGCGACCCGATTATTGGCTACCTGCACCGAGGCATGGAGAAAATTGCCGAAAATTGCCACTACAACCAATTTGTCGCCTACACAGACCGCTTTGATTACCTGGCGCCCATGAGCAACAACATTGCCTACGCGTGTGCGGTAGAAAAGTTGCTGGGCTGGGAGCTGCCGGAGCGCGGGCAGGCAATCCGCGTGCTCTGTGCGGAGCTTTCGCGCATCTCTTCCTATTTTCTGGGGCTCGGCGTTTATGCCATGGACACCGGAGCCATGACCGCTTTCCTGTACTGCTACGAAGAAAAAGAAAAGGTGCACAATTTTTACGAAAAGATTTGCGGAGCCCGCTTTACCTCCAGCTACACACGCATCGGCGGCATGACGCGTGACTTACCCAAAGGGTTTGAAAAGGAAGTCCTTGCCTTCTGCGATTCCGCGGAAAAGACGGTGGAGGAGCTCAAGCGCCTGTTGCTCCACAACAAAGTCTTTATTGATCGACTGGTAGGCGTAGGTGTCATCACGCGGGAGATGGCTCTGCAAAACGGCATGACCGGCCCGAATCTGCGTGCCAGCGGCGTGAAGCGCGACTTACGCAAAACCAATCCCTACCTTGGCTACGAGAAATACGAATTTGACGTGCCCGTGGCCCAAGAGGGCGACTGCTACGCACGCTTCCAACTCAGGCTGGAGGAGATTTTACAATCTGTACGCATCCTCCGACAAGTATGCGACAGCATGCCTGCCGGCCCCATCTGCGTGCAGAATGAACGCGGCGTCCTCCCGCCGAAAGAGGAGGCGCTGCAAGGTATGGAGGAACTCATCCGCCAGTTTATGGTGAGTACGCAGAGCGTCAACGCTCCGGTCGGTCAGGTCTTCTTTGCCGCCGAAAATCCAAAGGGTGAGCTGGGCTTTTTCATTGATTCCCAAGGGGGAGGAATCCCAAACCGTCTCAAGATGCGCAGTCCCTCTTTCTGCACCCTTTCGATGCTGCCGGAGCTGCTTCCCGGTCATCTGGTGAGCGATATCGGCGCCATTCTCGGTTCTTTTGATTTTGTGCAGGGCGAATGCGACCGTTAACCAACCAACTTATCAATTTACCATGAAAGAGCAACCAGATGCCATCGCAGCCCTTGCAGCGACTAACCCCTCCCCCGGGGAAAAGTTCTACCCGCCTTTCCAAGTAACCCCGGAACTCACCAAAAAAGCCAAGGAATATATCGCCATGTACCCGGAGGGCAAAGAACTGTCTGCCGTGCTGCCCCTCATCCACATGGTGCAGGAAAAGCACGGGTACATCTGCCCGGAGAGCGTAATTTGGATCGCCGACATGTGCAACTCGACACCCATTCACGTGCAGGGCATCGTAAGCTTCTACCCCGGTATCCGCACAAGCTGCCCGGGAAAATGGCACATACGCGTTTGCCACACGATTGCTTGCGCTCTGTCCGGTGGAGAGGAGTTGCTCGCCTACATCTGCGAAAAAATCGGCATCAATCCCCAAGCCTTGACGAACGAGCATCCCATAGCCGTGAGTTCGGACGGTCTGTGGAGCATTGAGGCGGTAGAATGTTTGGCTGCCTGCGGCTTTGGCCCTAACCTCATGGTCAACGATGCTCTTTACTCGCAGATGGATCGGGCAAAAGTGGATGCCCTGATAGCGCAATACAGCAACAAAGCCTGATGACACAGCCATGAGTGAGATCACCTACAAGCCGGGACGCGCACCCCACCCTCGAGAAACCCGTCGCATCTTTCGCAACATTGACCGCGTCGGCTACGACCCCTCCATTGAATGCTTCATGAAAGACGGAGGCTACGAGACGCTCAAAAAAGCCGTCGCCATGGAGCCTGCCGCCATCATTGACGAAGTGAAGAAGAGCGGCCTCCGCGGGCGTGGCGGCGCCGGCTTCCCCACAGGAGTCAAGTGGACCTTCATCCCCAAGGGCAACACGAAACCCGTGTACCTCGTGTGCAACTGCGATGAATCTGAACCGGGAACCTTCAAAGATCGATTCATCGTCCATCAGGATCCGCATCAGCTGATCGAAGGCATGATCATCGCTTGCTACGCTGTGCAAGCGCACTATGCAATCATCTACATGCGCGAAGAGTTCCCCGAGGCCGCCAAGATTGTAAAAAGAGCGCTGTCAGAAGCCGAAAAGCACCACTTCCTCGGCAAGAATATCCTGGGCAGCGGATATGATCTGAAAATCATTCTTCATCGCGGCGCCGGCGCGTACATCTGCGGCGAAGAAACGGGGCTCATTAATTCCATCGAGGGCGTGCGCCCCTACCCCCGCATCAAACCGCCTTTCTTTCCCGCCGCCATTGGTTTGTACGGCTGCCCCACCATCGTCAACAACGTCGAATCCCTCTGTCAGGTGCGCCAAGTGCTCATGCGCGGCGGGGAAGCGTACGCAGCCGATGGCGCTACACGCAGCCCCGGAACGCGCATTATCGGCGTGTCAGGCGACGTACAGCGCCCGGGGTACTACGAAATCATCTCCGGCTCTATTACCTACGGGGAGCTGCTCTACGACCTTTGCGGCGGTCCCAAGCCCGGGCGCACATTTAAGGCTATCATCCCCGGCGGCGCCAGCGCCAAGGTAATGCGCTGCGATGAAGTCCTCAAAGGCCGCAACCCCGACGGCAGCGTCCGAAAAATGACCATTTTCGATGTCCCGATGGATCTGGACAGCATTGCCCAGCACGGCTCCATGAGCGGGTCGGGAGGAGTTATCGTCATGGATGACTCACGCAGCATGCCAGAAATGCTGCGCAATCTTAACCGCTTTTTTGCCTGGGAATCATGCGGACAATGCACTCCCTGCCGGGAGGGCAACCCATGGATGCTCAAACTCAGCACGCGCATCTGTCAGGGCAAAGCTGCGCCGGAAGATGTGGATCTGCTCAAGAGTGTGGCCGACAATATATGTGGGCGCACGGTATGCGCTTTTGGCGAAGCATGTGCGTGGCCGGTGCAGGCCTTTACCACCAAGTTCCGCGATGAATTCCTGGCTTTGACCCGACCTGTCAACGCCATGAAGCCACACAACCCGGAAACTGCCGAGGCGCGCAAATATCTGACCCGAGAAGATTAATTGACTGCCTACCATGAGTACAGAACAGCAAATACTGCCAAAAGACGCAGCTGCAGCCGAAGGCAAGGTGAATGTGCAAATCAACGGTACGTGGTATCGCTTCCCGAAGGGCACGCGAATCGCGGATGCCTGCAACAGCGTGGGCGTGCATGTCCCCTGCTTTTGCTACCACCCTAAGCTGAGCGTGGCGGGCTCCTGCCGCATGTGCCTTGTAGAGCAGGGCATGCCCCCGCGGCTCGCCCCCGGAACCACTCCGACTTACAACGAGGACGGCTACCAAACTATCCAATGGATGCCGCGAGCCATCGTCGCTTGCGCAAACACGGTGGCTGAGAACATGGGCATTCGCACGACGGGAACAGTATGCACCGAAGCGCGCCGAGCCGTGCTGGAGTTCTTGCTGACTAACCATCCGCTGGATTGTCCTATCTGCGATCAGGCGGGTGAATGCAAGTTGCAGGAGTACACGGCCGATTACGGTCAGCTTACGCACCGCTTCACCGAAAGCAAAATTAAAAAAGGGAAAAACCTTTCCATTGGTCCGCGCGTGAACTTGGATCAGGAACGCTGCGTGCTTTGCCGCCGTTGCGTGCGATTCATGAAAGAGGTTGTGGGCGAGGAAGTGCTGGGCGTGGTGGGGCGAGGCGCCCGCAACGCTATTGCTTGCTATCCCGGTAAAACTTTGGACAGCAACTACTCGATGAATGTGGTTGATCTTTGTCCTGTGGGCGCTATGACGTCGAAAGACTTCCGTTTCAAAATGCGCGTCTGGTTCCTCAAGAGTACGCCGACCATCGACGTGAATTGCGGCACCGGCACCAATATCAACATCTGGACTCGTGGACAACAGGTGTATCGCATTACGCCTCGTCAAAATGATGAAGTAAACAGCTGCTGGATGCCGGATGACCACCGCTTGAATTACCAATACATCAACGCGCCGGAGCGTTTGCTCACCCCGCTCATTCGCACAGATGAAGGAACCGGACAGCGCCCCGCCTCGTGGGAACCACTGCTGCGCACTGCTGCCGAGCAATTGCGCCGCTGCAAGAGTTCTGAACTGGCTATCATCGCATCTGCCCGACTTACAAACGAGGAGCTCTACCTCACCAGGCACCTGGCCGATCTGCTCGGCGTTAAATTCTTTGACATTGTCCCACGCATGGGGGAGGACGATGGAATGCTCATCTCTGCCGACCGCAATCCCAACACGACAGGAGCCAAACTCATCTTGGGCAAGGACGGAAGCACGCTGCCCGATATCGTGCGCGGGGTGAAGATTGGCAAAATTCGCTCCCTCATCGTCTTGGGAGAAGATGTAACGACCGACGCCGGCATTACTGCGGAACAACTTCACGACTTGGATTATCTGCTCGTGATGGCCCACAGTGAAACTCCCACCACTCAAGCAGCGGATGTGGTGCTGGCCGGTGTCACCTTCGCTGAAAAGTACGGCACCATGATCAACGTGACCGGGCGCATCCAGCGCCTCAACCGCGCTATTGAGCCACTTGGAGAAGCCCGAGCGGATTGGGACATCCTGCGCGCCTTGCTGCAAGAATGCGGAGAGATCCCGCTCAAAGCGGCACGCGCCACAAGTCCCATGGAAATTTTAGATGAAATGGCCGGGCAGTATGATGCCCTCGCCGGCGTCTCCTGGTCCTCCATCGGCAACGCCGGTCTCCCTGTCGTCGATACCGGTGTGACGATCCCTCTCATTGAGCGTGAAAAATCAAAGAAATCTTAAACCTCACCTGCCAATATTATCATGGAATGCTTCTGGACATGGTGCTGCGACGTGCTGCGCAACCCGACTTGGTTCTACCTGCTCACCACAGTGGCAAAGCTGGTACTTGTGTTTGCGGTAATTTTGGCTTTCGTGGTGCTCTCAGTTTGGATTGAGCGCCGCGTAGCCGGATGGATACAAGACCGACCTGGCCCGAATCGAGCGGGGTTGCCCCTCTTCCTGCTGAAGCCCTTCGGTAGCAAGAAGGCTCAGCCGCTCTCCGGTCTGTTGCATTTCTTTGGCTGCCCGCCGGACGGTTGCATCGCGCGTCTGTGCCGCTGGCTCAGGCTGGATCGCGAAATCCCCACGTTCGGTCTCATGCAGCCCTGCTTGGATGGCGGCAAACTCTTCCTGAAGCAAGAGATCACCCCTTCTTACGTACGCAAGTTTTATTTCATCCTGGCGCCCATGCTGGTACTCGGACCGCCGTTGGTAGCGGCAGCCGTTGTACCTTTTGCTTCCGAGGTGTCTACACCCTTCGGCAACATATCCATGTGCGTCGCCAACCTGAACATCGGTCTGTTATGGGTCTTCGCCGTGTCTGGTCTCTCGGTGTACGGCCTCACGCTCGCCGGATGGTCCTCCAACTCCAAGTACCCCTTCCTGGGGGGGCTGCGCGCCACAGCTCAACTTATCTCGTATGAGGTTGCCATGGGGCTTTCCGTGATCCCTCTGCTTATGGTATTCGGCACGCTCAACTTACAGGATATCGTACACACGCAAGCCACAGATGGCTGGACTTTGCTGCCGTTCTGGGGGCAAGGTCTCACTCTGCAGCGTTGGGTGCTTTGGATACCCATGGCGTTAAGTTTTCTTATGTTTGCCACCTGTATCTTTGCAGAAGCTAATCGAACTCCTTTCGACATGGCAGAGTGTGAGACGGATCTGGTGGGCGGCTATCACACTGAATACTCGTCCATGAAGTTCGCGTCGTTCTTCATGGGCGAATACGCAGCCATGGTCATCGGCTCCGCCATGGTCGTCACCCTCTTCTTGGGCGGCTGGTCCATTGGTTTTGGCGCAGACGAAGCTTTGGCAGCCTGGAACGAATGGGTGGCTGTACTCTGTCAATTTGTGATGTTCTTGCTCAAGCTGCTCGCCTTTATCTTCTTTTTCGTGTGGGTGCGTTGGACACTGCCACGTTTTCGCTGGGATCAGGTGATGAAGCTGTGCTGGCTTGTCTTCGTCGAACTTGCCGTCTTCAATATCATTCTCACAGCGGCTATTCTGTACTTCGTCAAATAAACCCCTTCTCCCCATGTCATACATCCCCATTAAGCGTCCCAAGTTTTCCCTGCTGGATCGCATTTACGTCGTGGAACTCGTGAAGGGTCTGGGCATCACGATGCGCCACTTGATACTCTCCCTGCTCGGCAAAAGTCGGAGCAAGAAGGACTTTAACGGCGCAGGCATCGGTGCCTGTATGCCCTTCCCTGAGCAACGGTGGGATGCCCACCTGCCCTCCTACTACCGCGGGGCTCCCACGCTCGTGCGGGGGGAAGACGGGCGCGAGCGTTGCGTATCCTGCCAGCTGTGTGAGTTCATCTGCCCCGCCCGGGCCATCCGCGTGGTACCCGGCACGGTCGATCCCAACTCTCCCACACCCAAGCAAGAAAAGGCGCCTGCCGAATTTGAAATCGACATGCTGCGCTGCATCTACTGCGGTATGTGTCAGGAAGTTTGCCCGGAACAAGCCATTTTCCTTTCTAAAGAATACCTTATCACCCTCACTGACCGTAATCAGGCCCTCCGCCATAAAGAACAACTCTACCAGCTCGGCGGCACCAGAAAAGGCCTTATCAACAAATGGAATCCCTACAAATAACCATGAATCCTGCTGTTCAAGCCATCTTATTTTACGTATTTGCGTTTGGGGCGCTGCTCAGCGCGCTGGGTGTCGTGGCCCTGCGCAACCCTGTCTCTTGTGCGCTGAGTCTGGCCTCGTGTCTTGCTTTTGTGGCGGCTGTCTTCTTCGGAGCCGGCGCGACCTTTCTGGGCATCGCCCAACTCATCATCTACGCGGGCGCCATTCTGGTGCTCATCCTCTTCATCGTGATGATGCTCAATGTCAAAGACGAACACCCCGCCGCCGGCAATTGGCTATATTGCGTGCTGGGGGTGCTGGCCGCAGGCGTACTTGCGGGTACCTTATCGAGCGCGGCTCTCCGCTTGCCCGGTTCCACGGGGGGACGCTGCCCGGTACACGTGCTGCTGGAACACGCAGATGACTTGTGCCCCGTGCAGGGTAGCGCACAAGCTCAGCAACCGCAAACCACAGCTCCCACCGAATACGGCGGCATGCTCCCCCCCATATCCATGCGCGACGGAGAGTCCGATGTGTCCCTGCTGGGTAAAAATCTCTTCACCCACTATAACCTGAGTATTGTTGTCTTGAGCTTTGCACTGCTGGCCGGGGCTGTCGGAGCCGTGGCTGTGGGTCGCAAACTACGCCGTGATTAACCTCCTCCTTCTTGCCATGACTCCTTTATCCCATTACCTCATTTTTTCTGCTCTGCTTTTCTCGATCGGCCTGGGCGGCGCCATCATGCGACGCAATGTGCTGGTGGTGCTCATGTGTCTTGAGCTCATGCTCACCGGCGCCAACGTGGCTCTGGTGGCCTTTTCACGAGCACAGGGTCTGGAGGGCATACCTGTGTACGATGCGCAGGTGCTGGCACTGTTTGTGATGGCGATAGCGGCAGCCGAGGTTGCCGTGGGGCTTTCCCTCATCGTGGCTATGTTCCGCGCTCGTCGTGGCGTGGAAAGCACATCTCTCACCTCACTGAAAGACTAATTTATGATGCAAAACTTACCTTGGCTTTTCCTTGTTCTGCCGTTGGTGGCGGCTGCGGCAGACTGGTTGCTGCTGGCTCGCAGACCGCGTATGGCAGCGGGGGTCTCCATAACTTCGGTTCTCGCGACGCTGGTCTTATGCATAGCCTGCATGTGCGGCTTACAAACCGGCACTCCTGCTGACTACACCTGGTTCCCCGTGCAGGGCATTGATTTGAGCCTCGGTTTGCTCATTGATGCTCTTTCCATCAAGATGATGCTCGTGGTTACCGGCATCGGTGCACTCGTGCATATTTTCTCGCTCGGTTACATGAAGGGAGACCCTTCCAACCACAGCCGCTACTTTGCGGGTCTGAGCATTTTCATGTTCAGCATGAGCTGCATTGTGCTGGCCAATTCGCTCGTGCTCACCTTCATCGGCTGGGAAATGGTGGGGTTCTCGTCCTACCTGCTCATCGGTCACTGGTACCACAAAGAGACAGCGGCCGACGCCGCCAAAAAAGCTTTTATTACCAACCGTGTGGGCGACTTTGGATTTCTCATCGGCATCATGCTCACTCTCGGTCTCTTCGGCTCCCTGCACTACGCTGACATGGCGGGACACATGAAAGTGGCCGCCGGTTCTCCTGTTCTCACGGCTGCGATACTCTTCCTCTTCTGCGGCGCAGTAGGTAAGTCTGCCCAATTTCCCCTGCACGTGTGGCTGCCGGACGCCATGGAGGGACCTACTCCTGTATCTGCCCTCATCCATGCAGCCACCATGGTCGCTGCCGGCGTCTACATGCTGGTGCGCTTGCAAGTGAGCATGGGGTTGTACGCTTTCACCGACACCGCGTGCAGCGTGATCGCCGCCATCGGAGCAATCACCGCGGTACTCTCGGCCCTCATGGCCGCTCAACAGGATGACATCAAGCGCGTGCTGGCCTATTCCACTCTTTCCCAGCTTGGCTACATGATAATGGCTGTCGGTCTGCTGGCAGGTGAAGCTGCGATGTTTCACCTCTACACGCATGCCTGGTTTAAGGCCCTGCTCTTCTTGGCTGCCGGCGCCATCATCGTGTGCTGTCACCACGAGCAAAACATCTGGAAGATGGGTGGTCTGCGCCAAAAAATGCCCCTCACCGTGCTTTGCTTTCTGGCCGGCACCTGCGCACTCGTCGCCGTGCCCGGCTTTTCCGGATTCTTCTCCAAAGAGAGCATCCTGGAGGCTGCGTGGGGGCGGTCTTTGCCGCTCTTTATCGTGGGAATTGTTGTCGCCGCTTTCACCACGTTCTACATGGTGCGCCTTTGCCTCGTGGCTTTCGGGGGCCGCGCTCGTACACGGGATGCAGAGCAAGCCCATGAAGCCGGCCCGTCCATGCTTGTACCCTTGTTCATACTGGCAGCCATGGCTATCATCTCCGGCTACGGTTTTGTAGCAGATCGGCTCGTGCCATTCGCCGATTTTCACGCCGAAAGCACGGAATGGAACGTCACATTTTTTGCCGGGCTAGGCTCACTCATTGTGGGCGGCGGTTTGGCTTGGTTCATGTACGCCAAATCTGCCGCCGATTCTGCGCAATCGGATCCTTTCGGTTCTCATATCATCTCCCGCATCTTGCGACGACGCCTCTACATCGACAGCTTTTATGATCACCTGCTGATCGGTGGTGTGCAACGCTGGTTTACCTGCCTCGTTTCTTGCATCGACGATGGAGTGATTCGTCGACTTGTCGGCCATGGTTTAGCGTTGCTGACAGCGTGGACAGGGCGCTTGCTGAGCCGTATTCAAGGCGGCTCGCTGCGTGGTTACACGGTTGTAGCATCCTTGGGCGTGTTCCTTCTCATACTTCTTCTCATCATCCTCTTTTAATCTCCTGTTGCATCATGCTTATCTGGCTTATCATCATCCCTGTAATTGCGAGTGTGCTCATCGGTTTTTTGCACACCCCGGGTCGCGCTACAGCTCTAGTGAGCTCTTTACTCACTTTTCTGCTGGGAATCGGTTCCATTGTGGCTCTGAGTATGGGAGCAGACGGCACTTCCCTCACCCACATCGGTGAGTTGCCTACCTCTCTCTCCCTGTACCTTCCGCTCAGTAAACCGATGCTTCTGCTCACTGTGCTGGTCACCTTGGCCGCCGTGCTGGGGCTCAAGGCTCCGGATGCTGCTGCGGAGCGGAGCTGGAGCATTTCAACCCTGCTCATATCAGCCGGAGCGACCGGAGCATTTCTTTCCGATAATATCGTGGCTTTCTTCGCCTTTCACGAACTCGCGCTGATCCCCACTTTTGTGATGATAGGGTTGTATGGACGCGGAGAACGCCGCACGATTGCATGGCGCATGACCATTTACTTGGGCCTGGCCTCCATGGTGCTGCTGGCAGGACTGATACTGCTCTACGTTCAACTGGGCACTATGCGCTTTTTGGAAATGCGGGTAATGGCGGCCATGGGGCGCATGCCCGTATCGGCCTGCCTCACGGCCGGTCTTTTGCTGGCAGGTTTTGGCACGCTGGTATCGCTGTTTCCATTCCACTCATGGGCAGCTCCGGCCTATGCGAGCGCTCCTGCTCCTATTGCGATGATGCACGCCGGCGTACTCAAAAAGTTCGGTCTGTACGGACTCATCCTCGTGGCGTGCATCTTTGGACCGGCTTGCGATAAGTTCTTCGGCTGCTGGACCAACCTGCTGCTTATCCTGTTGCTGGGCAATGTACTTTGGGTAGGTTGCGTGACGATGGCTCAATCCCGACTGGATACCATGCTGGGCAACTCCTCTGTCATGCATATGGGTTACATTTTCCTGGGAATTGCCGCCTTTGTAACGTCAGGAGCTTCGAATGCCCTGGCCTATCAAGGTGCAGGCATGCTCATGCTCGCACACGGTCTGAGCATTGCGCTGCTTTTTCTGCTGACTGACCAAATCGAACGCCGCACCGGCACGCTTGAGTTCAGCGCCATGGGCGGGCTGGCTCACAAACAGCCCATGCTCGGCTTCTTCTTCGGCTTGGCCGGCATGGCTTCCATCGGCTTACCTCTGCTAGCCAACTTTGTGGGCGAGTTTTCCATCTTCGTTTCCTGCTTTACCGGCTGGGAACCCGGTGCAACACCCCCTTCTTATTGCTGGAGTTGGCTCAACGGCCTGGCCAACGCATTAGGAGGGCTCGGTCCGGTGCAGCTCACACTGATCTTTGCTCTGTGGGGGCTCGTCATCAGCGCCATCTATATGCTGCGCGCCATTCGCCGCATCTTTGCGGGTGAGCTCACCCCCGTGTGTGAGCGGGCCACACTTCCTCTGAGTTGCGCCGAAATCTGCTCCGCAGCTTTACTGAGCGCCGCCTTAGTTCTCTTTGGTATCGCCCCCGGCATCCTTGCATGATTCCTTCATACTCCTACCGCCCGATTTTCTCATGAGTACACCCAATCTGATCAGCGCCGCCTACACTTGGGGGCAATTTACCCCGTCTTTCGTCCTAGTGGGACTTGCCTTGCTTATTCTGTTGACAGATGCGTTCCTGCCTCGTCTCAATAAGCAGCTGTTCCCGCTCGTTGGTTCTCTCGTAACTGCAACGCTTGCCTGCTTCACCGCAGGCAGCTCTGCTTCCGCTCTCTTCACAACGCTTGCTTGCGCCGCAACGGCTGTATGTCTTCTCATGGCATATGACTACCGGAGTGTCGTGAGCGCCTCGGTGGCAGGCGGAAATCATGAAGACGGCGTCGCCGAGTTCTCCGCGCTGCCTCTACTGGCATGCGCAGGTGTGTGTTCTCTCATTCGCTCGCGCGACCTCATCATGCTCTTTGTATCGCTGGAGACTGTAACGCTTGCGTCTTATGCCATGGCCGGGTACTTCCGACGCAACCAAGGTTCCGTGGAGGCGGGTGTGAAGTACCTTATTCTCGGCGCTGTGAGTACGGGGCTGATGATCATGGGAGCCGCGTGGTTCTTCGGCACGACCGGCACCTTCATGGGCGATACCCGCTTCTTGCTCGCCGCCCTCAGCAATCCTTACCTCTCTGCAGGCGTACTCATCAGCGTGGGCCTTTTGCTTGCGGGTGTGTTTTTCAAGGCCGGAGCCATCCCGATGCACACATGGATTCCTGACGTGTACCAAGGGGCGCCCACTCCTGTGTCGGCTTTCTTGGCTGTAGTATCGAAGCTGGCAGGTTTTGCAGCCTTGCTCATCATTCTGCTGCCGCTCATCTACCTGCAATCGACCGTGAGCGACATGCTCTCCAGCTTGATAAGCGTGCTGGCTGTCGTGGCTGCAGGAACGCTGCTCGTGGGCAACTTGGGCGCCATCCCCCAACAAAACACGAAGCGACTGCTCGGGTACTCTTCCATCGGGCAGGCCGGGTTTATTCTGGTGTTTTTCATCTCGCTTAAACCCACCATCGTGGGACCGGTATTCAACTATTTGCTTGCTTATGGCATTGCAACGCTCATGGCCTTTGCGGCGCTAGCTACTCTGCGTATGCAGCGTGGCAGTGAGGAACTCTCCGCCTTCCGCGGACTCGGCAAAACAAACCCGCGCACCTCTTTCCTGATTACAGTGAGCTTTGCCTCCCTCGCCGGAGTCCCCCTTACCGCCGGCTTTCTTGCCAAGCTCTCCTCATTCCAAGCTCTCGTCTCCACCATCAATCTGCCTCATCACATCATATACTGGCTTCTGCCCATCATGATCATTTGCGCGGCAGCCGGTTTCTACTACTACTTTAAAGTGCTGCGCTTCATGTATTGGGAAAAACCTGAGCAGAATGACACGCCGGTGCATTTCTCGCCTGTCTGCATTGCAATCCTCACAATCGGCACGTTGTTGTTGCTCGTCTTGGGGGTGACTCCTCTTATTTTCTGATGATGTCTGTTGTGCAAAATGTGCTACGCTGGCTTCTGTTGCCTGTGTTATGCTTTTGCACGGCTCTGGCTCCTGCGTGGCAGCAGGTGCGTGAAAACGCCGGTGAACCGGCACGTGAATTCCGCGCCGTGTGGGTGGCAACTGTCTTCAACCTGGATTGGCCTACTGCTGCCGGACTTTCCGCCACCCAGCAAAAGGCGCAGTTGCTTGGCATTCTTAACCGCGCCGTGCAGCTTAAACTCAATGCCATTATCTTGCAAGTGCGCCCAAATGGCGACGCCCTCTATAAATCTTCCCTGGAACCATGGAGCGCCTGGCTGAGCGGCCCCGGCGTCAACCCCGGCTATGACCCCCTCGCTTTTGCCATCACCGAGGCTCATCGCCGCGGTCTTGAGCTTCACGCTTGGTTTAATCCCTTCCGCGCGACCGTCTCCGGCAAACCTGTCGGCCCCGGTCACATCGCACGCCGGCATCCGGAACTCATCAAGCGCGCAGGAGGCACCACTTTGCTGAATCCCTCCGTCGCCGCCTCTCAACAGCACGTGCTACGCGTTATCCTTGACGTCGTGCGCCGCTATGATATTGACGGCGTCCACCTGGATGACTATTTCTACCCCTACCCGCCCCATCATAATATCTCAGATGGACGCACTCCGGCTCAGCGCCGAGCCGCCATCGACTCTTTCGTGAGCCGGCTTTATTCCAGCGTCAAGGCCGCCAAGCCATGGGTACGGGTTGGTATCAGCCCTTTCGGCATCTGGCAGCCCGGCTACCCATCCGGCGTCCCCGCCGGCGTCAATGCCTATGAACACCTCGCATGCGACGCTCGTAAATGGCTCGCTAAAGGATGGGTCGACTACCTCGCCCCGCAGCTCTATTGGCGTATTGACAGCCCGCAAAGTTTCCCCGCGCTCTTGAGATGGTGGTCTTCTATCAATCCTCGCCGTCCGGTCTGGCCGGGCATTGCCACAGCTCGTATCCTTTCCTCAGAAGATCGCACCCGTCCCGCGTCTGAAATCGGCCGCCAGATCGATATGGCTCGCCAACTCGCCCGCCAAAGCTCCGGACAGCTCTTCTGGAGCTGGAACTCCATCGGCTCTAACCGCGGCGGTATTCAAGCCCACCTGGCTGCCCGTTACCGAGGCTTTGCTCTTCCTCCGGCTATGCCATGGTGCGGATCCGCACGCCCCGCCGCTCCCATTGCGCAAGCTGTCGACATCCCCGGGCGCGGCATCGCTGTCTCATGGACCTCGGCAGATGCCAGTGCGCGCAAGTGGGTAATTCAGGTTCGCCGTTCCGGACAGTGGTCCACCCTTTGCATTCTTCCCGGCGCCCAACGCCGCGTCACTCTCCCCGCCTCCATGTTCGTGTCGGCGGATCGCATCGCCGTGCGCCCTATTTCCGCCTGTGGCAATAGCGGCATCCCGGCAGTCCTTGCCCGCTGAGTTATGAAACTTCACCAAAGTTAATATCTTTAGAAGTTATTCACATTGTTGATAACTCGCGTAGCGGTTTCATTAGAAAACAGTGACAACGGAAGGAAAGAAAGAGACGGGTAAGAAACTTGCCAAGATACGGGGAAAATGGTACACTCGCAACCGCTGTCAACAATGAGTCAGGGAAGCGCTAGCGCCGGAAAAGAAAATGCAGCGAACAAGCTTTCGCCAGAGTCGGTTTCTATGCCACAGGCGCCGACCTTGGAGAAAAGCCTGATCTGTATGATGGCGATGGATCCCACGAACATTATCTCACACTGCATATCGGAAGGCATCAACGAGGAGTATTTTTACATCCCTGCTCACCGAATACTCTGGGAAATATTCCGGCGCCGTTATGAGCGCAACGAACCAGTGGACATTGCCTCCATCGCGCAGATATTGACGGATGAAGGCAAACTGGAAGCAGTCGGCGGCAACAGCGGGCTGGCTGATATCTTCAGCGTGGCAAGCTCCACAGCGCTTTTCGAATCACATTACGCAACGATTAAGGAAAAGTACCTGCGACGTTGCATGATTATGGCCGGCAACAAGATGCACGACTGGGCCATTTCTTCCGAGACTGAGATTGACGAATTGCTCGATGAAGCCGAAAAAGAGGTAATGGACATCCGCAGGAGTTCGCAAACGTCTGTCACGTGGAGCCTCAAGAAGGATATCCAGACGGCCATGAGCAACCTGGAGAAGATGATGGATCGCAAGGGTGACGTGCTTGGTTTACGCACTGGTTACGACGCACTCGACAGCAAGATTAATGGACTCAAAGGAGGCGAGCTTTTTGTCATTGCCGCACGCCCCTCCATGGGCAAAACATCCTTTCTGCTCAACATTGTGGAACATCTGGTGCTGGAGGTAAAAAAACCTGTACTCATCTTCTCCTGCGAGATGCCCAGCGTGCAGCTGGTGGAGCGTCTGCTCTATGCAAAGAGTGGGGTAAGCCGGGAAGACATCACCAGCAAAAAAGGTCTCAAAGGGGGGCAACTCAAAGATCTCAAAGAGGCTATTACTGCATACCAAAATAGCGGCCTTATCATTGACGATACAGCTGCTATCTCCATTTCCGAACTGCGCGCCAAAGCTCGAAGGGTACTCAAGGAACACCCCGACACATGCGCCATCGGGGTGGATTACCTCCAGCTCATGCGCTCCCACACCAAGCAAGCGCAGAACAGCCGCGAACGTGAAATTGCTGAAATTTCGGCCGGTCTCAAAGGTCTTGCTAAAGAGCTCAATGTGCCTATCATCGTGTTGGCGCAGCTTAATCGAGGTCCGGAACAGCGTACCGGAAAAGTGAAAGGGCGACCCATGATGAGTGACCTGCGTGAATCCGGCGCCATTGAGCAGGACGCCGATATGGTTGGCTTGCTCTACCGCCCAGACTACTACGAAAAGGATGAACCGGAAGAAGCAGGTCAAGATGACGACGAGAAGAAGCCTGCTATCCTTGTGCTTGCTAAAAACCGCAATGGTCCCACGGGAGATATACAGCTGGATTTTGAAGCGAGACTTATGCGCTTCACCCAGAGTGCTTCCCAAAAACAAGGGGAAGAATAGGTCGGTGTCCATCCCCATAGAACGCGGGTGATCTCTTATGATACCACAAATACCGCATGACCTTACGCAACGTGCCATCGTGCAGGATCTTGCACACTGTTGGCATCCGTTTACTCCGCAGTCCCTTTGGGGACGTGAAGCCGAGATCCTCATGATTCAATCCGGATCCGGCGTCTGGCTCACTGATTCTCTCGGCCGTCGCTACATTGACGGTAATAGTTCTATCTGGGTGAATATCCACGGCCACTGCCACCCACACATCATTCAAGCGATCCAAAAACAGGCTGCCACCATTTGCCACTCCAGCTACTTGGGATTTGGTCACGCTCTCGCCTCTGAATTGGCGGAAAAACTCACACAGCTTTTCCCCGACGGTAAGCTCACCCGCGTATTTTTCTCAGATGACGGCTCAACCGCCATCGAAACTGCGCTCAAAATGGCCTTCCAAAGTTGCTCCCAAACTCCCGGTCGTGAGCAACGGCGCCACTTTATTGCCTTTTCCAACTGTTACCATGGCGACACGATGGGAGCAGCGTCCCTCGGCGGAGTCAACACTTTCTTCAGCCGCTTCAACGGATTCGGTATAGAAGTAACCCATGTGCGTGAAATGGATGAATTACTGTCTCTTTCGTCCGATTTTACAAATACCGTGGCTGGTATTGTCATCGAACCGATCATCCAAGGAGTTAACCGCATGACCCCGTGGCGTCGTGGTCTGCTGCGCGAGCTGAGGGAGTATTGCACACAACGCGGTATCTTTTTGATATGTGATGAGGTAATGACCGGCTTCGGTCGTACCGGTAAAATGTTTGCCTGCATGCACGAAGATGTTACTCCGGACTTCCTCTGCTGTGCCAAGGGGCTGACATCCGGCTACACCCCCATGGCCGCATGCCTCACCACCGAGGATGTCTACAAAACGTTCCTTGGCGCGTACAGCGAGAACAAATCTTTCTACTACGGGCATAGTTTCACCGCCCACCCTATCGGCTGCGCAGCGGCCTTGGTGTAACGCGCGGGGGGAGGTTGGAGAATTTGCAGGATAGGTTAGCAAATTAGGGGGGTGTTGCAAGGGGGCGGCAGG
>CANQAC010000019.1 GCA_947589345.1 uncultured Akkermansia sp.
TTGTTTTTTTATAACCCCCTCATTTCACCCCTCTTAACCCCTCCTTCACCCCTGCTAACCCCTCCCCCCTCTTTTCATTGGCGAGCCTGGAGGTGTTCGAGCGGGAGCATGTACTGGAAAAGTTACCACCCAAAATTGCGCTCATGCAGCAACTGGCCGAGGAACTTCGCCTCAATAACCCTTTCGTCACCGCCACCAGATCCTGCGGACTTATCGCCGGTATTGATATTGCCCATGCGGACGGTTCACCATTCCATCAGGATGAACGCGCTGGGGAACGCGCCTGCATTGCCATGCGCAAGCACGGTCTGCTCACTCGCCCGGTCACTCACGACACCATAGTTGCCATGCCGCCGCTATGCATCCGTGAAAATGAACTGCGAGCTCTTTTCAACGCCATGGATGCCGGTATTCGTGATGCTCTGAGCGCGATGCGTGATCAGTCATAATTCGGTCGTGTACAAACACACCGCAACCGACGTGCCCGGGAGGCAAATTTTTACCTGTGCAACCGTGTGTCTCTTCTCTTTCAATCACATTCAGGAGCCTGATCGTCCTCAGCATCCAAAAGAGGGGCCAGATATTCGCGCGCCTCGTCGCGCCCCTCGGCGTAATCCGGCTCATCTTCCGGAGCAAGCAGGGTAAGCAGGTGTTGGAATTCTCCGGCATGCTCTTTCTCCTCTCTGGTAATATCAAACAACACTCTGCGGGCCAAGGCATTATCCGTGGATTCAGCAAGCTGCTCATAGAGCTGTATGGCCTCAAACTCCGCGGCTATCATGAAACGAACGGCTCGCACCAACTCACTGGAAGTAAGTTTGCGTTTTGCCGCCATCCCGCTATAACTATCAGCAAATTGTGGCATAGTACATTTGGGATGCTCTTACCTGCCTCTCCGTGGAAAAACAGCTACCTTTTTAATCTTTACTTGCCTACTGAAGCCGGATAGAATAACGCCGTGTTGCAGCTGAAAGATATGCAGGCAGCTGTGCCGGCCACGGGTCTTTTCCCGCGAGCGGGACATACTCTGCCTTGGCGCGTTTCCCCGCAACCACTAGTGTTGAGCCGCAAAATATTACGCCGCCTGACTTCATTGGGACATCTGCTTGCCCAGTTCCAAGATGCCTCTCAGCGCATCTACCGCCATAGCGCTGAGGGAGCGCTGCATCCCTGGTTGGCGCAAATGTTAGATGCCGGGAAACCAAGTTGGCTTGTGCAAGTGCAGAGGAGTCAGTCCCTTAAAAACGCACACCCCCTGATTATTCGACCGGATCTTTTATTGGGAGAAAACGATTCGCTCTCCCTGGTGGAAATCGACAGTGTACCGGGCGGTTTGGGCATCACATACTGGCTCTCGCGCGTTTACACTTCTGCGGGATTTCGTGTGCTGGGGAGAGAGCATGGAATCGCAGACGGCATGAGGATCTGCTACCCGCGGGGCGCCGTCATTGCGGTGTCTGATGAATCTTCCGATTATCGCCCGGAAATGCATTGGCTGGCTGCACAGCTCGGTGAAGCCTTCCCGGTGGTGCGGGCTGAGGACATCAACACCTTGGCTCCCGGGCAAACGGTCTATCGTTTCTGGGAACTTTTCGACTGCGAAAACATACCTGTTGCGCGCAGGTTATGCGAAGCTGCGGCAACCGGCGACTGTGTACTTTCCCCTCCTCCTCTGCCCCATCTGGAAGAAAAACTATGGCTGAGTCTATTGCACATGCCGGGTCTTCAATCTACCCTGCAACGTGAGTTACGCGCCAATCACCTGCAAACTCTCCAAGCTCTTGTACCCCATTCGTGGGTATTAGATCCCTCCCCTCTTCCCCCTCAGGCGGCCATCCCCTTCCTCAATTTGCATGATTGGCAGCAGGTGGCCGCCCTCGGACGCCAAGCTCGCCGCCTTGTCCTTAAACGCTCCGGATTCTCCCCACTGGCCTGGGGCAGCCGTAGTGTCGTCATCGGACACGATTCCTCCCGCGACGTTTGGCAATCCGCTATTCAATCCGCCCTGTCCAACTTCCCGGCTCAGCCATGGGTAATGCAAGAATTTTGCGAAACGGCCATTGTCAATCACCCTTATTATGACCCCGATGGTCATCTACTGATGATGCGTGGTCGTGTTCGCTTATGTCCCTACTATTTTCGCCATGAAAAGTCGACCTGGCTGGCCGGCTGTTTGGCCACCATTGTGCCGGAAGATAAGAAAAAGATCCACGGCATGCAAGATGCCATTCTTGTGCCTTGCCTGGCTGAGTAATTTGTGTTAGTATGAGGAAGTATGGTCGGGGATGAATCAGAGGAAACGGAGGACACTCGCGCGCATGAATTGGAAAAATTTGCCGACCGCACGCGGCGCAGCTTGATCCTGAAATTGTCCGACTGGAAAGATCGTAAGAGTTGGGAGGAATTTTACCGCACGTACTGGCGGCCCATATATTCCGTGGCTATACAGGCCGGATTGCGCGAGCATGAAGCGTGGGATGTGGTGCAAGAAGTCGTCCTCTACATCGCCAAACAATCCCGCAAACAAGTCTATGACCCCGCGCGCGGTTCCTTCAAAGCCTGGCTCTGGAAAATTACCAGTTGGCGCATCAGCGACCAGTTTCGAGCGCGCAACAAGGACACCTCCACGGCCTCTGCTGATTCCTCCTCACTGGCTTCTCCCCTTGATTTTGTACCCGATCTTGGTCGCTCTTCGTTTGAAGAAATATGGAATAAGGAGTGGCAGCGAAATGTGATGAAAGCGGCTCTGGAACGAGTTAAGACAAAGGTCTCTCCCAAACAGTTTCAAATATTCGATTACAATGTTATTCGCGGCATGAGCCCTTCTGAAGTACATAAAAAACTTGGGGTTTCCCTGGCGCAAGTGTACATAGCAAAACACCGCGTTGGTGCCCTGCTGAAAAAGGAAGCCAACTACATCCGTTCTCAGGAAGATTCCGGGGAGAGACGTTGACCACCCGCTTCCACGGCGAAGAACTTCTGCCCATCGTCGATTCTGCTTTTCATCATGCCGACAATTCACAAAAAATCGCACTCATCACGCGTATTTCAGCTTTTCAGACAGGCATTTCAGGTGTAGAATAACTGCCTCTATGGCGGATGATTTGATGAAAGAGGGAGCAGCCAAATACAGAAATCTGGCCATCATTGCTCACGTGGACCACGGAAAAACAACCTTGGTGGACCAGCTCTTGAAGGCCGGTGGTACTTATCGAGAAAATCAGGAGGTTCAGGATCGGGCCATGGATTCCATGGATCTGGAACGCGAAAAAGGAATCACCATCAAGGCAAAAAATACGTCCATCCGGTGGAATGGATACACGATCAACATCGTGGACACACCGGGGCATGCTGATTTCGGCGCAGAGGTGGAACGGGTCATGAAGATGGTGGATGGAGTCATCCTCGTGGTTGACGCCTACGAGGGACCCCAGGCCCAAACACGTTTCGTGCTGCGAAAAGCGTTGGAAGAGGGGTTACTACCCATCGTTGTGATCAATAAAATCGACCGACCGCATGCCGACCCCGTCGCCGTCCATGACCAAATTCTGGAATTGCTCATGGAACTCGACGCCACCGAGGAACAATTCGATGCCCCCTTTGTCTATGGATCTGCCAAGGACGGCTACTTCATGAATAGCTTGGAAAACGAGCCCCCCGTGGATTGCTCTCCGCTGCTTTTCCGTATTGTCGAGCGTATTCCTCCCCCAAAAGATGCCGATCCTGCTCGCAGTTTCAAGATGCTCATTTCCAACATAGACTGGGATGACTATGTGGGTCGTGTTGCCGTGGGTCGCATCTCTTGCGGCTCGGTACGCAAGGGCGATACACTCTACCTGCTACGCCCGAATGGCTCCCAGGTTCAGGCCAAAGTAACTCGTCTCTTTGAATACAGCGGACTACAGACGAACGATTCTGCTGTGGGGGAAGCCGGCAATATCATTGGGTTGTCCGGCTTTGATGATGCTGACATCGGTGAAACGCTCGTGGCTGACCCTGAGGACACCCCCCTCCCTTTCGTCAACATCGAACCTCCCACGGTGCAAATGGAGTTCAGCATCAATGATGGCCCGCTCGGCGGCAAAGACGGGAAAAATGTTACTAGTCGAGTCATTCGTGAACGACTTATGCGTGAACAGCGTACCAATATCTCAATCAAAGTGGAAGACTCTGACAAAGCCGGCATCTTCCGCGTATCCACGCGAGGCACCATGCAGGTAGCCATCCTGGTGGAACAAATGCGACGCGAGGGGTATGAGGTGCTCGTCTCCCGTCCTCAAGTAATCACCAAGGAAGAGAACGGACAAAAGATGGAACCCTACGAAACGTTATATATCGAGGTGCCTGACGACTGTGTGAACGGCGCCATCCGCATCCTCGGCAATCGCCACGGGGTCATGGACAGCATGGATAGTAAGGGAGCCGGACGCATCTTCATCTCTGCCACAATTCCTACACGCGGACTTATCGGGTTTGAGTTTGAACTCGTTAACCTCACTGGCGGTCGCGGCATCTTCTCGCACATCTTCAAAGAATATGCGCCCTATGCCGGAGAAATCACTACGCGGCGCAGCGGAACCCTCGTATCCATGGAAAGCGGCCTTGCTCGTCCCTATGCACTGGAAGCCATGGAGGAACGTGGAACGCTCTTTATCTCTCCCGGGGATGAAGTTTACGAAGGTATGATTGTGGGCGAAACGCCCAAACCTGTCGACATCCCGGTAAATCCCACCCGCGAAAAACACCTCACCAACCACCGATCTGCCACCAAAAACGAGTCTGTCCAACTTACCCCGCCACGCATCTTTTCACTGGAACGCGCTATTGAATACATTGAACCGGATGAACTGGTAGAAGCCACCCCGCACTTCATACGCCTCCGCAAGCGTATCACCGATGCCACAGCTCGCAAACGCGCTTCCTTCCAAAACCACTGATCCATGCTCCTGCTCTCCTCCATAGATTGGGCCGGTCTTTTTTCCTGGGACAGCGTCACGGGAAGCTTGCTATACACACTGGCGTTTGTTTTGTTTTTACTGGGCGTGTTGGGCTGCGCGCTGCCCTATCCGGGGCATCTGGTACTGTTGGGCGGGTGCGTCGTGTACGCATGGGCTGCGGGCGAACCCTATCCACCGGTGTGGCTCTGGACTGTTCTGGGGATATTAACACTGGTTGGCTCTTTTACCGACACCTTACTCGCCATGGTAGGCGCCAAGCGCTATGGGTGCGGATCAGCGGCGTTGTGGTGTAGTGCGCTGGGCATGGCCATTGGTGGCATTTTCTTCTTTCCGATCGGCCTGTTCATCGGTCCATTTTTGGGAGCTTTTCTCTGCGAATGGGGCTATGCACGAAAGAGTCTATCATTATCGGTCAAATCCGGGACCGGCGCTCTCATCGGCGCTCTTCTTGGCACGCTGGCCAAGTTTGTGTTGGCTGCCTGCATGCTCCTGCTCTTCTTCCTTGTTCAATTTGGCTAGCACCGAGGCTTCCGATGCACCAAAAGCCACAAAATGAGGCTCATTGACACAAGCAGCGATAGTGTATTACCCGCTTGAGCAGAAAGCATAATCCCGCAATCGGGGGATTCAAGCATGTATGAGACGCACACCGCCGTCATGAAGGCTGCCGGCACTGATGCTGCCCAGTGCAACCGCTTGCGCTCGCGAAGACAGACTGCGATGCTCCAGAGTGTGAAACAAGCCAACACCTGGTTAACCCATCCGAAATACCGCCACATGACGCTGAAATCCAACTGAGAAATAATAACAACCGCCATAAACAGAGGCAGGGCAATCATCAGTCGCTTCCCTACGTGTTGCTGAGGCAGATGAAGCGCATCTGCCAAAATGAGGCGGCAACTGCGCATGGCGGTGTCTCCACTGGTAACAGGCAGCACCACCACTCCTAAGACGGCAAAAGCAGCTCCCAAGGGGCCAAGTAACATGCTGCACGCTGCATTCACTGCTGTGGCGGGGCTTACCAGACTCAGTTCAGCAAAAGAAATAGCCTGTCCGCCATCCGCGAGCGGTTCCACTGTCTTCCCGACCAACATATACTCCGTAGGAATTTCGCGCAGGCTCAGTCCCACCACCGCCCATACCAAAGCTACCAAACCTTCGGTGATCATAGCCCCGTAAAATACGGGCCTCATTTGCCGCGCCTCTCCCAAACAACGTACCATCATTGGACTTTGCGTGGCATGAAAACCGGATACCGCCCCGCAAGCTATTGTCACGAAAATTAACGGCCACGCTGACATCCCCTGCGGATGGATGTTTTCCGCCATGCTCACATCCGGTAACATTTCATATCCACTGAGGGGAAGCGCCACCGCTAATCCCACCACCATGAATAGAAAAAGCGCGCCGAACACCGGGTATATCTTCCCAATAATGGCATTGATGGGCAAAATTGTCGCCAATAAATAATAAAACAATATGATGATGCACCACGTGGTCACCGAAACAGAATCCGCCAGTGCATGCAGCATGCCGGCAGGCCCTGTCGTAAATACAACCCCGACCACCAGCAATAGCAGAACACAGACCACCCGTAACGCATGCTGCGAAGCTTTGCCTAAGTAGCGACCCACCAGGTAAGGCATGTTTGCCCCACCGTGTTCGGCGCTCATCACCGCCGCCATAAAATCATGCAATGCTCCCACAAAAATGCAACCCACCACGATCCACACAAGCGCTATCGGGCCGTATAAACACCCTGACAAAGCTCCAAACACCGGCCCCAATCCCGCTATGTTAAGCAGTTGTACCAGAAATACTCGCCATCCGGGCATGCGCACGTAGTCAACCCCATCCGCATGTGTCGCACAAGGCATGGGCATGTCATGCCGCACACCGTATATACGCTCCGCGATGCGACCATACACGACATACCCAACCACCAGCAGAAATGCACATAACCCAAATGTGAAAAGCCCGGTCATGATCCATATGAGCAAAGCGAAGGCAGGGCAGCTTCAGCACTCCCCGCCCCCTGTTTGCTTTCGTTATGACTTTAAGACAACGGTTTAGCAAGAACTTTACGCAACCGCGCGAAACGGGGCAAGGCCTGCACGGTCTTCATGCCGGTATCGCCCTGAATGAGAGGAAGCGCGTAGTCAATGAAAGCCATCTCGATGCCGTTACCCGCGGCATTGATCCACTCGCGCGGAACTTTGCGCTCAAAGTTAGCCACACTCTCCAGCGGCAGCAACTTGGTATTGCACACGTACTGTCCGTACAGGTTATTGCGCTCAAAGGCCACCATTTTATCCGTGTCTCCATCCACCGCTGCGGCCACTGCCGTCTTGCCCGCAAGATACGCCTCCATGGCGTCTGTCGATGAAGCCAAATGCGTAGCACATCGCTGCAGCAGGGAAGGTTCTATGGCACGCACTTTGGCATCAATCCGTGTACGAACGACTTCGGCCAGTTTGTTGGCCAAGCCGCCGAGCTGAGCGTGTCCGAACCCGTCATTTCCATTGGTTTTAGCCTCGGAGATAAAATGTCCCTCCTTGTCGTGGATACCCTCACTCACTACCACCAGGCACTTGCCGGTGGCTTTATAGATGCGCTCCACATCATCCAGGAAGTTGTCCATATCAAAGTCCACTTCCGGCAAATAAATGAGATCCGGCCCGGCTCCGGCAAAGCTCGCGAGAGCAGCCGCTGCAGTAAGCCAACCGGCGTGACGTCCCATCACCTCAATGATGGTCACCATCCCGGTATCATAGCAACAGGCATCATGCTTCACCTCCATACATGAAGTTGCAATATACTTGGCGGCAGAAGCATACCCCGGACAGTGGTCGGTACCATAGAGGTCGTTGTCAATGGTTTTGGGAATGCCCATCACACGGCACTCATAACCGCTTTTCTGCATGAACTTGGAAATTTTATTGCAGGTATCCATCGAATCGTTACCCCCATTGTAGAAGAAGTAGCGCACGTCAAACTTTTTGAAAGTTTCAAGAATCTTCTGGTAATCGGAGGGGTCCTCATCCGGATCTTTCATCTTGTAACGGCATGTACCCAGCGCCGAGGCCGGCGTGAACTTGAGCAGTTCCAACTCCACCGGATCCTCCATCCCCAAATCGTACAATTTACCATTCAATACGCCGGTAATTCCATTTGCTGCACCCAGCACGCGCGTAATCTGCGGTGCATTCAACGCTGTCTGCACTGCCCCCAACACGCTGGCATTAATGACCGCCGTTGGCCCGCCTGACTGCCCAATGATACATGCGCCTTTTAGTTCTTTCATAGCTAATTTTCCGTGTATTTATCGCGCAATTCATCCCTGACAGACGCCCTGCGCCGCCGCTTATGGTACACTGTTTTCTTCGTCTCTGCAAGTCTCTACTTTGTCTTGCACCCGAGATTCCTCATTTTTTTGTACCTCCCCATCTATTTCTGTAGAATGAAAGGCAGACATTTCGTCTTATTACTTTGTAGGGCAGCCTCCCGTGTGCGCTGCTCATTCAACCCGTATCAACCACACAACGATGAAAACGATATTAATTGCATTGGCTCTATCCATGCCGATCATGGCTCAGCAGGCAGCCCCATCCCCCGAGGATGCGCCGCCACCCCAGCCGGGAGCCGTCGCCCCGCACGGAGATCCGCGCCGCGCAGACTTTTTGGAAAAGTTTGACACCAATAAAGACGGCCGCATCGACGAGCAGGAAAAGCTGGCTATCCGCCAGGCCCATGAAGCTCGCAAAGCTGAATTCCATAAAAAAATTCTGGAAAAATATGATGCTGACAAGGATGGTCAGCTTGATGAGCAGGAAAAGGCAGCAATCAAAGCCGACTTCGAGAAGAATGGGCCTCGTCGTCCGCACATGATGCGCCACGGCGGACATGGTCCAGCCATGCCACCCCAAGGCTGCCCTCCGCCTAAACCTCCTTGTGATGCCCCCCAAGCGGGTCCGGGCTGCCCGCCCCCGGCGCCTTCCTGCTGCTGTTGCTGCGCTAAAAGAGGACATGGTCCGCGCCCGCATGGTCCAAAACCGCCGCGCGAAGCGCCGGAGGCTCCAACTCAGGAAGCATCAGTCGAGTCCTCCGTTTCCGAGGCGCAAGCTGAGTGACATTTTTGCGACTTGCTGCAGTATGCGCGAACGGGCTGTCCGACATGGGCGGCCCGTTTTTTTTTGCTCTCCACCTTCCTCCGGAAAAACATGCGGCTATATCAGCATGGGAAATATGGGCTTTCAGGAAAATTGGCGGATTTTTCTTTGCCCCGCTTGCAGCATTTAGTATAATGGCGCCAAGCCATGGCAAACCACGCCCCCAGCGACAGCAAAGGTTCTCAGCGCCCCAAGCATGCAGAGGACTTGCGTCCTGAAGTACCGGACCACGAGATTTTACGACTCATCGGTCGTGGAGCTTACGGAGAGGTATGGCTGGCGCGTTCGGTGACGGGCGCCTATCGCGCAGTAAAAGTGGTATGGCGAGAGGATTATGATGATGAGAAGCTCTATGTGCGCGAGTTCGAGGGTATCTTGCACTATGAACCTGTTGCTCGTGGCATACCAGGCGTGGTACACATCCTGCACGTCGGTCAAAACTCCGGCAAACACCCGTATTACTACTACGTGATGGAGCTGGCGGACGACGCCTATACAGGTATCCATATCGAACCAAAAGGATATGTGCCGCGCACCCTGCAAAGCGACATGAACCTTTACGGCCATGCGCCTATGCCGCTGGACTATGTGCTGGAAGTCGGCAGTCAACTGGCTCATGCCCTCGACGGTATGCACAGCGAAGAACTTTCACACTGCGACATTAAACCGTCCAACATTGTTTTTGTTCACGGTCGTGCCAAACTGGCAGATGCGGGTTCTGTGGCGCCGAACACCGGTCACTCCTTCGCCGGAACGGAAGGGTACATACCGCCGGATGGTCCCGGCACCCCACGAGCAGATGTCTACGCCCTCGCAAAAGTTCTCTATGAAATGGGAACCGGCAAGAGTTGCATGGATTTTCCGGAGTTGCCTGCCGACGTGCCGGAGGGGGCATCTCACCGCCGCTGGATTGAGTTCAACGAAATTATTTGCTCCGCCGCTGAACCTCGCATCGGAAAAAACGGTATCATCTCCGCTCAGGTTCTCGCTGAGCGACTGGATGAATTGCGTCAATACGCCCCCCGTCACCACGCACTTCTCAAACGCCGCCGACGACGTTTCAGTCTCATCGGCTCAGGCATCGCCATTCTTGCGTTGGCAGCCGCCGGCATCTACGTGCTTGTCCCACGAGGCATATGGGACAAGCTGGCTGATCTTCGTACTGCCCTGAGCATTGAAAGTCAAAATGCGCGCAACGCAAGCACGCAGCTTTTTATCACAACGGTTCCTGCCGGCGCTTCCATCTACACCGATGACGGGACTTACGTTGACGAGACGCCTTACGGTCCTGTTGACGCCAAGGCTGGAGATCAGTTTTCGTATGTATTGCGCAAAGAAGGCTACGCCGACCTGCCCGTCAAGGGAGTAGTACCTGCCCGAGGAGTTCTGGCGCTAGGTGGTGATTTACAACCCTTCCGCGTACCACGCAAGAATTCGGATTGGCAAGATGCTCAAGGTTCTGTTTATCGCTACTCAATGACAGAACACCGCGCTTTGGAACCGGTGAGTGTCACTCAATTCGAAACCTTCCTGCGGCGTAATTCTTCATCTGGCCCCATCCGCTACGAAAAAAGCGCTCACGATCCCTACGTACGTACTACCCGAGAGGGAATTAACGCTTATACTCTCTGGCTGGCCCGCATGTGCGAAGAACAGGGGTCTCTCGGACGCGACCATACGCTGGCCGCTGTCCCGGAGCCGGACACTGCCGATTCACCTGAAACGTGCGCTTTTCGCATTGTGGCTCGACCCGTCCAAAAAACGCCCATCTCATTGAACACAACCCCTCCCGGCGCCACCGTCTGGCTCAACGGGTATCCCCTCGGCGTCACTCCTCTGCAAGGAGTGCGCGTACCACTGGCGCCCTATTTTTTGGAGATTAAAATGCCGGGTTTTGCCACAGAACGCTTTAGTGGTTTATCTCCCAAAGATCTCGTCATTGATGTAGCCATGAAGCTTAATAATTCTGTGGCCTTTGGCACAGAATGGGTCAACAGCCTCGGTCTGCGCTTCCGCCCCCTATCTCCCACCCTCATGGCGGGAATCACCGAGGTACGCGTGACGGATTACCGCGCTTTTGTAGCCACCACCGGAGCAAAAATCCCACCCCTCACCGACTTTGTCCAAGGAGCGGATCACCCGGCTATCGGGGTGTCACGAGCGGATGCAGAACACTTCGCGCGCTGGCTCACCACTCAGGAACGGGAGACAGGCCTCATTGAACCAACCGACGAATACCGACTTCCTACCGATGAAGAGTGGAGCTCTATGATGGGGATCAAAAACGAACGCGGCAGCACTCCTTATGAACGCTCCAGGGGGCAATACGGCAGTTCCAGACGCGAATTCTCATGGGGGCTGCAGTGGCCTCCGCCCGCCGGCACCGGCAACTTCGCAGACTCCGCCGCCCTCCCCTATGTGTCACCTCAATACGTGATCGAGCATTACACGGACAAGTTCCCATTCACCGCCCCAGTCGCGTCTTTCGCCCCCAATGTACTGGGTTTTTACGACATGACCGGCAATGTGCAAGAATGGGTAAGCGACGAATATGGAGGGCCGGCCGGCTTTACTTTCAGGCACTACGCCGTAACTCGCGGAGGTGACTACACCTCGTTCCGCCCCTCTCAGCTATCCTCAGGCATCCGCACCCCTCGTCCAGCGGATGATCGCAGCCCCACCGTCGGGTTCAGGCTCATGTTGGAGCGCAACAACAAACGTCACTGACCGCCACGTCACGCGCACCGGCGTCAGTAGTTGGTCAACTTTCCCGGGTGGGTACTGCGCCCGCGAATCATGTTGCGGTACATGCGCAGTGTTTGAGGCGCAGCAGCACTCCCCGGCACGTTATAAAAAGTGTACTTTCCATTTGGCTTACGCACATAGAACCAATGTTCAATAGGCCATTGATGCCCCTCGGGATAAACCTCCACAAGCTGATCGGCCAGCTCCGGCACGTCCTCCCAATCATCCTGATCCAGGTTAGGCCCATAGCTCACCTTCAATCGTCCATTCCACATCCACGCATCCAGCACCCAAACATGGGGCCATTCTCCCTGAGCTGCCGCTACGTACACACAATTGTGTTCGGAACGCCTGGTCCTGTCGCGTACGCAACACCCTATGCGAAAATACTTCAGCGCCCTTCGCCGTAACTCGCGAAACATATCATGCTGATAATGCCAGCATAACCCGCGATCCTGCACACGCATGTTTACCAGCCAATTGCCCGCCCAACCCGGAAAATGCGACCCATTCACGCGCGAGATTCCTGCCGCCGCCTTATACGCTGTGTCGGCTAACCAGGTGGCTTCGTCCCGCGCCGACGCCATGGTCCTCTGCTCCTTCGGCAGCAAATTGATCAGGTGGTCGCGCAACTCCACACGCCGGTGACTCACTAACTTCGTGTCCGGGTATGTCACGGGCGGGGGATAACACCCCACCAGCAAACTCATTATAATAAATGTTATAGCCACGCGTGGCATCATGCGCGCATTCTACCACGCGGGCTTCGCCTCTGCAAGCCGTTGCTCATATTTTTTGAGCTTTGCTCCGCCTTTTGAGTTGATTTTGTGACCGGGTGGGTGTAAAGTTGGGGCGTTACAATAACGCGAGGCGGCGGAGCATTTCTCAGCCGTCGCGGGTCAACAATACTTCATACTATGAGCACTACATTCAGCACTATCGATGCCAATGAAGCTGTGGCATCCGTCGCTTACCGTTGTTCAGAAGTCGCCGCCATCTATCCCATCACTCCCTCTTCTCCCATGGGTGAATCGGCTGAGACGTGGACGGCCGTGGATCGCAAAAATCTTTGGGGGACAGTACCCAGCATCGTGGAAATGGAAAGTGAAGCCGGAGCGGCCGGAGCTGTACACGGAGCGCTGCAAACTGGTTCTCTCGCCACGACTTTCACAGCTTCGCAAGGGCTGTTGCTCATGATTCCAAATATGTTTAAAATTGCTGGTGAGCTTACCCCCTGCGTCTTTCACATTGCCGCACGCGCTCTGGCTGCTCAGGGGCTTTCCATTTTCGGCGATCACAGCGATGTAATGGCCTGCCGCGCCACCGGATTTGCCATGCTCTGCGGCGCCAACACTCAGGAAGCTCCTGATATGGCCGCTATCGCCCATGCTGCAACCCTCGAAAGCCGCGTCCCCTTCATCAACTTTTTCGACGGCTTCCGCACCTCTCACGAAGTGGGCAAGATTGCGGATATATCGGATGATACTCTGCGAGCCATGATCGACCAGAAGCTGGTGGATGCTTTCCATGCTCGCGCGCTCACTCCGGATGCGCCTGTAGTGCGCGGCACTGCGCAAAATCCGGATGTTTACTTCCAGGGGCGCGAAACCGTCAACAAATTCTACAATGCCGTGCCCGGCATCGTGAAAAAAGCCATGAAAAAATTTGGCGAACTCACCGGTCGCCACTATGACTTGGTAGAATATGTCGGTTCTCCGACGGCTTCCCGCGTCATTGTCATCATGGGCTCCGGCGCTGAAGCTTGCTGGGAGACTGTGCAAGCTCTCCGAGATGACGTCGGTGTGCTCAAGGTGCGTCTTTATCGTCCGTTCCCGGCCGAAGACTTTATCGCCGCGCTGCCGAAAAGCGTGAAGAAGATAGCTGTGCTGGATCGCACCAAGGAGCCAGGCAGCCAAGGCGAGCCACTGTTGCAGGATGTCGTGCAGGCTCTGGCAGACGCCTCCGTGCGAGGAGGACTTCCGTTCCCCTTGCCGAAAGTGGTAGGCGGCCGCTACGGTCTTGGTTCCAAGGAGTTCACTCCCGCCATGGCGAAGGGCGTGTACGGTGAGCTCAGCAAGGATGAACCCATGACCGGTTTCGCTGTGGGTGTGGAGGATGATGTGACAGGTAAATCCATTGCATACGATCCCGGCTTCTCCACTGAAAGTGACACAGTGACGCGCTGCATGTTCTATGGCCTCGGCTCAGATGGTACAGTCGGAGCCAACAAGGACGCCATCAAAATTATCGGCAAGCATACCGACCTGTACGTGCAGGGCTACTTTGTGTACGATTCCAAGAAGTCCGGATCCTCCACGGTGTCGCACCTGCGTTTTGGCACTACTCCCATCCACAGCACCTACCTGATCACCAGCGCGAACTTCATCGCCCTGCACCAGCCCAGCCTGCTCAATACGTTCGATTTTCTTCAGAATGCCGCGCCCGGCGCCACGTTCCTGATGAACACCGCCGTAGAACCCGCCGGAGTTTGGGATTCTCTCCCTGCACGCATGCAGCAACAGATCCTGGATAAGCATATCAAGATGTACTGCATTGACGCTTTCAAGGTAGCCAAAGCCACCGGCATGGGTGGTCGCATCAATATGATTATGCAGACTTGCTTCTTTAAGCTTTCCGGCGTCATTCCCGCAGATGAAGCTATCGGCTACATCAAGGAGGCTATCAAAAAGACCTACGGCAAGAAGGGCGAAGAAGTAGTTGCCAAGAACATTGCCGCCGTGGATGCCACGTTGGAAAACCTGCATGAAGTACCGCTCGGTTCCACCATCACCGGTCATGAAATACCGGCTCCGCTGCAGGGGAACCCGCCGGCTTTCGTGCGCGATGTGCTCGGTAAGATCGTGACCGGAAACGGCGACTCCGTGAAGGTCTCTGAGATGCCCTGCGATGGAACCTTCCCCTCCGGCACCACTCAGTATGAGAAGCGTGATCTGGCATTGGAAATTCCTGTATGGAATCCGGAAACATGCATTCAATGCGGCAAATGTACGATGGTCTGTCCTCATGCTTGCATCCGCGCTCAAATCACGGATCCCGCCAACTTGGAGGGCGCTCCGGCCTCTTTCAAATCAGCCGATGCGAAAAAAATGCACAAGGATTGGCAGGGCAAGAAGTTCATGATCCAGGTATCGGCCTCAGATTGCACGGGTTGCACGCTCTGCACGCACGTGTGTCCCACCGGTTCTGTCGTGATGACCCCGGCCGCCACCGCACTCAAGCCGGAAGCGGAAAACTGGAAATTCTTCAACGCCTTGCCGGATCCGGATCGCACCATCGTGGGTCGGGATAAAGTAAAAGACGCCCAATTCCTTCGTCCGCTCTTTGAGTTCTCCGGCGCATGCGCGGGTTGCGGTGAAACTCCCTACATCAAGACGCTCTCCCAGCTCTTCGGCAATCGCTTGGTGGTAGCCAACGCCACAGGGTGTTCCTCCATTTATGGCGGCAACCTGCCCACCACTCCCTGGAGCCATGACTCCGAAGGGCGCGGCCCGGCCTGGTGCAACAGCCTCTTTGAAGATAATGCTCAGTTCGGTCTCGGCTTCCGCGTATCGCTGGATAAAAAGCAACAGTATGCTCTGGAACTCCTGCACGCTGCCGCTCCTAAGATCGGTGAAGCCCTTGTGCAAACCCTGTTGGATAACCCACAAAAGAGCGAGGCAGACATCGCCAGAGCGCGCGAGACGGTGGAGCAAATCAAAACGGCTTGCGGCAGCGACCCGGACCTGGCCGCTCTCAAAGCTCAGGCCAATTACTTAGTGCGCAAGTCGGTGTGGATCATCGGCGGTGATGGCTGGGCCTACGACATCGGCTACGGCGGCTTGGATCACATCCTCGCCTCCGGTCGCAATGTGAAGGTTCTCGTGCTGGATACAGAGGTGTACTCCAACACCGGCGGACAGTGTTCCAAGTCCACCCCGCGCGCCGCCGTAGCCAAGTTTGCCACCCGTGGCAAAGATCAGGTGAAAAAGGACATCGGTTATATGGCCATGACCTATGGCAACATCTACGTAGCTTCGATCTCCATGGGCGCCAATGATGAACACGCCCTCAAGACTCTGTTGGAGGCTGAAGAATACGATGGTCCGGCGCTCGTTATCGCTTACAGCCACTGTATCAACCACGGCATTAACATGGCTCAGGGGTTAGATCACCAGAAAGATGCCGTAGATTGCGGTCGCTGGCTGCTCTACAACTTCAACCCGGATCGCATCAAGGAGGGTAAGAACCCTCTCACCATCAAGAGTAAAGCTCCGAAGAAAGACGTGCGCGAAGCTCTTCTCGGTGAGAACCGCTTCCGCCTGCTGGCTAAAAACAACAAGGAGCACTTCGATCAGTTGCTTGCCTTGGAAGAAAGCGATATCAAACGCCGTTGGCGTCTCTATCAATCGCTGGCAGCGATCGACTACTCCGAACCTTCTGCGGATGCGCCTCAAGCGTAAGTCAGCCGACATCCACCCTTAACCACACGGGAGGAGCCGACGTTCCTCCCGTGTTTTTTCACCATGTCTCTCATCCGCATCCCTGGTTACGCCGCAGAAGTCCTCCACGAACTGGAGCACGGGAGCTATAAGGCTTATGCGGTGGGGGGATGTGTGCGCGATAGCTTGCTGGGGCAAAAACCGGCAGATTGGGATGTATGCACGGACGCCACACCGGAAGAAATGCTGCAGGTCTTCCGCAAGTGGCGCGTGTTTGCGACCGGGCTGAAGCATGGCACCGTCACAGTGCGCTCCCATGGACATAATGTGGAAGTCACGACTTTTCGTACCGACGGCACCTACTCCGACAACCGTCACCCGGATGCTGTCCACTTCGTCTCGAGCATTCGGGATGACCTCGCCCGCCGTGATTTCACCATCAATGCTATGGCTTACAACGATCGCGAGGGATTGGTGGATGCCTTCGGCGGACAACAGGATTTGGAAAAACGCATTCTTCGTTGCGTAGGCGAACCGGATTTGCGTTTTCGGGAGGATGCCCTGCGTATTCTGCGAGCCTTGCGCTTCGCCGCTCGTTTCAAGTTCGCCATTGAGACAGAGACCGCCTACTCCATTCGTCGCAATCGGCTGCTGTTGGAAAACATCAGCGCAGAGCGCATCTTCAAAGAATTACAAGGCATCTTGACCTCCCCCGGTGCGGGAGATATGCTCACCGCTTTTCCGGAGGTTTTTGCCGTGATCCTCCCGGAACTTGCGGGATTGGCCGGTAGTTTAGATTGCGAAGGGGCAGACCGTTGGGAACTCGCGGTACGTGCCGTGTGTTCTGCAGAAAAAAATTTTCCGCTGCGCCTGGCGATGCTCATGCACCAGCTGAATCCCCGGCATACCAGCTCCGCTCTATCTCGCCTCAAAAGCGACCATTCGACAGCACATCAAGTGATGACCCTGCTCCACCATCTCCCCTCCGCCCTTCCCGCCACACGAGCAGACATGCGACGACTCATAGGAGATGTGTCAAAACCCATGGTGGAACAGCTTATCGCGGCACACCGGGTCATTGACCGACTCCGCCACAACTCGCCAGACGCAACTCGTCGTGCCAATTTCTTGCTGACAGAAGTGCTTGAGACCCCGCCCGCCTACCGTGTCTCTGATTTGGCAATCGGCGGGCATGAACTCATGCAACACCATCTCGCTCAGGGTCCCAAAATCGGGCAGCTCCTCCGTCGGCTTCTGCACGAAGTTCAAGAGGAAACACTTCCTAACACGCGCGAATCATTGCTCGCCCGAGCTACGGCATTGGCAAAGACTGACACCTGAGACATATTGCGCACACAAAAGTCGCTTGCCAAGCAAGCACCCGCGGCGTACAATGGTGGCGTCCGCTTCATCGTTATGTCCACCAAGCTCACACTGCCATACTGCGTCATATTTCCGATGTTTTTGCTGGGGATACTCCCCTCAGCATCTGCTGCACCTGCCACTGACACCATAAACGCCGTTACCTCAAATCCAAAATACTCTGAGTTTACCGAGGCCTTGCAAAAGCAGGTGAAGGAGGACAGCGCTGACTATGGCTCGGCCGTCCTTTGCGTACTCGAGGCAACAGACGGTCATGAAGAGGCTATTGACACGTGGATGCGCGCAGCTGCCAGCAAGGGCAACGCCGCCGCAGAACGCTGGCTTGCCAACATGGAACTTTCTGAAGTACCAAAAGACCAACTGCTCGCCCCCAAAATTCGTGCTGCCTGCCAGCGCCTGCTCAAAGTTGCAAACAAAGGGTTCGTACCCGCCATGCTCGACGCAAGCATTTGCATGAGACGAGGCATCGGCGTCCCTCAAGATGAGGCCGCGGCAAATAAGCAATTGATGGAGGCGTGCCGCGGAGGCAACTTCCTTGCGCGCGCCCAGTGGCTTGTGGACACCGGACGCATGAACTTTGCGAGCTGTGCATCCAAGCCTGAAGTCGCTTCGGAAATCAAGCGCGGCAACCACATCGTCATGTTTCGCCTGGCCAACCTCGCTACCGACCCCGTTGAAAAGTCTCAGTGGCTGAAAAAGGCTGCTGAAAATGGCAGCGGCGATGCCTGCTTTGCCCTCTCCGCCCTGAGCTCTGCACAAAATCCTAAAGAGAGCCGCGTGCTTTTGGAAGAAGCTGTGCGTCGGCATCAGCCTGATGCCCTGTATGTGATGGGATTGGGGCTGCTGGACACGGAATCTAAAAACCCTGCTTTGCGTGAGGCCGGTATCCAGCCTGACCCGAAGCGAGGCATTATTCTGATCAAAGCCGCTGCTGCGCTCGGACACCTGCAATCTGCCTATTTGTTGGGACGTGCGTACCACAATGGTTTAGCAGGACTCCCCAAGGATATGCAGCGCGCCTATTCCTATTTTAACGATCCGAAATTACGCCACGCTGCGGCCATGACCGCTTCCCGCGCGTACATGCTGATACGCGGCGAGGGGGTCAAACAAGATATTGCCGCCGGCATCAAGTTACTGGAAGATGCGGCTAAGGTTGGAAGCCCGCAAGCCTCCATCATGCTGGCGCGCGAATACTTCACCGGGGAATACGCACCGGCAAACGCACGTCAAGCAACGCAACAACTTTCAGACGCCGCTGTGGCCGGCGCACCAGCTGCCTACGTATTCCTGGCGTACGTTTATGCAAAAGGAGGTGAGGGTCTCCCGGCCGATGCCGAGCAAGCGCGCACATACCTGCGGCTCGCTGCCATGGATATGGGGGATAAAGCCAAACAGCTCTACGACGATCTGATGATACACGGCTGGACTCCGGAACTTTGATCCGCAACCGTGGTCTGCATGTTGTCTTGTATGGCATGAAGCGGACGTGTTCTTGACTTGCCAAGCGTATATGTGTGTGGTATGCTGCAAGCTATGAGGATCATTTACGTGCTGGTGTCTGTGCTGGGAACAGCCCTCCTGGTGATGTGCGACCAAGTGGAGGGGCCTCTGCCCGCCGGGCATGTGCAAGCCACTGATCAAGTGGCAGAAAATTTGCTATCCAAGGCGCGGGTTTTGATGAATGCCGGTAAATACTCAGCGGCTCGCAGCACGCTTAACCAGCTCGTCTCTGACCATGAGCTGGCTCCCAGTGCACCCCAAGCGCGCCTGATGCTCGGCGAGATTGAGGAAAAGCTCGGCGACCCGCGAGAAGCTTTTCGACAATACGGCAAGGTCGTCGAGGGCTACCAGAACAGCGACCTTTACGAACAAGCTCTTAATCGCCAACTTGCCATCGCCACCGCTGCAGCCAGCGGTAAGCTGAAAGGAAAAGTGCTGTGGCTTTGGGATGTCCCGATGGAAGAAGGTAAGGTCATAGAGTGGCTCCAGTCCGTGATTAAAAACGCACCGTATGCCGACATGTCTGCAACAGCCACTTCTGTGCTGGGCAACTATTTGGTAAAGCGCAAGAAGTTTGATGAAGCAGCTCTCGTTTTCAAGAAATTGGTGGAGGACTACCCGGACAGCCCGTACGCACCCGGCGCCCAGTTGATGGTTGCCAAACTATGGGCTACCAGTCACACTCGAGGCGACAACAATTTGGTGAACTTGGACCGCGCTCGTGAAGCCTACGAAGAGTTCTCTCTGCTCTTCCCCAACCACGAACAAGCATCCACCGCTCGCAACGGGGCGCAGGAGATGCAACGCCTCATGATTCAGCAGGAATTGGAGGTCGGACGGTATTACTTGGAGCGCGCCCGCGAATACGGTCCTGCTATCTTCTGTTTTGAAAGTGTCCTCCATCAGCAATCCACCAGTCCTGAAACTGCTGAAGAAGCATCACGGCTGCTAAAACGCGCCCGTGCCCTCTCCGCCTCCAAACCGTCCCCCGCGTCGTGAAAAAAGCAGCAACCAGCTTGGCTGCGCTTGCGCTGCTCATACTGCCGGGGTGCGGCTACCATTTGGGCGGCGTTAAAAGCCGCGCACTGCAGGGAGTCCGGACCGTGTCCATCAACATGTTTGCCAACAAAACGCTCTACCCCTACGTGGCGACCCAGCTCAACGCTGCCCTGGGCGAGCAACTGCAGCGCGATGGCACCTTCCGTTTAGCATCTCCATCCCGCTGCGACGCTGTGTTGTCTGGCGCCGTCACATCCGTTGGAGCCAGTACCTTACGTACCAATTCGGCAAATACGTACCTGAGCGCTGAAGTCGGCCTCACCGTGCATGTCCATTACACGCTGACAGATACCCGAACCGGCAAAGTCATCGCCAGTGGCAACGTGGCGGCAGAAGGCAGCTTCTTCAACAGCGATACAGGTAATGTGCAGACAGCTCGCGACAGCGCCTTGTCGTACGCCACACGTCTCGCGGCCGAGCAGATTGTGCAAAACATGACCCTTCCATGATTTCCTACCCTGTCAGCTTTGTGGCGCTGCCTATTGGTAATCGGGAGGACATCACGCGTCGCGCACTGACTGTACTGGAGGAAGCCGACTGCGTATGCTGCGAAGACACGCGCAATACCGGCCGTCTGCTGGCTCACTACGGCATCCGCAAACCGCTGCTCAGCCTGCACGAACACAACGAACGGGAACGAAGCGTTGAAATTGCCGTGCGTGCGGAAGCCGGAGAAAAGTTTGCTGTGGTTACCGATGCCGGTATGCCGGGAGTGAGTGATCCAGGGTACCGCCTCATTCGAGCGCTTCAAGAGCGTGGGGTCAACTACACGGTACTTCCCGGCCCTTGCGCGTTGGTCACGGCCTTGGTTGGCTCCGGTCTTCCGAGTGATTCCTTTTTCTTTGGCGGGTTTCTGCCGGTCAAAAAAGGAAAACGGCGCAGTATGCTTGAAGGAGCTGTTCAGGCGAGCCATACGAGTATCTTCTACGAGTCCCCCTTCCGCATCGCAGCCACCCTTTCTGAACTGGCTGAAATTGGCCCGGAAACGCCCACTTGTGTCGCACGCGAACTCACTAAACTGCACGAGTGCTACCATCGCGGCTCAGCCTCTGAGTTGTCAGCTGCTTTCTCTACGCAAAAGCACAAGGGTGAAATGGTGTTGCTCATCGGCGGCACCAACGCACTTGCAAAAGGTGGAGGCGTGTGCTATACTGCGGAGCATGATACAGGAAGCTCTGCTTAAACTCTTAGAAGAGGATGCGCGCCTGAGCGACAGACAAATCGCCGCTCGTCTGGGAACATCCGAGGAGGAGGTGGCCTCCTCACGCGCCGAACTGGAACAACAAGGTCGCATCGTCGGTTACCAGACTATTGTCAACGATGATTCCATCGGTGTAGCGGCCTTTATTGAAGTGCGTTGCACGCCAGAGCAAGAGGGTGGCTTCAACCGTCTCGCCGAACGCATCGCTCGCTTTGATGAAGTTCGCAGTTGCTTCCTCATGTCCGGGGGATATGATTTGCTCGTCATGGTAGAAGCCAAGGATTTGATGGGGGTCGCGAAGTTTGTCACCGATAAACTATCCAGCATGGGCGGAGTGCTGTCCACTTCCACTCACTTCCGACTTAAAACCTACAAACTGAACGGGCTGATGTTTGATGTGCCCTCGAGTTCCGAGCGCATCAGCGTCGCTCCCTAACTTATGGATTGGAATCACACGCTCTCTCGGCAGATTGCGCAGTTGCCACGCTCCGGCATCCGCGAGTTCTTCGACCTCGTCATCGGCAGTAAGGGAATTATCTCTTTAGGTGTTGGCGAACCGGATTTTGTGACCCCATGGCATGTACGTGAGGCTGCCATCTATTCGCTGGAGAAAGGCCATACCACCTACACGAGTAACTACGGCCTGGAGTCTCTGCGCCGTGCCATCTCTCAATACGTGCAAGACTTCTTCCACGTGGAGTATGACCCCACCTGTGAGATCCTGCCCACGGTAGGCGTGAGTCAGGCGATTGATCTGGCGCTGCGCTGCTTGCTCAACCCCGGTGATGAAGTGCTGTACCACGAGCCCGGTTATGTGAGCTACGCGCCCACGGTCTCCATGACCTATGCGCATGCGACACCCATACAAACAAGTATTGACGACCTTTTCGCCCTCTCCCCGCAAAAATTGGAGGAAGCTATCTCGCCCGCAACAAAGGTGCTCATGCTCAACTTCCCCACCAACCCTACCGGCTCCATTGCACCGTTGGGGACCCTCAAAAAAATCGCCGATATTTGCCGCAAACACGACATTTTTGTGCTCACCGATGAAATATACTCGGAACTTCGCTACGACGGTGAAACGCATACAAGCATCGCTTCCCTACCCGGCATGAAGGAACGCACTCTGCTGCTGCACGGCTTTTCAAAAGCGTTTGCCATGACGGGTATGCGACTGGGATACGCATGCGGGCCTCGTGAACTGATTGACCTCATGGTCAAGATACACTCCTACACCATGATCTGTCCCTCCATCACCAGCCAGGAAGCTGGCATTGAGGCGTTGAAAAACGGGAAACCCGCCATGGAGGAAATGCGAGACAGCTACCACCGCCGACGTGACTATATCGTCAAGCGCTTTAATGAGATGGGAATGGATTGCCACATGCCCGGAGGCGCTTTCTATACCTTCCCGAGTGTGAAACGTTTCGGACTTTCTTCGCGAGACTTTGCCCTGCGGCTTCTGAAAGAGCAAAAAGTAGCCGCAGTACCGGGCACCGCCTTCGGCAGCTGCGGAGAGGGATACCTGCGGTGCTGCTACGCCACCGGATTTAATTTGCTTGAACAAGCGTGCGATAAGATGGCGCACTTCTGCGAATCTTTGCAATCTCAACAAACCTGCGTTTAATATGGATTGGATCGCTCTCATCATTGCACTGTGTGCAGGCATATCGTTGTCCGCTGCGTGCGGATTCCGCATTTTCTTACCATTGCTTGCTCTGTCGGTGGCTGTGCGCTTCTTCGGTTTTGGGGTGAATGAACATCTGACCTGGGTCGGCGGCGACACCGCATTCTATACCTTGCTCGTGGCCACCGTGGTCGAGGTTCTCGCGTACTACATCCCCGCCGTCGATAATGTCCTGGATGCCGTCGTAGGACCGTTGTCCATGGTAGCCGGCGCTGTCGTCACGGCCGGTCTGTTGCCCGAGATGCCAGATGCGCTGCAATGGGTCATCGGCATCGTCGTTGGCTCGGGGGCAGCCGGCAGCGTCCGTGCAGGCACAGCTGCTTTGCGGGGGACCAGCACTGTCACAACCGCCGGACTGGGCAATCCCATTCTCTCCACGTTGGAGAACATACTTTCAGCCATTGGTTCAGTGCTCGCCATCGTTCTTCCTGTGCTGGCAATCCTGGGAGTCCTTGTCATGGTCTGGGTCATCTGGGCCATTATTCGCCGCCTGCGGCGCGGGTCATCGACCCCGGCATCCACTTAATTTTCGGCAACTCTCTTATGCAAGCCTTCATCTTAGGAGCGGGACTCGGCACACGCTTGGCGCCCCTGTCCTGCATAGTTCCGAAGCCCCTGTTGCCGGTCTTTCAAAAACCGCTCATCTACCACACGATGGATCACCTGATGCGCTGCGGCGTCACGGAGTTTATGGTGAACACGTCACAGCTGGAAGTTATGTGGGAGCGCGCCTTTCCCTTTCCGGATCCGGAGTACCGGGGCTGTCCTGTCTTCTTGAGTCATGAGGAAAAACCTCTGGATTCCGGCGGAGGTGTACGCAAAATCATGCCTCGAGTCAATCCGCGAGAACCGCTCATTGTGCAAAATGGGGATATCTTAAGTGACTTTCCGGTATCCGACCTGCTGGCGGAGCATCGGCGCGCCGGCAATATGGTGACGATGGCTCTGCGCAGTGTTGATGGAAAAATCAACGTGGGGTTCGACGCAAACACCGGACGCATCACTGACATGCGCCACGCCCTCGGTATCGATCCGGGAAGTTACCAATTTGCCGGCATCTACATTATGCAGGCGGAAGTCGCACAGCTCTTCCCGGATGTCCCGGAAGACGAGCCATTCTCAATGATGCCCATTTGGCTGAATCTCATCCGTCGGGGGCAAGTGGGAGGATACGTGGCAAATTGGTGCAACTGGCACGAGCTTGGGTCGCCAAAGGATTATTTGAATGCTCTGCTGGAAATCACCTCCCGTGAGCGTATCCACCCGGAAGCCGTCATCTCGCCCGCCGCGCAGATAAGCGAAGATTGCGTGGTATGCCAGGGGGCGGTAATCCCTGCCGGAGTAAAGCTTGATGACTGCATCGTCTGGCCGCGCACTCATGTGCAACCCGGACAATACTCGCGCATGATTCTCACGCCGCGGCTCACTGTACAGGCCTGACAACAAGTAGCGCGGGAACGTCCTTCTACCTCCCCGCCACCAATTCAAAGGTGAACCCGCGCAGGTACTGAGTTTCCGGGATATTGAGCAAAACCGGATGATCCGCGCGCTGGCCGTGTTCCGCTACCAACCGCAGTGTGCAATGTGCATCCACAGCTGCCTCGGCAATCACTTGCATGAACAGTTCACGACTCATGTGGTGCGAGCAGCAGAAAGTGGAAAGAATCCCGCCCACCGGAAGCATCTGTAGCGCCCGCAAATGAATCTCTTTGTACCCCCTCAAGGCTCCATTCAATGATTTCCGGTTCCGCGTGAAGCTCGGTGGATCCAGAACGATGACGTCCCACTTGGAATCGCCTCCCTTGCGCACAGCTTCGCTCTCCGCGCTCAGCATGTCGAATGCATTTGCCACCACACGGTGCAAGCTCACGCCATTGAGCTGCGCATTTCTCTGTACAGCCTGCATCGCCAGCTCCGAGATATCCACCGCGGTCACGTCCGCCGCCCCTCCTTTCGCACACGCAAGCGCAAAGCCTCCCTGATTGCAAAAGCAATCCAGCACACGCTTCCCTTTGGCATATTGGGCCACCTGGCCGTAGTTATCAAGCTGGTCCAAGTACAAACCTGTCTTCTGTCCGTGCGCAGGATCCACCTCAAACTTCAACCCGCGACCGGTGACAACAAAAGGCGGCGGCATGTTGCCAAAGGCGATATGCGTATCCGGTTCTATCCCTTCCGCCGCCAATACGGGAGAATCATTGCGCACCAGAACACACGCAGGTTGCAATTCCTCGCGCAAGGCTTCCACAATCTCCGACTCGTGCAAAAGCATCGCCAGCGTGAGCATCTGCACCACCAACACATCGCGATAACGATCCACGATGAGACCGGGCAATCCATCGCTTTCGCTCCACACCTCGCGCATCAACTCCTCACTGCCCAATTTTTGCCTGCGCAACTCGACAGCCTGGTGAACGCGCCGCCGGAAAAAATCGGCGTCAAGTTGTTGTTTACGGCGAGAGAACCGACGCGCCACAATTTGCGAACGCGGATTATAGAGAGCAGAACCGAGGAAGCGATCACGATGATCCTTAAGAGCCACCACATCACCGGGTTGCGGGTTGCCGAACACGGCACGCACCTCCGTGCCGTACACCCAATCGTGACCGTGAAATACCCTCGCTTTTGGTGCTATGATGAGTCCGCCCATATCTGCCCACCACCATACCCCAATTTACCGGGCGTGTCAACGGACTTTGCCGGGCATAGCGCCAAAATTGGCGTTGTCCCGCTTCCCAGCGCTCACCGGGTGCAAGCCTCCATTGATGGTCGGGCGCCGTGAATCCACTGCCGCCCGACGCTTGCGGAACAACCCGCACAAGTATATGCTCTCCTCCACGTCATTTTTCGTTTTTCTCTTCACGAAAAGACGCCCAATTTGATTGACCCAACGCAGCATATACAACCCAATGCGTTTGAGCGGCGCATCCCGGTAGAGAACTCCTTGAATCCGTAGCCAGTCCGCCCGCGGGAAACACTTGGGGTTCAATTCTCCCCGGCGTATCACATCCCTGAATTCCTTTGACAGCAATTCTTCGAAGGCCCGCTGCTCCCCCCCGCTCAATCGATCGCGGTTCCACATATAGGCCATCATCTTTGCCTGGTGCATCACGGGACGAGCCTTCACCTCCTCGTCCGGGTACTCTGACATGTAACGCTCAATTTCGTGCCACTCATCAGCGATGCAGAATACTTTACCGGGTGTTTTTACCGATGCATTCTCATTATCCCTGCGGTAGTGGTAGAGACAGCAGGAGGCGAGCCATACGCGTGACGCCTTAGCCCATACCTTGAAATTGAAACCGTTATCCTGAAACGACGCCCCGGGAGTTTCCAAAAATCGAATATGATGCTCCTCCAAAAAACTTCTTTTGTACAGAGCCGACCAAATGGACGGCTGAGCATAAAAAATCTCGCTGCACTCATGTGGATCAATCACGTGATCCGTGTCTCCCAGCGGCATGATATTCACCGGTACGTCCCCTGTCCTCCCGGTATATTGGTAAAAATTGCTTTTGACCACTTCCACTCCGTGCCGCACGGCTAGCCCGTGAAGCGTCTCGTACATGTGAGGTTCCGCCCAATCATCACTCTCTACAATTCCTATATATTCGCCTCTTGCCTCGCTCAGCCCCACGTTATACGATGCTCCCAGCCCGCTGTTCTCCTTATGAATGACGCGAAATCTGCCGTCCTTCGCCACGTACTCATCACATATCTCAGCACACCCATCCGTACTCCCGTCATCTAGGAGGATGACCTCTATCCCCTTCTGAGTCTGCGCCCTCAAGCTTTCCAGACACTGCCTCAAGTATCGTTCCACATTATAGATCGGTACTAGTACGCTTATCGTCGGACTCGTGTCGTGCATGGCCTGATGCCTCCTTCCCCATTCTCCTGCGATTATCCTTTTCTGAAAGAGATAGTCAAGATAAAAAGAACGCCTCGCGACACTCCTTTAAAAAATCGGGAAAATGAGCCATTCCCCGCTTGGAACACGCATAAAATAACGCTTGCTTTTTCAGGGGGAGAGGTGTAGGCTAAAAGCGTGAGTTATCAGGTCTTTGCCAGGAAGTATCGCCCGCGTACATTCAAGGACGTACTCGGGCAGGAGCACGTGGTGCGAACGCTCTGCAACGCCATTGAGCAGAAACGCCTGGCACACGCGTATCTGTTTGTAGGACCTCGCGGTACCGGCAAAACCTCCACGGCGCGTATCTTTGCTAAGGCTCTCAACTGCACCGGCGGTCCCAAAGTCGATTTTGACCCGGATGAAGATGTGTGCCGGGAAATCGCGGAAGGCACCAGCCTGGATGTCCTGGAAATAGACGGCGCATCTAACCGTGGCATCGATAACATCCGTGATCTGCGTGACAATGTGCAATTCACCCCTACACGCGGACAGTTCCGCATCATCTACATTGATGAGGTACACATGCTCACCAAGGAATCATTCAATGCTCTGCTCAAGACGCTTGAGGAACCGCCTAAGCATGTCATGTTTATCTTTGCGACCACGGAGCCGCACAAGATTCTGCCCACAATCCTGTCCCGCTGCCAGCGCTTTGATTTGCGCCCGATACCGGCGGATGTTATCGCTAAACACCTCATCCACATAGCAAAACTGGAAGGAGTGGACCTGAGTGAAGAGGCGGCTTTCGCCATTGCCGGTGTGGCCGATGGCGGTATGCGCGACGCCCAATCCATGCTTGACCAGTTGGTCTCCTTCTGCGGCAACCATATCACCGAGCGCAATGTGAATGATATCTTCGGCATCACCGGCCGTGAAATCGTGGCACGTGCCGTCGCGTATATGCTGGATCGTCAGTTGCCGAGTCTGCTGCACCTGGTTCATGAGCTATCGGAGGCCGGACGCGACATGGGGCAATTTTTAGCGGAAATGATGGGTACCGTGCGTGAGTTGTTGGTAGCGAAAGTGGCGCCGCAGGAAAGCAAAGCCAATATCCCGTCGGCTTGGCAGGAACCCCTCATCCAGCATATATCACGCATCCCGCTCGATAAAATTGTCCATATGATGGAAGCTCTCTCCAACGCCGAAGAACAAATGCGCTGGAGTACCAATAAACGCCTGCATTTGGAGCTGGGCATCATCCAGGCAGTCCATTCCCTGGCTCAAGCTAATATCAGCGATATCATCAAAGCTTTGAATGGCGCTCCCCTGCCGGAAACGCCCATTGCGACGGAGGTGCTGCCGGATATTCCTCTGCCCGCTCCAAGCGCTCCCCCGGCTGCCGCCGCCGTTGTGGAAAAAGAGGAAGCCGTTCCGGAACCGCAACAACCGGCTCCTGCGACAGTCGATGCCCCCCCCCCGATCGACCCCATCAACGACGCTGCTCCGGTTTTCCCGGCTCCCGCTGACGACAAGGCTTTCACCAATGAGGTGTGGGAACAAGCGGTTCGGGAAGCTCGTCAAAAAGCCCCGCTGAAAACCTGCATGCTCGGCAATACGCTTTTTGTGGGCGAAGAAGATGGTCTGGTAACGATTGCCATCAACCCGGATGACACCGCAAGCCGCGATGCTCTGCTGAGCGATGATGTGGTGGATCTGCTTCGCTCCGCGGTGCAGAATATCTGCGGGCGTGATGTGACGCGTTTTCGAGTGGTGACGGATGCCGGTGTGCCCGCACCGACAATCGAGGAGGAACCGCCTCCTCCCGTTGAACCGCAACCGGCTCCCGTTAAAAAGGAAGCCGCTCCGAAGCCTGCCGCACAACAAACTTCCTCGACCAAGAAGGGAAACAGGGCCCTCTCCGATGAAGATTTTTACCGCGATCCGCTCATTGAATTGGCCCTTCGCGAATTTGAAGCCAAAATCATCCCACCATCATGAACTTGCAAAAACTCATGAAACAAGCCCAGGCCATGCAGGCCAGCATGGCGCAGGCTCAGGCCCGCCTGGCCGAAAAACATTTCTGCGCTGAGGCCGCCGGAGGAAAAGTAAAAGCTACGGCTGACGGCTCCGGTAACCTCACCCAACTCATTATTGACCCATCTGTCATTGATCCGGATGATGCCGAGTTCTTGCAGACCATCGTGCTGAAAGCTGTGCAGGACGCCCTGACAGGGGCCAAAAGCATGGCCGAAACCGAGATGCGCAAAGTCACCGGCGGACTCGGATTCCCGATGTAAGTTACACATGAAGCGCCCTTTGATTATTTCTGCGCTCCTCCTGCTGCTTTCGGCAGCAGGCCGTGCGGACGTGATTCTCATCGGCAAATACGATGCCAAGGTCGTGCCTGAGCAAGTTGCAACCCTTTCTTTCCAGTCCAAAGGGATCGTGAGCGACCTGCTGCGTTGCAACGAGCAGCGCGTGGAAAAGGATACCGTGATCGCGGTCATGGACAAAGATAAAACCGCTGAAGAACGCGAGGATATGGAACTGGCTATCCAACGCGAGCGGCTTAATAAAAAAGACGAAATACGTAAACTGGAACTACAACGCGAAAAGCTGACTTTCTACCTCTCCCTCAGCGAAAGCGAACGCGCCTACGCCAAGGATTACAAACCGGACAATAACGAGGATGCTACCCAGGAAGCTCTCATCGATATCGATGAACGCATCTCCCTGAACCGGCGCGAACTGGATACTGCAGAACGCCGTAAACGGCTTGAGTTTGACACCAAACACGAGCTTCTCACCCTGCGTATGCCCTTCACCGGCCGCCTGCAATACCACTTCCCCATGCCGGATGAATCGGCAACCACTTTCGAGTACACGCCGAATACCGCCCAACCTTTCGCTACCGTCTGCGATGATTCCGCTTTTTACATAACAATTCGCGTCAGTGATACGAACCTCACGCTCCTCCCCGGAGAATCCTTCAGCGTATCCGTCAAATTACCGGGCGGCAAGCAACTCAGCGGCACCTATGCATTCCGCCGAGTGGAACGGGCCGGCGCAAATAGCGATATGCTCGTCTATTTCTTCAAAATTCCTCTCGAAGACCATCCCACAGCCTACAAAATGCTCGGCAGCAACGTGGAAGCGACGCTCATGTACTCCTCCGGCACCGGCAGCAAACGCGTGCGCAAAATCGACCTGCTCACCCACCCCGCCGCAGCGGATTGCGAAGATTGGCAACAACTCGTCAGCATCGTGTACCCTGATTATGACCTTTTCCTCGTCGCTGACCGCGACCTGATCATCCGCCCAAAATCTGATACGTCGGACAGCGCGCCATGAATCTCGTGTGCGATCATATTTGCTTCGGGTACACACGCCGGGAGAAAGTGCTGGATGATTTTTCGCACACCTTTCGGCCGGGTATCACCGTGCTGAAAGGCTACTCAGGCAGCGGCAAGACAACCCTCCTGAAGCTGCTGGCCGGCTATCTGAAAGCTGACAGCGGCAAGATCATCACTCCTGACGGGCTCAAGGTGACCAGCCGTCGCTACCACCGGCGCGGCGTAGCCTACATGTTCCAAGGAATCAACCTGCTCCCGCTCATGAGCGTGGAACGCAATCTGCACCTCGCAGCGGAAATGGCGATGCTCCCCGGACGCCTCTGGAAACCACTCTGCGAGGAACTGCTCACAGATCTGGGCCTTCAGGAGCTGCGTCACCGACGGGCCGATAAACTCTCCGGCGGGCAAGCCCAGCGTGCCGCTCTGGCTCGCACGCTCATGAAGAACGCCCCCACTGTGCTGCTGGATGAACCGACTTCCGGTCTGGATGACGACAATACCAATATCATCAAGAAACTTGTGCTGAAGGATGCTGCTAGCCGTATTTGCATCATCTGCACCCATGATGCACGCCTGCTGGATTTAGCTGATGATCTCATTGATTTTGACCACCCTGTATCTTGCTAAGGATACAATTCATCGCTGGTTCACGCGTCTGTCCAGCCCCATAGCGCGTGTTCTGGTGGTCTATTTTCTTACGCTCAGCGCGCTGGCCGCTCTGGGCGGCTATGTGATCACTCTGGACATCGTACGCCACGAACTCATCTCTCGAGGCGCCGATACTGTCGTGGCAACGCTCTCTGCCCGCGATCATTCCCCCATCTACGTACCATCTCAACCGGATATCAAGCGCCTGTTGGACGCCGAATCGTACGAAATACACGTGGTGGACTCGGCCAAAACAGCCAACGGAGCGAACGTCCACGTGTATACCGTAGATTTCCGGCAGCTGCACAACATTCTGCCGCTCATGGCGCCCAGTGGCGGGCCCACTCTCCTTCAATCGGAAAAGGCTCCGTTGCTGCCGCCGGGACCGAGTGAGGTAACAATCCACGACAGACGCGTTCCCGTGATGGTGCGCAACTTGCCGGAAGGACACACCCTGCTGCGCGTCATACGATCCGGCGCCGTGTTCGTAACGGCGGATCGCATACCTGCCCAATTATACGAAAGCGCCTCTCGTCCGCTCAGCACCGTTATCTTCCGGGTTCGTCACTTAAAGTCCTCCGAATCGGTGATGCGTATTGAACGCTTCATCAACTTGCTCCAACGCTATGAAAAATTGTTTGCATCCGTCATTTCGGCAGGTCCCCTGCTGCAACGCATGGATGATGTACTCGACAAGCAGGTGCAGTGCCGCTTCGCATTCTGCCTTGGTATCAGCGCGATTGTCGGCATTCTCCTCACTGCTCTGGCCGGCATGGAATATCGCCAGAATGAATATATCTACACCCTCATGAAGAGTTTTGGCATCCATCCCATCATGCTCGTCGGAACCTTTATCGTGGAAAATCTCTTGATTGTGGCATTTTCCTTTGCGGCGGCCATCGTCTCTTTCATGTATTTTCAGCGTATCATCATCACCCAAATTCTCAAGCTGGGCAACTACATGCTTTCTCTCTCCGACATCTTGCCGGAAATCTACTTGATCTCATACACTTTGCTCGGCTGCGTCCTCGTCTCGGCCATCCCCATCTTTGTAGCGGCCAACCGTGAAATCGGGCGCGTCCTTAAGTAAGCCGCCCGGCTGCTCCGCCACGCCCTGCCCCCCGCGCGATACACTGAATGATGCAAACCGCATCTGCTGCGGATCTGCATTCTGCTCCAGGTCGTCCACAATCTCATAAAGATTCTTGCTGCGTGTCTTCCCTTGTCGCATGTACGTGTCGAAATGGTAAAGGGCCAGTTTAATGACGGTCGTCCGGTCTATCAACCGTTCGTCCATAATTCGATCAATTGCTTCACACATGATGTCTGTGGCGCGAAAACATATTACTTTGGGCATAGATGGATGGGGTTAGTTGAGTCATTGACCGGGAGCGGAACTGCTCTCACGTCGCAGCCATCGCGCGACTCCCCTTTCTGAAGGCTTTCAACCCTCCTTCCCTCAGTCAGAATTGTTCCCTGTCGCCGCATATTATAGCGGATTGCTAATCCGTTTACGCTTCATTTTTCCCTAAATCATTGAAAAATTGCACTTAACAAACAAAAGCCCTCCGCATT
>CANQAC010000020.1 GCA_947589345.1 uncultured Akkermansia sp.
TTTGAAAAGAGATATACTGTTTCCACTGGAACTCTACAACTGGGGCATGCCCCGCTCGACGCCGCTTTCAAAGGGGGATAACCGAGGCGTTTGATTGTGGGCACGTCTGTTTCAGATGTTTCCTACACGTCATGTCATCACTGAAAGAAAAACTTCATCCTGAGCTGGTTACGGACATCGTCGTAGCGGTTATACTGGTAGTTTCAGTATGCGCAGGGACGTACTATTATCAACGCGCCGGCCAGCTGGAACAAAAGGCAGATCAGGTGAACGCTCGAATTAAGAGGGTGGAGCGCGAAGCTGTCAGAGTAGATCACAAACGTTCAGGTATTGATACGCACGAATTATCGCGCGAAATTGACAAACTGGAAGACCAAGTAACCGAGCTAAATGCTCTGCTCAGAGAGGAATAAACACATGCAAAAGAAGGTTCGCATAGCTTTGAGAATAGCAACTGGCTTGGCTGTTATCTGGGCTCTTTGCCTATTCGCACTCTGCTTGTTTTCGGAGAGAGCTATGCACAGGGCAGAGGCGCAGTTACAGGACTCTGCCGCCCAGTTGGCAGAAGAAAAAGACGCATACGAGGCCGACAGGGCTATGATCAAAGAACTGCGCGAAATGAAGCTTGAACTCAAAAGCGAGCTTCGTGCGCTCAAAAAACAGCTCACTTTGAAAAAGGAACTCACAGAAGGGATGGATGCCATCCAGAAGGCGACAAGCCCCGGAGACGATTTACTGGAAAGCGAGCGAGAGGAATCAACTCTCTCAGAGCTTGAACGCGCTGAGGTCAGGCGTACACTTCTTCGCGAGAACAAGATGTTGCTGCGCAAAATCTTCGAGTCGCGCCGCATCCTCAGTGCCTACAGAACTTCGCCTTGTCTGGAGGCTCTCCGTGGCGAGTCCCTGGAGAAGTTGCAGCTCATTCATGGAAATTGGAGAGTGGCTGTACAAGTCCTGATCAACGCTGCCACCAGAGGAGACGCAAACAAGGCAAGCCTGCTGCAGGTACAAGTTCAGGAACTTGCTGACTCTGCGGATGTCCTCACAGGAAACACTCAGTTATATTCAAATCAAGCGAAAAGAATCATCGAAGCTTCCAACAACCTGCTGAATGCCGTCAAGGCTCGCCAACTCCTGCTCCGACAGTCCGAAGAATTGGATGCCTCGGACAATTCTGAAACTTCTCTCAACCCTTAACTAACACATGGAAAAATTCATTAACATCGGACTCATCGTCGTCATCATCGCCTCAATTTTCGGCGGCAGATACTACTACTCTCAAAACTCAAATCTCGAATCCTCCATCGAAAATACGCAAAAGAAGATTGAGCGCCTTCGGAAAGAAATTACCGCTACTAAATCCAAAGTAAATACCCTTGGCATTCGACAACTTAACAACGAAAAATCCAGACTGGAAAAACAGCAAGAGCAACTGAAAAAGCAACTCGAAAGTATTTAACATTTCCCTTGAAACATGGACGCTCTACTCAAACTTCTGGCTGTGCTGACCCTCATATGGGGAGGTTGGATGTACTTCAAAAACGCCGATTGTGATACGGAGTTGAAGAAGATTCATAACGAACTCAGGGTAGCCGAACAAGAATTCAGCGATGCCCAAGCTGCTTATGACGCAGAAGTCAAAAAACGCGAGGCTCTCAGCGGGGAGGTAACCGCCCTGAAAGAGAACAATCAGGAATTAAGAAAGGAGATCGCCCTCAAAGCCAAGGAAAAAAGAGAACGAGCTATCCAGGAACGTCGTGAACGTTTGGAAGCTGAAAGAAAGGCTCGAGCAGAAGAATTGGAAAAGGAGCAAGAGCACAGAATAGCTTTATTAGATCGCGAGAAGCAATTTGAAAAAGAGGAAAGGGAACGGGACGAAGCCTCCCGCAAAGAAGCAGAAACCCAAATGGATGCCGAGCAATCCGAGTGGGAAAAGGAGCAAAAGTCTCAACGTTTGCAAAGAATGATAGAAAGATCGACTCGAGCAATGGGGCGGTATCTCACTTCCTCTGCTTTTGTCCCCGGAAATGTAAATGACTACGGGCAAATTGAAAAACTTAAACAAAATTGGACCACGTACGTTCGGGCGTGTATTGACGCGGCAAATAAAGGTGACTCGAAGCGTTTTGAAACGTTTGGGAGGAAGCTTCTCAATGTAGCCAATTCATTAAATCGCGTATCCAAAGGGCAAAACGCCGACTGCATAAACGATGCTACAGACTTCCTCAGTGAGGGAAGAAAAATTCTTAAGGCAAAGAACCAGCTGAGTAAAGATAACCCCTAATCATACCACACGGGATCCGAAACCGTTCGTTAGCTCAACACCGCTCGGGATTTCGCCCATTCACGGTATGAAAATTGCCCCGTTCCGGCGGTACGCCGGGTGAGGCTCGCTAACTCTCCGCCATCGTCCCGGGATCCGCCACACGGCTTACATGCGCCCCCAAGCCGAGCAGCTTGTCGTCCAGCATCTCATAGCCACGGTCGATATGGTAGAGGCGGTGTATTTCCGTCACTCCCTCCGCCGCCAAAGCAGCCAGTACAAGCGCCGCGCTGGCACGCAAATCGCTCGCCATCACCGGAGCGCCAGAGAGCTTCTCCGTACCGGTAATCACGGCAGTTCCATTGTCCATCTTGATATTGGCGCCCATGCGCTTCAATTCGGAGCAGTGCATGAAACGTTGCGGGAAAATCGTATCCTTCACCACACTGATACCGGGAGTCACCGAGAACAGGGCAGTCATCTGCGCCTGCATATCCGTGGGGAATCCCGGGTAAGGGCTCGTGGTGATTTTTCCACCCTTCGGTTGAGTTCCCGGGGCAACATACACGGAAGCTCCATCGCTGCTGAACTGCACGACATGTCCACATTCGGAAAGCATACCTGCCACTGCCTGCAGATGCTCTCGGCACACGCGGTTGATGGTAATTCCCTCGCTGATAAGCGCCCCGGCCACCATGAAGGTCCCCGCCTCAATACGATCCGGTATTACCGTGTGTTCACAACCATGAAGCCGCTCCACCCCGCGAATCGTGATCGTGCGCGACCCCGCTCCTTCAATCTGAGCACCCATCTTATTGAGGAAATTAGCCAAGTCCACCACCTCCGGTTCACGTGCGGCAGATTCAATAATCGTCGTTCCTCGCGCCAGGACCGCAGCCATCATCAAATTGTCTGTACCCAGCACCGTGGGACCATTGTCGCCACGCATGTCTACCGTCGCTCCCACCAACCCGTTGGGAGCTTCAATCACCAAATTACCGCCCTTAATGCGAACCCGAGCTCCCAACGCCTGTATTGCCCGCACGTGCAAATCTACCGGCCTGTCTCCTATCACACACCCGCCCGGCAGCGGCAGTGTGCATCTTTTCATGCGTGCCATCATCGGTCCAAGCAGGCAGATGGATGCCCGCATCTTGCGCACTTGTTCGTAACTGGCGCTGGAGCTGATACCATCCGGAGAATCAATGCGCACCGTGCCGCTGGAGCGTTCCACCGATGCGCCAAGCTGACTGAGTATCTGGATCATGTAATTGGTGTCCGATACATCCGGAACGCGAGAAATGCGCACCGGTTCGTCTGTCAACAACGCGGCGGCAAGAATAGGAAGCGATGCATTTTTAGAACCGCTGATATTGACCGTTCCTTTTAATTTGTAACCTCCTTCGACGATTAACTTATCCATAAATTCAGGTAGCAGGCTCAGGGTTGAATGGAGAGATAAACGATGTAACCGGCGTAACGTGCATCGGTACTATCGGTTCTTATAATGAGTCGGTCGAGCGCTGGTTTATCCGTACTTTTAGGCACAACTTCCACAATGTAAGCGGAGCCTTCCTTCATCGTTTTAGCGGTGTACGTGAAAGCATCGCCGGAGAGATCGGCGCGCGTCAACACCTTCACCGGGGATCCTTGCGGAATGTTGACACGCAACTGTTGCGGAGTAGTCTTACCGCCTCGTTTCCATATGAGGCTTCGTGCGCTCAATTCCACCGCCTGCGGCACGCGTATATCCATGGTAAGCCGTGTCGTTTTTCCGTCTGCGGTTCTGGCTTCGATCTGCTTTTGCACACTCTGTGCGAAGTCGCTCACATCCACCTGTGCAGTAAGCGTCGTCCCTTGATGAGTCACTCTCGTACAGTCACATAAACTCCGGGACTCCGTGATAAGATCATCCGCTTCAAAAGTAACCGTAGCCTGTTTTTGTCCGAATGAGAGAGAAACCTGCTGCAAAGGATGAGTAAACCCTGCGTACGCCGTAGCACATCCCAATAGGGGAAGCAACGCTGCGGATATCAATGCTTTCTTTGGCATGTCAGGGGTATTTATGGGGTCCTGTCACGATTGGGGATTTTCCTGCACATTGTCCACGGGAGTATGATCCGGCTCAAAAAAGAACGCAGAGATGATGAAGAGAGCCGTGGCAATGCACACGCAAGAATCCGCAATGTTAAAGGCGGGCCAGTGGTAACCGCCGGGGAAACCATCTGCCGCAATCCACGGAAAACAAAAATCCAGAAAATCGACCACATACCCGCTTGTCAATTTCTCCCAGAAGCTCATACTTTCAGCACCCTCCACAAAAAAGCCCTGCAGCAAACGATCCGTCATATTTCCCAGCACTCCGGCCACCACAAAAACCCACGCCGCTTTCAGCAGCTTTGTATTGAAAAAGCCCCGACGATAAAGCAGGTAAAGTCCCACGAGCGCCAAAACCTGTATTCCGAAAAACACAAAAGGCGCCCATATCTCACCATTGGCCAGGCCAAAGGCAACTCCCGTATTGTGGATGCGGATGATGTCAAAATGCAAGATGCCATTGTCATACAGGACTGGCACCCGGTCCGTCACCACATGCGTCAGCTCATGCGGTGGCGTAAAGCAAAGTACAATCCACCACTTGGTGAGCTGGTCCAATATGTAGAGCAATCCTATGCATAGCACAAGTATAGCGCTCACTTTTACTCGGGCAGGAGGCGTCGTCGTTTTGTCCATGATAGAAAAGAATGTTGATATTCAGTCATGCATCACCACTGCACAACGCTCGCATAATCCTTCTGCATCGGCTGCAGGCTCATAGCGACGACACCGAGGACACATGTTGTGCGGACTCTTCGCTGCAACAGCAACCAGCTGGTCACCCACTTGCACTTGCACATCAGACACGATAAAGAACTCCTTGGCAAAATCCGTATTCCGAAGCAGGGCGAGGACGGCTTCATCTTCCTGAGCCGGCACAGTAATCTGCACCACGGCCTCGTTGTTCTTGTTGAAAACTTTGGCCTTGATCTGTGCCTCAATGGCCACTTGAATGACGCTGCGAATCTGCTGCAAGCGGGTAAACACGGGTGTGAGTCCGGTGTCATACGCCGGGTCAGCTTCCGGAAAATCCTGCTCATGCACAGAGTCACTATGTCCGGCATGCTCCCACGCTTCATCGCAGGTGTAGGCCAGTATCGGAGCGAGCAGTTTCACCAACGCATCAAAAATTTTCGAGATAGCGAACTGCTTGCTCAAGCGCCGCGGCGAATCCTTTGCATCGCAGTACAGGCTGTCTTTTGTGATGTCGATGTAGAGTGAGGAAAGCTCACCGGTGCAAAATTGATTAATTGACGAGAAAACCTTCCGGAACTCGTACGTCTCGTACGCCGAACGCACCTCACGAATCAGCGCATTCAACCGCTCAAGTATCCAGGCATCCAGCGGATCGAGCAGCTTCGGGCGGCAACCGTCATACCCCTTCAAATTGGCCAGCAGAATGCGCAGTGTGTTGCGCAAGCGGCGGTAAGGCTCAGTAATCTGCTTAAACAAATCCTCACCGAAAGGCACCTCATTTTGCCAATCCACGCTGCTCACCCAAAGGCGCACGATGTCTGCGCCGTATTTCTCGTAAAAATACTTGGCATTAGTTGGTTTTTTGTATCCCTCCTGAGCGCTTTTTGAAAGCTTCGAGCGATCCTGATTCACGACGAAGGCGTGTGTGAGTACCTGCTTGTAAGGCGCGGCCCCGCGCCAAGCGCAGGAAAGCATCAGTGAACTTTGAAACCACCCACGATGCTGATCCGTGGCTTCCAAATATACATCGCAGGGAGCGCACAGCCCCTCCCGATGCTCCAGCACTGCCACATGCGAACAACCAGAATCGATCCACACGTCCAACGTATCCCTCCCCTTACGCAAATTGGCGGGCAATCCCAGCTTTCCGCAAAGTTCCGCATCACTCAGCTCAAACCAGATGTTGGTACCGTGTTCCTCCACCAAATCCGCCACGCGACGCACAATATCCGCCCGAAGAACGGGCTCGTCATTCGCCGTGTAAAACACGGGCAGCGGCACTCCCCACGTGCGTTGGCGTGAGATGCACCAGTCGGGCCTTGCTTCCACGGTGCTATAAATACGATTACGCCCCCAAGCAGGCACCCACTTTGTGTGGTCGATCTGCTCCAGAGCCAGAGGACGCAGTTTTTCCATGCTGATGAAAAATTGCTTCACAGCGCGGAATATGATAGGCGTCTTGGAACGCCAGCAGTGCGGGTATTGGTGCGTGAACTCCTCACGACCAAGCAGCAACCCGCGTTCCACGAGCATTTGGATGACATCTTCATTGCTGTCAAACACATGCTTGCCCACCAATGCCGGCACGCCGCACTCTGCCGTGTAGCGTCCATCATCATCCACCGGGGACAGCACCGGCAGCCCGTACTGCATACCCACGTTGTAGTCATCTGCACCATGTCCAGGGGCTATATGTACCGCGCCCGTACCAGTGTCCATGGTCACAAACTGCCCCATCATGATAAGCGAATCACGATCCAAGAACGGATGCTCCGCCTTCTTTCCCTCAAGCTCGCGCCCCGGCAGCTCCGCCAGTACTTCTCCGGCCTCAAAGTCGCATTTCGCGCAGAATGTTTCCACCAAATCCCGTGCCAAAAGGTATATCTCCTCTGCGCCGCCCTTGCAAAACTTTTGCACCACATAAACGCTGTCCGGGTGGAGAGCGATGCCTAAGTTGCTCGGCAGTGTCCACGGCGTCGTCGTCCAGATGACAAGTTTGCACGCATACCCATGCACCGGCTCCGGCATGGGGAAAGCCACGTAAATGGCCGTGGAAGTGTCCTCTTGGTACTCGACCTCCGCCTCTGCCAACGCCGTGTGATGCGCATAGCTCCACTGCACCGGGCGCATAGACTGGTAAACAGCCCCGGCCTCCACCAGTTTTGCAAACACACGCAGCACCCACGCCTCGTACGACGGATCCATGGTGATGTACGGATTCTCCCAATCGCCGAACACGCCAAGCCGACGGAAGGAAGCGCGCTGCTGGTCGATATACGTCCTCGCAAACTCGGCACAGCGTCGGCGGATCTCCGCAGGCTCCAATCCCTGAGCCTCCTTCACCACCTTTGCTTCAATGGGCAGGCCATGACAATCCCAGCCCGGCACAAAGGGCGCATAGTACCCCGCCATCGTCTTGCTCTTTACTATCATGTCCTTGAGTACCTTGTTGAGCGCAGTACCCATGTGTACATCCCCATTCGCAAAGGGAGGTCCGTCATGCAACACAAAACTCGGCGCGTCCTGCTTTTTCCGACGCTCTATAATGCGCGAGTACAACCTCTCTTCTTCCCATTTCTTCAGTCGTTGCGGCTCCTTCTGCGTCAAGTCCCCGCGCATCGGGAACGTGGTATCCGGCAGAAAGATGCTCTCCTTGTAACTTGTCGCGCTCGCGCTCATACGCGCGCACTATACGCCCTCGCACCCTCTTTGTCAAGCTTTCCGCGTCTCGCTGCCGCTTCTTTTGCAGCAAAAAATCCTCTTGCTTTGTATCGCGTGGTGGGGTAGGATGAGATGCGCATGGACGCAGCCATTCCTCCCAGCCCAACCCCGCAAGTGCAAGCCATCATCTTCATTGGCGCCGATGCCGTCTCAATGATGGTGGCGGAGTCCTCTGACGCCGGGGTGCGTGTGCTGGATGTGCTCAGTCAACCCATCGAGTTGGCCAAGGATGTGTTTTCCGGCGGCATTATCCGGCGTGAAACGATGGATCGCTGTGTCCATATCATCAACGGCTACAAAACGCTGCTGAAGGAATATGGTGAAAACATCACTCCGCGCTTGCTCGGCAGCAATGTGCTGATGAGTATCCGGTTCATGGACGCTGTCATGAATCGCCTGCTCAACTCCTGCGGCCTGCATCTGGAGGTCATGGATGACGGTGAAATGACACGCCTTCTCTACCTCAACATGAAAGAGTTGCTCGCCGACCGCCCGGAACTGGCCGATCAAAGCATTCCGGTGCTGCACGTCGGACCGGGCAACACACGCCTTCTCGTGTTCGACCATGGGCGTATCACCTACTACGCCAGCTATCGAATGGGCGCGCACCGTACCGGGGTGTCTATCGGCGATGCAGCTTCCGGCGCTGCCGACTTGGAATCCTCACTCATCCGTGAACATATCCGCGGTGTCGTTGAGCAACTCTTCCACGATGCCGAGTCAGTCCTCCCCGAGCATCCGGCCGCCATGGTCGTCTTCGGCCCGGACTTTCACCGCATCCACTCTTCCATTTTTGCGCAGGATGCCGTATCACCTGCCGACTTACAGGAACTGGCCACTCTTCTTGCCTCCCTCTCCTCCGACCAACGCATGGAGAGATTTGATGAAAATTACGCCGGCGTAGGCGCTCTGCTCCCCTCTGTCATCATTTTCCACGATATTGCCAGGGAGTTCCGCGCCCAACAGCTCCTTTTCCCTCAGGAGCAATACAGCGGTGCCTTCCTGCGCAACCTCCTTCCCGCACGCAAGGATAACTTCGCTCTCGAACAAGAGGTTATCCACTTCGCCCTGCTACTTGCAGATCGCTATAAGGTTGACCGCACCCATGCGCGCCACGTGCGCAAACTCGCCATCTCCCTCTTCGACCAGCTCCAGGAACTTCACCACCTCACCCGCCACGACCGTCTACTCCTCAAAGTTGCCGCCATCCTGCACGAAGTCGGCACCTTCATCAATCCTAAGGCCCACCACCGCCACGGTCAGTACATTATCCTTAACTCCGAAATCTTCGGTCTCTCCCGTCGGGATGTCGAGTTCATCGGTATGCTTGCCCGTTACCACCGTCACGGCGCGCCTACAACGGAGGATTACTTCTACGCCCTCCTCAGCCAACCCGATCGTCTCCGCCTTCAAAAACTCGCCGCCCTCCTGCGCGTGGCAGACGCCATGGAACGCGCCCACTCCCAGCGCATATCTCAGTTCTCCGTGCGCTTCAACGCACGACGTCTCGAACTCATGGTAAAAGGCGTACACGACCTCACCATCGAAAATCTGGCCCTCCGTTCCAAAGCCGACCTCTTTACCGCCATCTTCGGCTACGATGTCCAAGCTGTACATGAATGATTGCCGCCCTGGGTCACTGCGTCTCTTCGACACTACGGCAGTCGCGTTAGAAAATTAGGTGCGTTTTGGGGAGGCTTCAGGAAATTCATAGGTGCCGTTAGGGGCATTATCAGCGTACGCTAAGCTCCCAGCAGCAAGAAACGATAAAACTCCAAACCACAGAACAAAACTGAAGACAAAACAACGCATAAGTCGGCAGGTTAATCGTGACACGGAGGAAATCATCAATCTATCCCTTACGGCGGCGGGAGCGCTTCGAGTCCGTCAAAATCCAAAGAGATCACTTCGCCGCGGAGAATAGCGCGTCCAAAATGATCTGCACTTTTCAGCTTCACATATGCCACGTATTCTCCGTACGGTTCGTCCGAAACCGGCATCCGTGACCACAAGGTTTGCGGAGGCTGCTTACCTTTATCGTCTCCGGCGGCATATGATTGCTGCACCATCTGTCTTAATTCTTGCAGATCGGCGTTCGATTTGCTTCCCCTATCCGGGAGAACCGCGACCCAGCTCGGCACGCCTTTTTCATTGCGGAACCATATATTGGGCATCACTCCCGGAATATCCTGAGCTGAGAGCATCTGCAGGCCATGCTTTTCAATATCCTTAACCACATAGTTTACCCTCATATTCTGCTGTTCCCATTCACTCATGAAAACCTCGCCGGGGATATCTTTCACTTCTGCAGGATTGAGCATCTTCTGGGACCGCGGATCGATAAGATTCCAACCATTCTGCAGCATCGGCGTCATGGTGCCGGCTTGCCGATTTTGTGTGATAATTTCTTCAACATCCCACCCGACATTCACCCGGGGCGTTGCAGAGTTTCCCCAAAGGGGAAAGAATGCCGGTTCTAACCTGTAGCGTTCGCATTCCTCCAACAGGAGATTAAGTTCGTGCGGCATCACCTGAAAATTGACGGTGATGCCCTTCCCGTTCCGAAACGATGATTTCTCTAATTTGACAATGAGAACGGCATACATGCGGTTACCCACTGAAAAAACGAGATCAGCAAAAGAAGGTCTGCTCGGGCGCACTTTGATCCATCCGCACGAACGATCCTTTATCTCGTCGAGCTTCCCTTGAAGATGCCTACCCGCTGTGCGATAGGCTTCCAAGAGCATACTTTCACCGATTGACATGCATGCAGTGTAGCACTGCACACTGCACGTACGCAAGTTTTTTCACCATTGTCTGCATTAAAACTCGGTATTTTACAACTCTATACGTATTTTTCATTTTTGGCTCATCATGGCCTTCTGTAACACTTCCGAAAAATGAACTACAAACAAAAAAAGGATTCGTGATACAAGAGAGCAGGCTCGGACAGAAAGAAAAGTTCATGGTGTCGCCTGAACTATCCTGACATAAGACAGCAGGAATGAAGCTCCAGAAGCTTTAAAGTTTTTCAATATAACACCATATAAGCGCACGGCCTACGGAAAAATCCCCGATTCGTCAGGCGAGGGACAATTGGCGCAGTACAAAATGAGCAAAGAGGAGCGTGCGCCACCCGCCGGCGCCCCGGCAGACGGGTGGCGCCGGGGCGGACTAGTTTGCGTAGGTGAAGCTGACGACCTTGATAATTTTACTCATCTCCTTCGCTGAGGGAGAGGGTATCGCAGGTGCAGCAGAAGTTGCGATCGCCGTAGGTGTTGTCCACGCGCGAGCAGCCGGGCCAGAACTTGTGCAGACGCAAACCGGGAACGGGAAAAGCGGCGGCGCTGCGTGAGTAGGGGTGAGACCACTTATCGCCGGCTACCTCCTGCGCGGTGTGCGGCGCGTTGTCCAGCACATTGTCACTCGCGGGCACCAGGCCATCCGCCACAGCCGTCATCTCGGCATGGATATGAACCATCGCCTCGACAAAGCGATCCAGCTCCACTTTGCTCTCCGACTCCGTGGGTTCCACCATCAGCGTGTCATGCACCGGGAAGCTCATCGTCGGAGCGTGGAAGCCATAATCCATGAGACGTTTGGCCATGTCATCCACGGTAAGACCGCTCTTGTGAATCATTGGGCGCGTATCCAAGATGCATTCGTGCGCGACCAGACCGTTCTCTCCCGCGTAGAGCGTGGGGAAGTAGTCCGCCAGCTTGTGCGCCACGTAGTTCGCGTTCAGGATAGCAATCTGCGAGGCGTGCTTTAGCCCCTCACTACCCATCATCGCAATGTACATCCACGTGATGGGATCCACCGCCGCCGAACCAAACTCAGCCGAAGAGACCGCACCCTGCGCGCGCCCGCGACCATCGTGCAAATGCCCGGGCAGGTAGGGAGCGAGGTGCTGCGCGCAGCAGATGGGGCCCACGCCGGGGCCACCGCCGCCATGCGGCATACCAAAGGTCTTGTGCAGGTTGAGGTGGCAGATATCTGCTCCGATTGTGCCGGGGTTTGTGAGCCCGCACTGCGCATTCATATTAGCGCCGTCCATGTAAACCTGTCCACCGTTAGCATGCACGATTTTGCAAATATCGGCAATTCCCGTCTCGTACACCCCGTGGGTGGAGGGATACGTGACCATGAGCGCGGCCAAATTCTCGCGGTGTTCTTCAGCGAGGCGGCGCAGGTCATCGATGTCGATATTGCCCATGTCATCGCACTTCACCGGCACCACGGCAAATCCTGCCATGGCGGAGGAAGCGGGGTTGGTGCCGTGCGCGGAGGCGGGGATGAGGCACACATGGCGGTGCCCTTCTCCCTGCGCCACCTGGTAACGGTGAATGGTGAGCAGACCGGCGTATTCACCCGCCGCGCCGGAGTTCGGCTGCAAACACACCGCCGCGAAGCCCGTGATCTTGGCCAGCCACTCCTCCAACTGCAGCAGCATCGCTCGCATACCCTCGCACTGGTCGGCCGGAGCGAAGGGGTGCAGCTGCGTCACTTCATCCCACGTGATCGGCATCATCGTGGCGGCGCAATTCGCCTTCATCGTGCAGGACCCCAACGGAATCATCGCCTCGTTGAGAGCCAGATCGCGCATCTCCAACCGGTGAATGTAGCGCATCATCTCCGTCTCGGAATGGAACGCATTGAAGCATTTTTCCGTACAGAACGGCGTCGTTCTCTCACTCGGCGGAGCATCCTTCACCGCCGCAGGATTCACCCCGAACGCCGCACAAAGCGTCGCCAAATCGGCATCTGTACACGTTTCATCAAAGGACACGCTCACCGTGTCAGCATCCACGCGACGGATATTGTAACCCGCCTTGAGCGCAGCCGCCACCAGCGTATCCGCTTGCCCTTTTGTGCGAAGAGCCACGGTATCGAAAAGGCGTCCGACAATGACCTCTACGCCTTCCGCAGCACGCATGCTCTCCGCGAAAGCAGCGGCGAGGCGCTGCGCCGTGGCGGCGATGTGGGAGAGCCCCTCCGGTCCGTGGTACATGGCGCAGAAGGTACTGAGCAGAGCCGTTAGCACCTGGGCCGTGCAGATGTTGGAAGTAGCTTTTTCACGGCGGATGTGCTGCTCGCGCGTCTGCAACGCGAGGCGGTAGGCTGGTTTACCGTCGCGATCCACGGAAAGACCGATAAAGCGTCCGGGCAATTTCCTTTTCAGCGCATCGGTGCAGGCCATGTACGCCGCCGCCGGACCGCCGTAGCCCATCGGGATGCCGATACGTTGAGTTGTGCCGATGCAGACGTCCGCACCGAACGCACCCGGCTCGCGCAAGCGCGTGAGAGCCAGCAAATCCGCCGCCACGCAGCAGAGAACCCTGTCCGCATGACACTTCTCAAAAAAGGCGGCGTAGTCTTCCACGCGTCCCAAGTCATCCGGGTACTGCACCAGAACGCCCGCCAGTCCCGGTTCACTCGCGGGGTCAAACTCCTTCCAATCCCCAACGATCAGCTTCACACCCGTGGTCTCGCAACGCGTGCGGATCACCTCAATCGTCTGCGGGAAACAGGAATCCGTCACAAAGAAGGTATTGCTCTTCGCCTTGCTGCTCACGCAGAGGTGCACCGCCTCTGCCGCCGCCGTTCCTTCATCAAGCATCGATGCATTCGCTACGGGGAGACCTGTCAGCCCGGCTATCATCGTCTGGAAGTTCATGAGCATCTCGAGCCGCCCCTGAGCTATCTCCGGCTGGTAGGGAGTGTACGCCGTGTACCACCCCGGATTTTCATAAACATTGCGCTGAATCACGGCAGGCATGTAGGCGCCGTAATATCCCTGACCGATCAGACTTTTGGCGGGCTTGTTGGCAGAGAGTACCTGCTTGAGCCGACTCAGGGCGTCCTGCTCAGTCAGCGGCGCCGGCAAATCCGGCAGTTGCTTGAGCCGTATATCCGTCGGCACGATGGCATCCGTCATGGCATCCAAGTTATCGAAACCGATTTCGGCGAGCATTTCTTTGATCTCGGTCTCGCTGGGACCGATGTGGCGTGGTTCAAAGGAGGTCTGTGCTGTTATCATAGATGAAAAATATTTCAAGAAAAGTGGTAAAAAGACGGGCGCAGGAGCTTCTCCGTAGTGAACTCCTACGCCCCGCGAGAAAAAACGATGAGCTTTATTGACAGAACTCGCTGTAGGCCGCGGCATCCATGAGCCCGTCCACCTCGTCCGGCGCGCTCAGCTTGATCTTGCAGATCCAGCCGGCTCCGAAAGCATCCTTGTTCACCGTCCCCGGCTCATTGCCCAACTCTTCATTCACCTCAACGACCTCGCCGGACACAGGGGTGTAAACATCGGAGGCCGCTTTCACAGATTCTACGGCGCCGATGGCATCACCAGCGGCGTACGTGTTGCCAACCTCCGGGAGATCGACGTAGACGACGTCACCCAACTCGGACTGGGCGAACTCGGTGATGCCCAGCGTTACAACCCCGTCGGCGGCGGGGCTGATCCATTCGTGCTCAGAAGAATATTTGAAGTCTGAGGGTATTGTACTCATGGCTGATTGAATAGTTTAGGTTCGGAATGATTATTTTTTTAAGAAAGGTTTTTTCACAATGACGGCGGGCACTGCTTTTCCGCGAACAACAACCTGGACTTCGGTGCCAACCTTGCCATGCTGTGTCGGCACATATGCCATGGCGATCCCCTTGCCCAAGGTCGGGGAGAGTACCCCACTGCACAGCTCGCCCAGCGGTGTGCCGTCCCGGAGCTGCACCTCATACCCGTGCCGCGGCGGTGCACCCTTTCCCGTGTACTCAATAGCCACCAACGCCGTGGGACGCCCAGCTGCTTTCTGTTCGCGCAGCACGTCCACGCCGATAAAATCCTTGCCCAAATCGCAGCACCAAGAGAGTCCCGCTTCCAACGGCGTCTTTTCCGGCGACAGATCAGAACCATTCAGTGAGTAGCACATCTCCAAGCGCAGACTATCCCTTGCGCCAAGTCCGCAGGGTTTTGCACCGCACGCAATCACTTTTTCAAACCATTCGACGCCTCGTTCCGCCGAGCAGAACATTTCGAACCCATTTTCCCCGGTGTAACCAGTGCGACACACAATCAGCGTATCTCCATCCGCGACAAATTGCCGTATGCCGTTGTGTTCCGGCAAGATTTCTCCCGGACACATCTTCGAGAAAACCTCCTCGCACTTCGGCCCCTGCACGGCCAAGCCCACGTACTCTGAACTCAAATTTTCCAACTGAGAACCCTCCGGTTTGTGCGCCATGAGCCATGCATAATCCTCATCGATCATGGAAGCGTTCACCACGATGAAGTAATCATTCTCCCCGAGCCGATAAATAATCAAATCGTCAATCACACCACCACGTTCATTGAGCATGATCGAATACTGCCCGACACCATCCGAGAGTTTATGCAGATTATTCGTAAACATGGTGTTAAGCCACTCTGTGACGTCCGCACCTTGCACGTGGAACTGCCCCATGTGCGATATATCAAATACGCCGCATGCATGGCGCACGCTGTGGTGCTCTTCCAAAATTCCCGTGTACTGCACCGGCATCAACCATCCCGCAAAGGGTACCATCTTCGCTCCGAGCGCCTTGTGTTTCTCACACAACGGCGTACTCTTAATGACATCATCACTCACGCCGCCCATCCTACCCGCCTCACCCCTTCTTGTCAAGCTTCTTAAAACTGTCATTTTCATTTTTCTCATTTTAGGCTTGACATCGCTCCCTTCAATCTCTATACTGCTCTTGTTCTCGCTTTGGCGGGTTCTTTCAATCGCGGGATGGAGCAGCCCGGTAGCTCGTCAGGCTCATAACCTGAAGGCCGCAGGTTCAAATCCTGCTCCCGCAAGTAAAGGAGCTGTCTTTTTGCGTCTGTCAGAAGTTGTAGGCGACTGACAGACGCTTTTTTCGTCTTGGCAAGAGGTTGGTGTGTGTGGTAAAGACGGGTCACATTTGGGCCACATAAAAAAATCCCCGCAGCCCTAGTAAAATATGAACTTAAGCAAAAAAAGGCTCTGCAAACAATGCGGAGCCTTTTTATGTCTGGGGGCTCATCAGTGTTTGAGGGCAGCAATAAGAGAGCGCACTCGTTCTCCCGGGAGAATTCCCAACTGCATTGCATTGGTGACGTAGGCAAAGGAAACTCCTGTAGAAGGTTCTGCAAAAGCGTGAGATCCCCCTGCGCCGGCATGTCCAAAACCGCCTTGACCAAACAATTCGGCAGGTTCGCACATAGCGCCACAAGTGAAAGAAGTATTGCACAGTAGTGTCAAATCCCATCCCTGAGTCACAGGTCGACTCATCCAGTCCAACACGCTGGGAGCAAATAGTCTGCCCGGTATATGACCCAGCAACGCTTGGTAAAACAAGGCTAAAGCACGACCGGACGCCACCCCCCCACGAGCCGGGCATGCACATGTCAAGCCGTAGTGAGAGTTCATGTGACGGGGAGTCGGCAGGCCGGTCACGCAATTGAAAGCTCGACCGATGGGAGAATGAGGATCGAAGTAAGCGCGATAAAAAGGCGTATCAGGAGGAGAACCATGCACTCGTGGCGCCTGAAGCGTTGCCACGCGTTGGTTGAGCGACTCCGGCAAACCGATATAAAAATCCAACCCGAGAGGACGGCGGATACGGGACTCCCAAAACTCACCAATTCGCATCCCGCTCAGAGCAATCATAAAAATGTCCAACATAGGTCCGAGCGTGTGTGGATGATAGCCGTGCTGTGGTGGCGCCCACAGCGGCTTACTGCGCTCAACAACTGCACGGCATGCCTCCAAATCATGCATGGGGGCAGGTTCAGCCCATGCAGCCAATCCCACTTGATGGGAAAGCAACTGCTCTACGGTACAGTGAGCCGCCGGAAATCTTGGCCAGAGCTCTCCTAAATGCAACTGAGGAGTTTGCCCGCGCTCAGCCAAGGCTTGCAGAAAACAAGCCGCCGAAGCCGTCTTCGTTGCTGAGAACACAGGCACCATCGTATCGTCAGTCCAGGATTCTCCATGATTCCGCTCACCACCGAAAAGAGAAGTGAGAACCTCCCCGTTGCAACACACGCACAGAGCCTCACCGGCACCGGAACGCAACGACGGACGCTCGGCAAAAGCTTGGGCGATTCGGTTCATGGTATACGACGGAGAGTACTAACGCGTAGCACGCCACCACTCACTGTAAAATCAAGTTCACAGGGGTGCAATATCATGTGGTAAACTCGTGCGGGGTCATCCTGATACGCCGGACGAGGGTCCTGAGCCAGCGACTCACAAAGAGCAGAGATATAATCTGAATCCAGCCCGGCAGGCATCTCTTTCGGTAGTTCTACGCGCAAAAGTTTGCATGGCGTCGATGCCACAAAGCCCGAACTGGCATCTGGGATGCTATCCGCGTACGGCAAGTAGGGTTTTATGTCATAAATAGGCGTCCCATCTACCATATCCGCCCCTGCCACGCGCAGCACGGGTCCTGGTTCCACAGCCAGCACACGCACGGCTGATAACCCGATGGGGTTAGGGCGAAAAGGCGATCGCGAAGCAAAGACACCAACACGCTTATTGCCCCCAAGCCGAGGCGGTCGTACAGTAGGACGGATTGTCTGTTCATCCAGACAGTGGAACCCCCAGAGCAACCAGATATGCGAAAATGACTCCAGACCACGCACAAAATCCTGAGTTATTTCCGGAGCGAAAACAACGGAAGCCTGAACATGCGCAGCCAATCCACTCTGTCGCGGCACCCCAAACTTCTCTGCATAGGGTGAGCGTACATGGGCTATTGGCTGCATCTTCACGGTTTCAAGATGCCAAAAAAGTCTTGAAATACACGGCGATATACCGGTCGCTTAAAATCGGGCAAACAGCCTAAATCAAACTCCTCAGGTTTTACCCAACGGTAATCCCGAAACTCTTTATTATCCAGCCAAGGTTCAGCTGTATCATCGTGCATGTGGCACAAAAAATAGTGCTGCTCCTGACCTGCATATGGGATTCCGCGTTTGCGCAGCACGCGTTCACGCTCAGCCGGGGGGTAATCATAACGATACGGGCCGTGCTCCTCCACGATATCATATTCATTGGGACGGAATCCCGTTTCCTCCATACCTTCGCGACACGCCGCATCGCGAGGAGATTCGCCCCTCTTCACCCCCCCTTGAGGAAATTGCCAGGCCCCCTCAGGCTTGACACGCTCGCACACCAAAACATCACCGTTGCCACGGCGGTATATAATGGCCGCATTGGGGCGATACAGCTCAGAGGAGAACATAGGTGGACTTTTAGAAGAACTTGCGTTTGCTAAGACGTTCGCGCAGCTCGTCCGCTTCGCGTTTGAGGGCCTGCATTGCTTTAAGCGCCTCAGGAAGCTTACGCACCGCCGCCGCTTGCTTGAACGCCTCCTTGAAGGGCGCACTCGGAGACCCCCAATATGTCTGTCCTCCCTTCAGGTCGGACATGACACCTGTGCGTGCTGCCAAAACCGCTTGATCACCAATATGCAAATGCCCGGCAATTCCACATTGCGCAGCAACGGTCACATAGTTACCCAAGTGAGAGCTACCGGCAATGCCGCTCTGCGACACGATAACGGTATGCTTACCAACAGTCACATTATGCCCAATTTGAACAAGGTTATCAATCTTGGCTCCTTCCCCGATAATGGTGCGACCGAAGCGAGCACGGTCAATGGTCGTATTGGCCCCAATGTCCACGTAATCCTCAACCACCACAATACCCACTTGATCAACTGTCTCATATCTCCCCGTCTCTTTGTTCAATAGAAAGCCGAATCCATCGGATCCAATTACAGCACCGGGTTGCACCACCACATGATTTCCAAGAATGCAGCGCTCGCGCACAACAACACGCGCGTACAGCCGGCACTGTTCTCCCAATATGGCGTGCTTTCCGATAACACAACCGGGGCCTATGTCTGTGCCTACACCAATCTTTACCCCCTCCTCAATCACCGCTCCCGCCTGTACTCGCACCTTTGTCGCGTCCAGCTCCGCCGTGGGATCCACCACGGCTGTCGGATGTATGCCCGGCTTAAAATCATTTGCAACCTTCAAAAAGACATCAACCAGCGCATTGAAAGCCAATGAAGGATTTTCCACCTCGATAAGTCCCACACCCGCCGGACGGTCCGGCACTGACTGCGGCACCAACACAAGCGATGCGTGCGTAGCCACGTAATCCTTGTAATATTTTTCATTGCCCAGGAACGACACCTCCCCCGGTCCAGCCTCTGCCAATGTGGCCACACCTGTAATACCAGGCACATCCAACGGCTGCATGGGCGGCAACAATCTACCACCCGTGAGCTTCAATACTTCCGTTAGAGAGAGAATCATGCGCGGAAGCTCTTATCGAACAAGCCGGAGTCGACCGCGACGAGAAATTCCAAAAAAGAATTCTCGCCGCGCTGACCCGTAATAATCTTACTCAGCCTTCCCAGTCTCTTCCTCGGCGGCTCCTTCCTTTTCAGCGCTCTGCGTAGCTGACCGGAAACGCTGCAACTCCGCTTGGGCATCAAAGCCTTCCGGTGCATCAGCATTCAATCGCTTAATCACTTTCTCCGTGATATCCATTGATGGTTTCACGTATGGGAATACCCGCCCACCAGGGATTTGACTAATCGCCGAGTTATCTATCACAATATCCAAACCTTCTTCAGCGGCCACGGTCTGCACGACCTCATGCACTTCACGGGAAATCAGCGCAATCTCGCGTGCATTGATATCGTTGAGGGCAAGTTGACGGCGCTTCACAAAAGTTTCGAACTCTTGCCGTTCAGCGTCATACTCATTTTTAACGGAGGAGAACTGATCCCGCAATTTTTTGACAGCAGCCTCAGAAAGCGTAGGATCCACCTGCTTTTGGATGTTGACCATCTGCTGCTCGAGTGCATTCACTTTCTCTCGTCGAGTAGCAATCTCTTCGCGGACGGCTTCAGCCTGCTTGCGCGCACTGTTTTCTGCTTCCACGCGCTTGTAGAACATAATGTGCAGTTCGCGCAGATTCACGGAGGCAATCTTCACCTCAGCTGAGGCCATGGCGGCCATTGAACTCATGACAACTGCGAACACGGATAATGTAGTAGCGAACTTCTTCATAATGATACGAAAGATCGTTGAACGTCGTCATTCTACACCAAAACCAACCGCCTGGTCAAGTCCTACAAACACAAGAATGGCAAAAAAACGTCATACTCCAAGAGGTCATCCCTCCACAACTCCATCACGAATCATCAGCACCCGATCGCCAAGCGAGGCAACTTGCGCATCATGCGTCACAACCACCATGGTCTTGCTGCGTTCATCCGCCAGCGAAAAGAGCAAATCCAGAATTTGTTTACCGTTTCGAGAATCCAGATTTCCCGTTGGTTCATCAGCAAAGATGATAGCAGGATCATGTGCCAAGGCACGAACAATAGCGACACGCTGTTGCTCACCACCAGAAAGTTCGGATGGGAGGTGGTGCAGGCGATCCGCCAAGCCCACGCGTTCCATGAGAGCTACGACACGTTCCGTAGCCTCCTGCCCCGCAATAGCTGTGGCAAGAGAGGCATTTTCCAACGCCGTCAACTCCGGCATGAGCATGTAATTTTGGAAAACGAAGCCCATAGTGCGGTTGCGGAAAAGAGCACGTTGACGCAAAGAGAGCGCGTATATATCCTGCCCGTCCACGACGATACGACCTTTCTGGGGTTGCTCCAGCCCAGCCATCGTGTACATGAGTGTCGTTTTACCAGCCCCACTCGGACCACAAAGAAAAACTTTTTCGCGTGGGTTGATGTGCAGGTTTAACCCATGTAGTACTTCCACTGTCTTCTTGCCTATTGAATAGCTGCAGTGTATGTCTGTTGCTTGAATCATGAGTGCGACATTATCTGTACATTGTCAATGAGGCGTACATCCCCGAAGAAAACGGCTGCTGCCAACAAAGTCGGGAAAACACCTATTTCCCCGGAAGAAAGTGAACGGAGCGTTACTGGGTCCACCATCTGCACATAATCTACTTTTACTCCGGGGAGTTTCTCAAGTTGCTGCATAACGCTCACACACGCCGTCCCCACAGAGGAACCGCCTTTGTACGACTCAGCAGCATTCCGGAGCGCAGCATACAACTGCGGCGCAAGTAAACGATGCTCAGCGCTGAGTCGCACATTACGGCTGGATACAGCCAGTCCATCCTTCTCCCGCACTATGGGGACGGCATGCAGTGCAACGGAGAAGTCCAAATCTCGCACCATACGCCGCAAAATGGCAAGCTGTTGATAATCTTTTTCTCCAAAAATGGCATCCGTAGGTTGTACCAAATTAAATAATTTGGACACCACCAGACATACACCATCGAAGTGACCCGGACGGCTTGCCCCGCACAGCACGCTGGAAAGAGCAGATTCGTGGACGCTCACTGTTTGATCATCGCAGTACATCTGTTGCGCATCCGGCATGAAAAGAATATCTACCCCACAAGCCTCGCACAAATCGGCGTCTTGTTGGGGCGTTCGCGGGTAACTCGCTAAATCCTCGGCTTGGTTAAATTGTGTAGGGTTCAAAAAAACTGAAGCTACAACGCAACCCTGCGCCCCCGCCAGCTCACGCGCTTGCCGCAACAGAGAGGCGTGTCCAGCGTGCAAAGCCCCCATCGTCGGCACCAAGACGCGTGGGAGCGCCGCATTTTTTGCCAGAGCCGCGCGCAATTCTCTTTTGGTCGTCACCGTGCGCATGGCGCGAGTGTAACACACATCACGTGCGAGAGCAAGACAAGACACACCTCTGCGAATCAAAAGCAGCAGAAACAAGTCAAGAAGTAAAAAACATCCCCATCGATTAACTCGCCTGTTTTGAGCACTCAATCGCACATCAACAGTGTACTTCCCGGTGTAAACGAAAGCGCTCCTTTCCATCTTCCCATACGTTTAAGATCCGGAAAGTATCTGCTTAAATCACAAAAAATGAACATATTGCAACCCGCAAATCGGCTATTGAAAATAGCAATTGCATTTTCTTATGCGATTGCTCCATTCCTGAGGAATCTGCTTGCCAATCGGACATTTCTCTGCTAAAAGTATCGCACGAGCCGCTGTGGCAGCACGTTTACCGCTCCTTATGAGTTTCCTCTTTTTCAGCAAATTGCACCATCATCGCCAGCACTTGCGTCTGATCAGAAGCGAACTGCAGCGCGTGCGTGCAAAAATTGCCAACCAGGTAGAGGGGTTCGGACCACACGTGCGCTCCTACATGACTGAGATTTGTATGGGACGCGGCAAAATGATACGCCCAGGCTTGGTACTCCTCACTGCTGCTGCTACTGGAGGCATCAAGGAAGAGCATATATCCTTTGCCGCTCTGTTAGAGATGCTGCACATGGCATCTCTCATTCACGATGATGTCCTGGATAAAGCAGACATGCGCCGCGACCGTCCCACACCCAATGCACTATGGGGAAATGAGCTAGCCGTACTACTTGGGGATACACTTCTGGCACAAGCGATGGTACTTGGCACTCGCCTTGGCAACGAGAAATTCAGCCAACGCATGGCTCTCTCCACGCGCGACCTGTGCGAGGGAGAGGTAGAGCAATCCACTCGGCTGTGGGATGTACACATGACCCGCGCTGATTACTACGAAATTATTCGAAAAAAAACGGCATCTCTTTTCGCTATCGCCATGAGCGGTGCTGCACTGCTACAGGGAATGAACGATGAAATGGTGGAACACCTCAACCGAATGGGTACTCTACTGGGCATATCATATCAAATTTATGACGACTGCCTAGACCTTCTGGGGATTGATGACCAAGCTGGCAAAACATTAGGCACAGATGTTCAAAAAGGGAAGCTCACCCTGCCAATCTTCTTCTTGATGGAATCAGACGACGACAAGATTGCCGTCGAGGTACGCGAGGCTGTGGAAAACCGCGGTGGTCTCAACTTGGTGAATATTCGTCGAACAGAGAGTTTTCGGACAGCTATGCAGCTCTCTGTAAAAGAAGCTCTCTCCCGCAACGAAGAGGCTCGTGAAGTCCTCTGGATCCTGCCAGAATCCCCCGCTCGTGAAGCTCTCGCTGAGACGACATACCGTCTCGATGAAATGCTCCAGGACTGCTGCAATGGTCACCCTACCCATCTATGACTACGACTGACAGGTATGCTTTGCGCCCAGATAAAATGAAGCCTTCCCCAGATGTGAAGGTCGAAGAACTTTGGGAAAAAATTCTGAGCAACGCATGGGAAGAAGCTGGCAAGGAGCCGCGCATGGCTCCCATGCTTGAGGAAATTGTACTCTCTCGTTCCAGCCTAGATAAAGCAATCGCCGCGCGCTTGGCACAACGTCTTGCTTGTCCCTATTTTACCATGGCTGAATGGGAAGAACTGTTTTCGCACGTTTCTGAGCAACAGCCAGAACTTCTTGTATCCATGGTGGCAGATTGCAACGCTGTGGTACAACGTGACCCCGCCTCACACTGCCCTCTCACTCCCTTGCTTTTCTTCAAGGGATTCCACGCACTGTGTGCCTACCGCTACGCTCATGCTCTCTGGGAGCAAGGGGAACAGCTCCCTGCACTAATGCTGCAGAGTGTGAGCAGTGAGGTGTTCGGCATTGATATCCACCCTGCCGCTCGCCTTGGATGCGGTATCATGCTCGACCACGGTACGGGCATTGTCATCGGAGAAACGGCCATTGTCGAAAATAACGTCTCTATGCTTCATGAAGTTACCCTGGGAGGCACCGGAAAGGAATTTTGTGACCGTCACCCGGTGGTCAGATCTGGTGTCATGATCGGCGCCGGAGCAAAAATTCTCGGACGTGTAGAAATAGGTGAGGGGGCGAAGATAGCCGCCTCTTCAGTGGTGCTGGATAACGTGTCTCCTCACACCACAGTGGCTGGTGTACCAGCAGTGGCCGTGGGTTCTGCTGGAGAGGATGAACCAGCACTCTCTATGCATCAAAGTATCCGCTGACCTCTCGCCGTCCATGTTTCGGGAGATTAACTTGCGACTTCCGCTGCAGCAAGCGGATTCTTTGACCGAACAAATGCGCGCCGCTGCGCGGATGCTGCGCATTCATCCCAAACGCATCTGCGGACTAAGAATCATCAAGGAGAGTACTGATGCCCGACAACGTGTCATCTACAAACAACTACGCTGCCTCATCGCCGTGGATGAACCTCTTCCTCCTCCCCCTCCTCTACCCGAAAGACCCCCTAAATTACCCGCTGGAGCAGCGCGTATCCTTATCATCGGAGCTGGTCCTGCTGGATTATTTGCAGCACTGCGTTGTTTGGAACTTGGCGCATGCCCAGTGATACTGGAACGGGGAAAAGATGTGTCGTCACGCCGATTCGACCTGCGTCCCATCAACTGCGATGGGATTGTGCCCACCAATTCAAATTACTGCTTTGGAGAAGGTGGAGCGGGAGCATTCTCAGATGGCAAACTCTACACTCGTACCACTAAACGCGGAGATGTTTCGGAAATTTACCGCTACTTTGTTGCACATGGGGCAGACCCCGCCATCCTTATCGAATCGCACCCTCACATTGGATCAGACAAATTGCCCCGCATCATTCGTTCCATACGCTCCACCATCTTACAATGCGGTGGTGAAGTACATTTCAACACACGTGTCTGTGGTTTGCTGCGCAGTGCGGACAGGCGGCACCTGCTGGGGGTGTACAGTGATGATGGCCGGGAGTGGCAGGCAGCGGGAGTCATCCTAGCAACCGGTCACAGCGCGCGAGACGTGTACCGCATGTTGGCCTCCGAGCACCTTCTTATGGAACGCAAAGTTTTTGCTGCAGGGGTTCGTATTGAGCATCCGCAATCTCTCATTGACGCTGCTCAATACCATTTGCGCTCCGGACAAGCCCGTCCCAATTCTCTGCCTGCCGCCCGCTACGCTTTAGCCACTACCATTCGTGATCGCGGCGTACACTCGTTCTGCATGTGCCCCGGTGGTTTCATTGTTCCTGCGGCCACAGAGAATGATGAAGTGGTCGTCAACGGCATGTCTCTTTCCCGGCGCAATTCTCCTTACGCCAATTCTGGCTTTGTGGTGACGGTTACCCCGAAGGATACTGACTCACTAAATCCGCAATATGGAGTACTCTCAGGCATCGCCTGGCAAAAGAAACTTGAGCAAGCCACAGCAATTGCTGGAGGCGGGCGCATGAAAGCTCCCGCTCAACGAGTCCCGGATTTTCTGATGAGACGCGAGTCCACCTCCTTACGACTCGGAAACTACCGCCCAGGGCTTACCCCCTATAATCTATGGGAGCTCTTGCCGCGTGGTATCTGTGAGCGCATGGCGGAGGCTCTTCGCCTCTTTGAACATCACATCCCCGGATTTACGAGTGGCGATGCACTGCTCATCGGCTCAGAAACACGCACTAGTTCTCCGGTGCGTATCCCTCGCGAAAGCGACTCACTGCAGCACCCCGAACTTTCGGGACTTTTCCCATGCGCCGAAGGTGCGGGGTACGCGGGAGGCATCATCTCAGCAGCACTGGACGGCAGGCTATGCGCCGAGGCTGCCGTCGCATCCATACACCATTAACGTTACCCGTTCAATTCCGGCTAATCATCAGGGTATAAAGTCGTGAAAACTCTGCTAGGTACAGTGCTGGAGTCAGCGGAGAATCATCCTTTCGGCTCGCAATGCGGCGTAACATGATCGCCAGCGATGATGCAAGTAGACTGGCGGTATCCAACAAGGTTTCTACCTCACGCGCAGCTTCTGTTAAGTATAAGCGCGAAGCTGTCGCTGCTCTCGTGCCAACACGCGCTGGGTTTGTGATACAGAAGTCATGTGCATGATAAAAGATGTCTTCCATATGGAATCGGACGGAAGACACACGCTCCGCGTCAAGGCGAAGGCACAATTTACACAGTAAAATCATGAGTCGGCATATATCTACTGCGGGAATATAACGTCCGTCACTCTGCAGCATGTCCAACGGATCACCGGAAGGATTTTCCCGCACTACCATCCACGTGTCATTTATTTGCAGTACTTCCAACACGCGGGTCAAATGCTCACCTTGAAATTTGGCTTGCGCTTTGGCTGAATCCAAGAAAAAACGTACTTTGCGCGAGACGTCCATGGCACTTTTGCGCAACGCTTCCACCATCACCTCACGCCGCAAGTCACGCTGCATCCCTCGGTACAATATCGTATCACGAGTCTCGCGCAGTACAGCGGTAAGCATGTACTGCTCCCCCACAAGCATCGGTAAATCATAATAATCGGTAGTATCCATGTTTTACCGAGCATTCATGAGCTTGATTACCGGCATTCCCTCCACTGCCTGATCCCACACCACCACGGGTATCGTGAACTGCATAAACGCTCGAGGTTCATCTTTCCCGGGCTCTTCAATACGACACACCTGCACCTCTTGATCCGGCTGTCCAAGAACCTCCGGCACAACAGTGTCAATCAAATGTGCCGGAATCTTGAGTATCACCTCTTTATTCGGATGCATCACCGGGCAAAGCAGGTACGTATTCTCGTCTCTCGATACTGTTGCTTTCCAATCTTCCGGCAATTCCAAATTCACGGGTGAAACATCTTCCACGGATTCCATGTTCACCCGCGCCCAGTGGCCAACACGTCGCAGCAATTGCATGCATTTCTCATCTGCTGCGCCTCTGGCATTCACTGGCAAATCCAACACCAGAGCCTCCTTGCCCTGCGAAGCAGCCTCTTGTAATTTATGTATCACTTGCTGCGCTGTAGGTAAGTCACCCTCTGCACATAAATCGACGTGGACACCTTCTTTACTTTCATTCACGATGGATATCTGTGCCTCATCCGCTTCTTTTTTTAGATCCTGTTCTACGGTCTGATCCACAGCCTCGCCTCGGACTCGCACCCCAGCGCACCCAATATCTTTGGCCAAGGCGACAACTTCGTGTACCATCTCCGGACCAATGATACTCTTCTCCCCTCGCTCTCCAGATGCAATATGAACTATCAAATACAACCCCGAACATTCATTCACAATCAATTCCTGTTCACCCGCCACATGCATAACTGCCTCCACATCATACTCTTCGGCCGGTCTGATCGCATCCATCTCTCTGCCCATCACCCAAGGTGTAAGTATGGCAAGTATGAAAAGCACGCTCCTCATGTTGTATGCATGCTACCAAAGCCCACCGTAGCTGTCAACCAGAATTTTCCCCTCCATGGGAGCCTGTGGTAATGACGCACAACGTCCTAGATACTACGCTAGTGAGTTCAATCACGCGTGGATCTCATATATTGAAAGTTCAGATACAGAAAGTAGGCAGCTATCAACGCCATCATGAACATGAGATTGAGCACGCAATAAACTAATAAGAACAGGGCCACTGTTACACCGACACGTGCGGTGATGAAGTTGCTACGTGTCACAAGTTGTAAGGTCTGTCCACCATCCAGCGGGAATATGGGAAGCATATTAAAAAAACTCCACCACACACACACGACGAAAAGCATATTGAAAGCATAGAATAGATAGGGAGGAATCTGTCCGTTTTCAAACATATCAATCACCGGTGCAGATACATGGTTAAGCAGCCACGCGTTACTCATCAACAAATCCGGGATAACCGGGAAAAGCAACGAAAACAGTAGTCCGGCGCACACATCACCTGCCATCCACCCGAATACTAACCCTCCCGCAAGACCAAGCAACAGTGAGGCGGTAGGCCCGGCCATGACCATCATGATATGACCAAGCCGCGTCGGTGGGGGATAATCACAGCGCGTCATACCACCCATGGTTGCTATTTCAACAACGGATGCACCACCACCTAAAAATCGACATACCAATGCATGGCCATATTCATGAACCAGCAAACATAGCATTCCAGCGACAGCAAAAAGGATAACTTGAAAAAGGTCCGGCTCATTACTTCCACTCACCATGATGCCCATAAGTAAAAGTACAACCCAAGAAGAAGGGTGAATGATGGTCGGGATCCCTGCGAATGTGTAACTGATGCACCACGGACTATATCGACTCTCCTGCATGAAAGGCATTATGCGCGCACAGTTGGCAGGTTTCAATAGGAAATCGTATCATCAGTCGTCCAGTTGCGTCATGTTGGGTGTTCATTCGGTCCTTTTTTCCATAATTTTGCAGAAAAGGCTTGCATCATCAAGTAAAAAAAGGTAATATCCGCGCACCCCCAAACGCGGGGGACATGAACAATCCGGCGTAGCTCAGCGGAAGAGCGGGTGACTGTTAATCACTAGGTCGTTGGTTCGAACCCAACCGCCGGAGTCTTTCGAAACCTGCACGCTCTCGTGTAGGTTTTTTGTACCTACTCAAAACGATTCTGGATTAGCACATGAAAATGATCCCCCGCTCCGGGCTCCTGCACGAGATGAGCTTGCACGGTGTCGTGTTCATCAGCATAAGGTAACAGATACTCCCGTTGGGTTAAATACTGCACCACATCTCCAGCATTGCGCTGTGCTAAGCGGAGCAGGTCACTAAAGTTAACATCCGCCGTCATATCACACAGACCCGCCATGGACGGTAGCTCTTCTGCGCCCAGCAGCACGTGCGCTTTATACCCACGAAAACTGCCGTTTGGACGTCGGTAATACAAGTTTTCCACTTGTTCTCCGTAATCAATAGTCACAAATACTCCGCCACGCCACAGAGGCTGCCACGATGCGTACCATTTGTGGTAACTCTCGTGCACTTCAATCACTTGCTTTTCCTTCGCCCAACGTTCAAAAGAGGTAGAATATGGAAGCCGTGAACAGGTACGGGGCTCTTGGATAACACACCCATCCTCCGTCACCGACCACCCGAGTTCAAGCCACTTCCCGGAGGAATAGACGAAGCGGCGTGCAGGAAAAGCATCCACCAGCTCGTTACAAAAAATAAAAGCGCGACCGCCGACATGGCGAAGCGCACGAGATATATCCGGATAAACGCGTAAAAAGTTTCCGCAGGTTAAAAACTGCTTTTGCCGTAAAATTGCCGAACGTTCAACCATGTAGTAACGCATCCTCAGGCGCTCTAACAACCCCATAGTTCGCCTGATAGACAATGCCATGCTCGCGTTGCCACCGCCTATTTCAATGATGGGTAAATTCCGCCCATAAGTGCGACAGGCCTCCCGCCAATGGTTCACCAGACGCTTTGCCGGTAAATCACTCATTGTGGCAGCCGTGGAGAAATCACCTCGGAAACCTATATCCGGCACATTGCAGCTGTAGTACCCCTCCCTTTCATCATACAGCGCTAGTTCCATGAACTGCTCGTGGGATATCCAATTATCCTGCGCAAGTATGTGCGGAACAATATTCACGTACCGAAAATTGCGTTCCTTTATCGAGAGATTTCGAGCATGCGTTCGAGTGGCTTCAGAGCGCGCAGCCGAAGATCCTCCGGCAAACTCACCACCGGGCTCATATCTCTCAAACTATTGCGCAATTTCTCGAGAGTATTAAGCTTCATATATTCACACTCCGCACAACCGCACGATTCAAGAATTACTGGTATAAACTCCTTTCCCGGCACTAACTTACGCAACCTATGCAATATTCCCGTTTCTGTCACAATGATAAACCGCTGCACGGCACTTTCGCGGCAATAGCTGATCATCTTTTCAGTGGAGCATATGTAATCTGCCATCAGTCTCACGACTTCACGACACTCCGGATGGCACACAACTTGAGCGTCCGGGTACTGCGCCTTGACCTTCAGTATCTGGTCGCGGGTGAATAGTTGGTGCACATGGCAAGCCCCGTGCCACAGCGTCATCTCGCGCCCGGTTTTCTGCGATGTCCATGCACCCAAGTTTTCATCAGGCACAAAGAGAATAGGACGCCCCGGGGGAGCCGCAGCCACGATCTGCTGCGCATTACCGCTAGTGACAATAACATCCGCCAGCGCCTTCACTCCTATAGAACAGTTAATGTAGGCTATCACATAATAGTTCTTCTCTTTATTTGCCTCTAAAAATGAGGCCAGTTCCTGCACTGGGCAGGCAGTCTCTAACGAACAGCTGGCCTCCATATCTGGCAACAAAACCGTGCGAGTTGGGTTAAGTATGCAGGCAGTTTCGGCCATGAAATGCACACCGCAGAAAACGATCACGTCACACTGTGTTTGCTGAGCCGCACGAGCAAGAGCTAGGGAATCCCCCACAAAGTCAGCTACGTCTTGAATCTCTGGACGTTGGTAACTGTGTGCCAAGATGACAGCATTACGCTGCTGCTTGAGGCGAACGATCTCCGCTACTAACCCGACCGTCTTCATGAGCCAAACCTATCACTTCACTTAGGCATAGTCAACGTAATTTTCACAGCGGAAGGTCACCAGTGGGAGCTTGCCATACATCGTCTCCACTGCGCTGCATCCCGGGATCCGGCAGATCATCGGACACGTTGGTACTTGTCTTGTTCGCATCCGTGTCCACCACCGGACCACGAGCGGCCGGCGCATAATCTTTTTCATCTACCTTTTCCTCGGTGAGAGAAATTGTTCTCAGTTTAGTATTAGCCGAGACGGAGGTTGACGGAGCCGCACCATCCTGAGTGAAATCACTTGTATCAATCAAATCCACTTCACCTAAAGCATACAAAACGATCGTGGGTAAATTATCTTTGATCAATTCGCTCACCGGAAATGAAGCCGCTCCATCTGGCGTGCGTACACTGATGCGTTTACCTTGCAACCGAGAAATTGTCGCATTCGGGTAAACTCGCCCACGTTTTGTGGACACATTACCCACTGGCAACCCAGGCAGCAACCCACGCGCTACATTGCGACTCTCCTTGTCAGTCTGTCGGATCTCATGCTGCAGCGCCAGCACCCGGTTCTGCTGCTCAGCAATTGAGGCACGCAGCTGAGCTCTCTTTTCTGAAGATTCTGCTAATTGGTTCTCTAAGTGAACCAACATACGTCTCATGCGCAACTGCTCATCGGCATGGTTAGCCGCATCCTGCAAAGCCTCTCTTTCGGCGCAAAGTTCCATACACTGTGCTTGGGTCACTTCCATCATGGTTGGTACGCGATACTTGTCCCACTGCTTTTTGACATAGTATCCTCCACCACTCAATACTGCTACCACCAGAGTAACGAGCATGCTATCCAAGGCCAAGCCCTGCCACTTCTTGATCTTTTTTTCTCTCTCAGCTGCCCGAGCATCCAGTTCCGTCTGCTCTGCCTTGTCAGAATTTCCTCCCTCCTCCCCCGCTGCAACGAGAGGCGCATCCCCACGAGAGGGCAAAGTACTACCCACAGTCACGGGCGGCATCTCCGGCACATCTTCAGGCTTGTTGGATGAAAGGCTCATTGCAGGTTTTTAACGGATGCCACAATCCTATTTTGTAATTCGCGAAAACTCTCCCGAAATGATTCCAATCGCCCCTCCAACTCGATCCTGCGCATGCGCACCTCCGTTTCCTGTGCTTTCAGGGCTTTCAAAGTCTCATACGCCTGAACTACCTCCTTATTACGCGCATCAATTTGTTCTTGAAGATTCGGTTCATCTTCTCCCGCTCGACGTATTATGTTTTTCATGTCAGCAATATCCTGACGCAGTTGAGCGTTGCGACGCTGCAATTCATTGAGCTTGTCAATGTTCGTTCCTTGGGGTTTGCATCCGACGGTTGCCAAAGCCAACAGAAGACAAAACCATGCTATGGGATACACCTTCACGCTCTTATTCTGCCCCAGCCGTACCCATCCGTCAAGCATGTAATGCGTCAATTTCATGAACTGTGGATCGCAAAATTAAATGCAACAGGTACTTGGCACAAAAAAGGGTGCCAAGAAGTTCAAAGCATGCTAGAGTAATTTCTCCAAAAACAACCAAGACACTATGAACCAAGACACCCAAACGCATTGTAACTCCGTTGCCCGAAAAGGCAAGCACATTACTTTCCAGGGCAAACGCATTAGAAAAATGGATTCATTTTAAGGGAGGAAACAAGAGGGTCACTGATGTCCCAAATCGTTGCC
>CANQAC010000021.1 GCA_947589345.1 uncultured Akkermansia sp.
TTACTGCGGAGTTCCACCCCCTTACTGCGGAGTTCCACCCCCTTACTGCGGAGTTCCACCCCCTTACTGCGGAGTTCCACCCCCTTACTGCGGAGTTCTTCCCTCCTTACTGCGGAGTTCCACACTTGCGATTTGAGAAATTCGCGCGTCGGGGGTGCGGGGCTGTGGGGAGCTGCGAGTGTCGCTGACTCCGTTGCCTTCAAGCAGTCTCATGGAATGAAGCGCTTATTTTAGGAAATAGGCGAATTTGCTGTTTTTATAAAATGAGATTTATTCCCGAGCGAAGGACATCATGACGGCGCCCATTTTCGATTGATGATTGATGATTTGGGAGATTCGGGCGGCGGCGCGAATTTGAAAGCGGTTGAGCTTACAGTGGAAGTTTATTGTGCATGGAGGTGGGCGAAGTTACAGACATGATGCAGGGGAATAAATGGCAGGAAGTAGTCTGTTCGGGTATGATAGGATGCCTTTAGCGGTCGATTCACGAATTTGTCTGAGCCCGTTTTGGCAGCATGCTTTGAAGGATCTCTGTCTTCGGACGATAGCCTGAGGGGGTACTCTCTAAATAGTCTTCGGAGACGAGCGTTCGGAGGTCGCGTTGCAGAGTGCGTAGCGTTTTGTTGCGGTAATGCTCATGGTATAAATCCGGGAGGAGATCGCTCATTGAGGAGATGCGGTGAAGTTCACCCACGCGCAGGCTGAGCAAGAGATCCCTCAGGCGTTTGTGATGTTCTCCTTTTTTCTTGCGAAACTGGCTATAGACGTGGTTTTCCCAGATCACATGAAGGTGGAAAGAAGAGACGAGGGAGAGTTGGTTCTCCAGTCCATCGACCAAGCCTTCCACGGCATAGGATAAGAAACTGTCGAGCGGATATCTTCCTTGTTTCGGACGACTCAATTCCGATAATTCGGTGTAGTAGCGCGAGCGCGTGGAATTGTAAAAATTACTCAGCAGATGTGCCGCCGGTACGGGTACCCCGGCCCGCAGCAGTAAGAACACTTCTACTAATCGTGCGGTGCGACCGTTGCCGTCCCCAAAGGGATGGATCCAGGCGAGGTAAACGTGAGCCACGATGGCTTGGATGATGGACATGGCGATGTGCATGCCTTCCATCCCGGAGCGAAAGGCATCCGAGGATAACCACGCACAGAGGCGACGCAACAATTCCTCGCACTCTCCTGCCGGGGCTCCTCGGTAATTTCCCACCAACACGGAGTGCTGACGGATGACTCCCGGCTGCACATCTTCCCCCAATTTCAAATTCTCCAACACGAGTCGATTCAAGTTGCAGATATACGCCGGGGTCAGTGGCGAGGGACTGTCGGTGCATACGTCCCCAACAATCATGTTACAGGCATCAACAACATTCTGCACCTCCTGTCCAAGATATTGTCGGGACGGAGATAGGCGGGATCTATGCTCCAAGATATCCTCCACCTCTTTTTCCGTGAGGGTGTTTCCCTCAATGGCGGTGCTGCCCAAGACTCCCCTGATTAGAGAAATGCGGTTCAATTCCCGGTGAATTTCCGGTGAGACGGCAGCCGTCGTCAGCTCCTTAATCATGGCGCACGCACGTCCTAGATTGTAGAGGAGTATTTGTGGATCCTTCCCGAGATCCAATGAAAAAGTGATCCACGGATGTGTTTCTTGATATGTCATAGTATGTGACGTATAAAATGTCGCATATAAATTATTGATTTTATGTTTTAAATGTCGTTTTTATCATTTAAAATGTCGCTTAATTTGTCGCGAAGTTTTTGCTCTTCACGCAATATAAATGTCGCGGTAGGAAATGGCAAGAAAAAATGTCGACATCCAAGAAAATAATCATTGATCGCTTGTAGCTCACCCAGGAGCAATTTTGTCCACACGTGTCCCAAGAAAAAAGAGATCCCAAGTGACGGGCGGTTTTTTGCTCATCGATGCGGCGCCGAGAATTTCTGTAATGATTTTATATTTTTTGAGAAATCGACAAAAATATAAAATAAGGCTTGAAACGAGAGGGTGGAGAGTGTAGTCTGTAAGCAATGAAGCAGATACGCGAGAGGGGAAGCATACAAATAGCCCGTGATCACTACGTGGAGAAACTCGTCGATCGGATGCACAACGGGATGATCAAGATCGTGAGCGGCATACGCCGGAGCGGAAAGTCCTATTTGCTCTACAATCTTTTTCGCCGGGAACTGGAGAAAATGGGGGTCGAGCCGTCGCGTATCATCACCGTAGCATTGGACGAGCTGGAGGGGGCAAAATACAGAAATCCGACAGTATTTTACGATTACATCAAGACACGGGTGCGCGGGAAGAAGATGCACTATCTGCTGCTGGACGAGGTGCAGATGATGGAGGACTTCGAGAGTGTGCTGAACGGTCTGCTACGCCTCGATCATCTCGATGTTTATGTAACGGGGAGCAACTCACGCTTTTTATCGACGGATGTTGTAACGGAATTCCGCGGAAGGGGGGATGAGATACGTGTATTTCCCCTGAGTTTTTCTGAATTTTATGCGACCCGCGGAGGCGAGTGGTCAGACGCATGGGAGGAGTACCGCTTATACGGCGGCATGCCTCAACTCTTCGCCTACGAAAAAGAGAGTGATAAGATCGAGTACCTGAACAAACTTTTTCAGGAGACTTACATCAAGGACATTCTTGAGCGCAACCGAATCAAAAACAATGAAGAGCTGAACGAGCTGCTCAACATCACCGCATCCGGTATCGGCTGCTTGCTCAATCCGCACAAGCTGGCCAACTCTTTCCGAAGCCTGAAAAAAGTCAACATCTCAGAACCCACCATCGCCCTCTACCTGAACTACCTTCAGAACGCCTTCGTCATTCATCGCGCCATGCGTTTTGACATCAAGGGAAATCGCTACATCAACACACCGTCCAAATACTACTTTACCGACATCGGTCTTCGCAATGCCCGCCTCAACTTCCGGCAAATCGAGGAGGGACACGCTATGGAAAACATCATTTACAATGAATTGTTGATGCGCGGTTACCAAGTGGACGTCGGCAGCCTGGATATTTTCGAAAAGGGAGGACGTGGCGATTATGTCCGCAAAAGAACAGAGGTCGATTTTGTGGCCAATATGGGAAGCAAACGATACTACATCCAATCCGCCGCAGCCATTCCCACCCGCGAAAAACGCGAACAGGAAGAGCGATCCCTCCTTGCCATTCGCGACTCCTTCAAAAAAATCCTCATCTCGGCGAGCTCCTCCTCCCCACACTACGACGACGCAGGAGTCCTTATCCTCTCTATCAAAGACTTCCTGCTCAATCCAAGCAGTCTCATGGAATGACGCGCTTATTTTAGAAAATGGGCGAATTTGCTATTTTTATAAAATGAGATTTATTCCCGAGCGAAGGGGGAATGTGATCATGCGGTGCGCGGACATGGTTAGAAAGGGGCGTGAAGACGGGCGGCGGCGTGAATTTGAACTTGGAAAGGCGAGAATGGGCATTGCCAAGGGCGGGCGGATGTGGTAGAATGCCGGGCGGCTGAGCTGTGGAGCCGACAACTGATAAGATGAAGACAGCACCGTGAGAACAAGCACGTATTTTCCGCAGGAGCAGGGGCTCTACAACCCCCTGCATGAGCATGATGCCTGCGGTGTAGGGATGGTCGTGGACACGCAAGCCGTGGCGACGCACGGGATTGTGGAGAAGGGGGTGGCGATTCTGGAGCGCCTGCTGCACCGGGGGGCCGCGGGAAGTGATCCGGAGACGGGGGATGGGGCGGGGATGCTGCTGCAGATCCCGCATGATTTTTTCAAGGAGGCGTGTGACTTCGCGTTGCCGGAGGCCGGTCGATACGCGGCGGGCATGTATTTCCTGCCGAAGGATGAGACGGCGCGCGCCAAGTGCCGGGCGGAGATCGAGGCTGCCGCCGCCGCGCAGGGGGTGGCGATTCTGGGGCGGCGCGAGGTGCCGGTGGATGAGCAGGCGATCGGGCGCAGCGCGCGGGAGAGCGCGCCGCACATCGAGCAGTACTTTTACGCGGCGCCGGGGGCGGATGGGGACGAGACGGAGCGCAAGCTGTACGTGCTGCGCCGGGTGATGGAGAAGCGGGTGGCGGAGGTGATGCCGGAGTTGGGGGATCGTTTTTACGTGGCGTCGCTCTCGGCGCGCACCATCGTGTACAAGGGGCTGTTGCTCGCGCCGCAGCTTCCTCTCTTCTACAAAGATCTGGCGCACCCGCTCTTCAAGAGCTGCCTGGCCATTGTGCACCAGCGCTACTCGACCAACACCTTCCCGAGCTGGCCGCTCGCGCACCCCTTCCGCTACCTGGCGCACAACGGGGAGGTCAACACGCTGCGCGGCAATTTGAACCAGATGAGCGCCTGCGAGCAGAGCCTGGAGAGTCCGCTGTTCGGGGATGAGATCAAGAAGCTGCTGCCGGTGATACCGGCCGGTCAGAGTGACTCCGCCAGTCTGGACAATGCGCTGGAGTTGCTGGTGACGGCGGGGAGGAGCCTGCCGCACAGCATGATGATGCTCATCCCGCAGGCTTTCGGCGCGCGCTACTTCATCGGGGAGGATCTGCGGGGATTTTACGATTACCACTCGGGCTTTATGGCGCCGTGGGATGGGCCGGCGGCGGTCTGTTTCAGCAATGGGTTGGGGGCGGGAGCCATTCTGGACCGCAACGGGCTGCGTCCCGCCCGCTACGAGTTGGATGAGGACGGACTCTTCATCCTGGCGAGTGAGGCGGGCGTGCTGGATACCGACCCGTCCAAAGTCGTGAAGCGCGGCAGTCTCAAACCCGGCGAGATCATCTGGATCGACTTCGCCACCAAGCGAATTTCCTACAACGCCGAGACCAAAACCAAGGTGGCCCGGCAGCGACCGTACCGCCGCTGGTGCCAGGAAAACCGCATCAAAATCCACGGCATCTTTGACAGCGTGGATGCGCCGCGCGTCCATCCCGGGCGGATCCGGACAGCTCAGACGCTGTTCGGCTACACGGCGGATGAGGTCGAGCGCTTTTTGATCCCGATGGCGAATACGGCTCACGACGCGGTGTACGCCATGGGGAACGACGCGGCCCTGGCGGTGCTTTCGGAGCGTCCGCAACTGCTCTTTGATTATTTCAAGCAACAGTTCGCTCAGGTGACGAACCCGCCCATCGACCCGATTCGCGAGCAACTGGTGATGTCGCTCACCACCTTTATCGGGAACCCGGCAAACATCCTGGACGAGACGCCGCAGATGGCCCGCATCATCAAGCTGGCGCGCCCGATTCTGACGCTGAGCGACCTGGAGGCCCTCATGAGCAATAAGGAAGACGATTTCCGCTGCATCAGGCTTTCGACCGGGTTTTCCTCGCTTTCGCCGTCCGGCCTGCAGGAGGCGCTCGCAGAGCTTGAGAGCCAGACCGAGCAGGCGATCCGCCGCGGGTACCGCATCATCATCCTTTCCGACCGCGAGCTCTCGGGCAATGAGGCCCCGATACCCGGGTTGCTCGCCGTGGCCGCGGTGAATGCCCGGCTGCGCGAGATGGGCGTGCGCACCGGTACGGGAGTCATCGCCGAAACGGGCGAGGCCCGGCAGGTCATGCACTTTGCGCTGCTGCTGGGCTATGGCGCGACGGCGGTGTGCCCCTGGCTGGCGATGAGCACGCTGGTTCAGCTGGCGCAGGAGGGACGCTTAAACCCATCGGTCTCGGCGACGAAAGCCATGGAGAACTATCTGGAAGCCGTCGATTTCGGGCTGCTGAAGACGATGAGCAAGATGGGGATATCGACGCTGCGCTCGTACCGCGGGGCGCAGATCTTTGAGGCGATCGGGCTGGGGGAAGAGGTGGTGAAGCGCTTTTTCCCGGGAACCGCGTCCCGCGTGGGAGGCATCGGGTTGCCGGAGATAGCCGACGAGGCGGTGGCGCGCCTGCAGCAGGCCAAGGGGCTTTTTTACGAGCCGCAGGAACAGCTGGAAGACGCCGGGCTTTACAAGTGGAAAAAAGGCGGGGAAAAGCACGTGTGGACGAGCAAAGTGATAGGCCAGTTCCAGAAGGCGCTGCGGCATGACGACTACGCGCAGTTCAAGGTTTACTCCGAGATGGTGAATGAGAATGCGGAGACGCTTTGCACGCTGCGCGGGTTGTTGGAGTTTGCGGACGCGCAGGCCATCCCGCCGGAAGAGGTGGAGAGCGAGGAGAGCATCATGCGGCGTTTTGTGTCGGGCGCGATGAGCTTCGGCGCCATCTCCAAGGAGGCGCACGAGATGATTGCCGCGGCGATGAACCGCATCGGCGCCATGAGCAACTGCGGCGAAGGAGGCGAGGACCCGAACCGCTACGTTCCCGGGCCTCATGGCGAGAATTTCTGCTCGGCGGTGAAGCAGGTGGCCAGCGGAAGATTCGGCGTGACGGCCGAGTACCTGGCCCACGCCAAGGAGATTCAAATCAAGGTGGCGCAGGGCGCCAAGCCGGGGGAGGGAGGCCAGCTGCCGGGCGGCAAAGTCAACGAAGAAATTGCCCGGGTGCGGCATTCCACGCCGGGGGTGACGCTGATTTCGCCGCCGCCGCACCACGACATCTACTCCATCGAGGACTTGGCCGAGTTGATTTTTGACCTGCGCAACGCCAACCCGGAGGCGCGCGTGAGCGTGAAGCTGGTCTCCGAGGTGGGTGTGGGAACAGTGGCGGCAGGCGTGGCGAAGGGCGGGGCGGATATGGTGCTCATTTCCGGGCATGACGGGGGCACGGGGGCGTCGCCGCTCACCTCGGTGAAGTACGCGGGCATGCCGTGGGAGCTCGGTGTTGCGGAAGCCCACCAAACGCTCGTGTTGAACGGGCTGCGGGATAAGGTGCGTCTCCAGGCCGACGGGCTGATCAAGAACGGGCGCGACGTGATGATAGCCACCCTGCTGGGCGCGGAGGAGTACGGCTTTGCCACCTCGATTCTCATTGCGCTCGGCTGCGTCATGGCGCGCGTGTGCAACAAAAACACCTGCCCGGTGGGCGTGGCCACGCAGGACCCGGAGTTGCGCAAGCGTTTTCGCGGCAAGCCGGAGTACATCATCTCCTACATGCGCTTTGTGGCGCGCGAGGTGCGCGAGTACCTGGCCGCGCTGGGGCTGCGCAGCATCGATGAAGCCGTGGGGCGCGCCGATTTGCTGCGCGTGAACCGGGCCGTCGATTTTTGGAAGGCGCGCCACCTCGACTTCTCGCGGATCTTGCGCGCCGAGGCCCTGCATGTGTCGGGCGCCCGCCACAGCGCCAACACCTGTTCCGCTTTTGATGAGAGCCTGATGCCCGAGCTCGCCCCCGCCTTGCAGGAGGGGCGAGCGGTGAAGTTGCACGGCGCCATCAACAACACGCAACGCGCCGCCGGCACGCGACTGTCGTACTACGTGGCTTCCAAGTACGGCCACGCCGGATTGCCGGATGATACGATCGACATCCACTTGCAGGGAACAGCCGGGCAGAGTTTCGGCGCCTTTCTGGCTCACGGCATTACCCTGTCCCTCCAAGGGCAGGCCAACGATTACGTCGGCAAGGGACTTTCCGGCGGGAAGATTATCATCACCCCCTTCCCCGAGAGCCGCTATGTGCCGGGCGACAATGTGATCGCGGGCAACGTCATTCTCTACGGGGCGACGAGCGGAAAGGTCTTCATCCGCGGGCAGGCGGGAGAGCGTTTCGCCGTGCGCAACTCCGGGGCGAGCGCCGTGGTGGAGGGCGCCGGCGACCATTGCTGCGAGTACATGACGGGCGGGTGCGTGGTGGTGCTGGGAGTCACCGGCCACAACTTCGGGGCGGGGATGAGCGGCGGCATCGCCTACGTCTGGGACGAGCAGCATTTGTTTGACCGCTACTGCAACCTGGATATGATCGACCTGGACCCGGTGACGGAGCCGGAGGATGTGGCACGCCTGCGCTCCCTGCTTGAGGAGCACGCGAAGTACACGGGGTCGCAGCGGGCGCGGGACATCCTGGCGGATTACGAGAATGCGCTGCCGAACTTTGTGAAGGTCTTCCCGATGGAGTATCGGCGGGTGCTGGGGCAGATGACCCAGGCGGATGCGGCCATCCCGCGTCCCGAGACGCATTCCTGACATTTCGCGCGCGGGGCGGGCGCCCCCTTCGCCGGGCGTGCTTCAAAATGCGCTCGCCCGGTGCGAATCACCTTGCAATTTGCCGAGGTTTCCACTATGCTGGGGGCATGGACGCGCATGTATACATCCGACCGGACGAACTCGGCGAGGAGACCACAAGCCTTTCCGGCAGCGTGCCGGGGGAGCTGCTCCTGGAATTGGGGCAGGGGGACGCCCGGTGTGCGGGGGACATCAGCTACCGGCTCGATGCGCGGGTGTACGACGGCCGGGAGCTGGTGGTCGACGCGCAGGTGGCGGTGCCGCTGAAGTTGCGCTGCGAGCGTTGTCTGAACGTGTTTGACTACAGCCTGCCGGTGCATGCGGTGATCAACCGCGAGGTGAGCGCCGAGCCGGCGGAAGTTGACATCGCCGAAGAACTGCGCGAGGAAATCCTGCTCGCCCTGCCCGCCTACCCCAAATGCGAGCTGGCGGGGCAGGAATGTGAAATTCATGACATAAGGAGAGATTTTGGGCTGGACAAAGCCCCCCTACCTGGTGTAAACTCCGGCGCGGCCGGCGAGCGGAGTGTGTGGGATGCGCTGGATGGAATAATCAGCACGCCCCCGACCCCGTGAGGGTTCTCCCCTCCGCTCAGCGCCTACGACCGCCTCAATTTACCACAACACTGACAGACTATGGCAGCTCCTAAACGCAGAACGTCCAAGATGAAGCAGCGCTCCCGCCTGGCGGCTCAGGCGTGGAAAGCCCCCCAGATGGGCAAGTGCCCGAAGTGCGGCGCTACCGTGCCGGGCCACACCGCCTGCCCCCACTGCGGCACCTACCGCACGCAAAGCGGCGCCGAAGTGCAGGTGAAAGCTGCCGAATAAAGCTCGCGCATCTCGCGAGTCATCTTTTTCCATTGCCGCCCCGGGGCGGCAATTTTGTTGCCGGGCGGGTGCATAACCCTTGCACAATCCTTGCACCGCCCCTGCAGGGTCTTTGCAGAGCTTTTGCCGGAGCGCGGCGGGGAGCGTTGCAAAATCCCCGCACGCGCCGTGAAGAGGAAGGAGGCGGCGTCAGAAGTTCAACTTTAAGCCGACGGTGGCGGTCGCTTCGCGGGAGTCTCCGCGCAGGATCGCCTCGGCGCTGCCGAAGAGCGCGGCATTGGCTGTCACCGGGAGGGTGAGAGCGGCCCCCAAGTTGTAGCCCCAGCGGTTGCGCTTGGCGCTGCGTGTGGTGTAGGGCAGATCCGGCGCGCCGACGTAGCGCATCGTCACATCCGTCACCGTATCGCCGACTGAGGCGACGACAGCCGCCTGCATGCTGAAGACGGCGGAAGGCGCTCCGCTGAAGGCGCTGAAGAGGAAGTTGGCGCGCAAACCGAGCGAAAAATCCGTGGCCCATGAGTCGTGCGAGTCCACGCTGATGGAGGCCGTATCGGCTCCTTTTTCGACGAAGGAATCGATGCGGTTGTAGCTGCTCTCCATGGAGAAGAAGGTTTCGAAGCTGCCGGATTCGTCGGAGCTGAGGCTGATGGCGAGTTCCTCCGAGAAGTTCACGGAGTTGCCTTTCATATCCTGCGCCGCAGAGACCATGCCGTTGGGAAGCGTGCGGCGTATGTCGAACTCATGCTCGCCCAAGCCCACGGTGGTGGTGCTGCGCACGACGCCGAAGTCGGCCACCACGTACAAATCCTCGCGCGTGGTGTCCTCATGGTAGCGGCCGGCCGGGGCGGAGGGCGACACGTACGCGCGCCCGGCACTCAGCGACACGCCCACCACCGACTTGTCCACGATGCTGGCTTCCAGACCAAAACTGCCGCCGATCTCGGTGCGGTGGAACCCGCTGCCCTGCGCATCCTGATCCATGGTGGAGAGTTCGCTGTAGCTCGTGATGTAGGCGCCCACCTTGCCGGAAGCGGTGATGGCCTGCCCGCTGCCGACAGCCCCGCGCAAGCGGCGCAGGTGCGCCAGGTTCCCCTCCGTCTGGGCGGTGATGGCCGTGGCGAGTTCCTCGCCGGAGAGGCGCGTGAGCATGGCGCGAGCTACGCCGGGATCATCCGTCGCCGTGATTTCCTCGGCCAGCGTTGCCAGCGAGCCCGTAGCCGTGCCGAGGTGGGCGATTTTGGCGAGCGTTTGGTACGCGTGGCGATGGTTGGGTTTGAGAGCCGCCGTCACGGTTGGGTTCTCCGACGGACGCTCGATCACGAGGTACACGTCTCCATCGCGTTCTTCGAGGTGCGACAACCTCTCCAACGATTTATTGGAAAGCACGGTGGTGAAGCGCTCTTCCCACACGTCCTGCTCATCATCCTCCTCGGCGACGGCGCGGGTCTTTTTGCTGAGACCCTGCGTATCCATCAACTTGTACTCGTGGCCGTAGTCCAGACCCGCCCAGTCGCGCAGATCCAGCACGGAGGTCTCGCCGGTGAAGTCGATGTCCGCCCCGGTCAGGTCGAACACGCCGCCCGTGAGGCTCAACTGTCCGCCGTCGAAGGTGATGGAGCCGCTGTAACTGCTGCCGCCGGAGCCGATCGTGAGGGAGTTTCCGGTCGAGAGTTTATAGCCGTCCAGGCCGGAGATCTGAGCGCCGTCGGCAAAGGTGATTTTCTTCGCGCTGCTGGCGCCCTTGATGGACGAAACGCCGGAGAGGGCGACTGGGTTTTTGACGGCGAAGTCGCCGCCATCGAAGGTGGCGTTGGTGATGGACACGGAGCCGGAGCCAAATGCGTTCTTGTGACCGGCCTTCAGCGTTCCTCCCTTCACCTCGATTTCACCCGCATAGTTCTTGTTGTGGGTGTTAATCGTAAGCGTTCCCTTTCCCTCCTTCGTCAACTTGGCTTTGCCGGCGATCGAGCCGGTTTTGCCTTCCGCGTTCTGGAAGATGGTGTCGTCATCGCCCTTCACCTCAATGGCGCCCGGTTTCACCTCGCCCTCAATCGGCACATCGCCGGCGCCGTCGAAGACGACGTTGTCCAACTGGTGGAAACTCTTGTCGCTCTCCTCGGAACCCCACTGGTGGTCGCGGTCATTCGTCCACGTGGCCGTGCTTCCGTTGTCCCACGTGAGCGTAGCGTGGTAGAGCTCCAACGCCACGACTTTCTTTGCCTCGTCGTTCGTCACCTTGCCGCGTGCGTCTCCCAGCGTCTCGCTCAGGTCCAGGTTGTTCACGTCACCGGTGAGCGTGCCGGTGTAAGTGAACAGCTCCTGCCCCTCGGCGGCGGATAAATCGATCGAGCTGTCCAGCATGACGTCGGTCTCTCCGCCGATCGTCAAATCGCCCTTCACGGCCAGCGGGTTGTGGCTGCCCATCTCAACCGTGCCGCCGGAGAGTGTCAAATCGCCCTGAATGCTCTGGTCGGATCCCTCCACGGCCAGCGTGCCGCCGTCTTCGAGCGTCACATCGCTTGTCAGCGTGCCGCCGGAGAGCGTGAAAGTCTGCTTCTCCTTCACGGTGAGGCCGTCATCGCTGCTCAGGGAGGCGCCCTTTTCCAGCGTCAGATTTCCATCCAGCGTGCCGCCCGATTCCACGGTCACGCTGGCGCCTTTTTGGACCGTCACGTCGCCGGTCACGCTGGCTGATCCGCCCACATTCAGTGAGCCTCCTTGCAGCTCGACATCCGAACTCAACGAACCATCCACCGTCAATTCTCCGCTCTTTACGGTTGTGCCGCCCTTGTAGTCGTTCGTGCCGGAGAGCGTGACATCGCCGCTCACCGTCACGCTGCCGTCGCCGGTCAGATTTCCTTCCACCGTGCCGCCTTTCAGCTCGGCCGACTTGCCCTCCGCCAGATTCACGTTGCCTTCAAGCTTGCCGTCCTCCACCGTCAGGTTGCCCGCGAAGCTGCCCGCGTTGTCGAGTTTGGCATCCTGACTCACGACGACGTCGTTGGCCAGCTCGTTGCCGCCCATGTCGAGCGACCCGCCACTCAGCGTGACGGTGCCGCTGCCGAGCGATGCTTCCTCCCCCACGGTCAATGTTCCGCCTCGGACCTCCACATCGCCGGAGTACTTGCTGTTGTCGGTTTCAATCGTCAGCTTGCCCTCGCCTTCTTTTGTCAACTTACCCGTGCCGGTGAGCGCGCCGGTTTTGCCATCCGCGCTCTTGAAGGTGGTGTCGCTGTTGCCTTTCACGGTGATGGAGCCGGGATTCACCTCACCATCGATCGGCACATTGCCGGCGTTCTCAAAGGTGACGTTGTCGCCGTTGAAGAAATGCTTGTCCATGCCCTCTTTCGCCACCGTCCATTCCCCACCGGACTCTTTTTTGGCGCTCCACGTGCTGGTGCTTTTCGTCCAAGTCAGGTCCGCCACCTCGCCGCTCACGTTCAGCACCAGGGCTTTCTCCTGCTTTTGCAGCGTAAACGTTTTGCGGGACCACACGCTGTCCAGCCCTTGCAGCTTCAGGTGAGACTCGTCCGCGCCGGACGCCGTTGTATACGAGAAGATCGTGTGGTCGCCCACCTCCATATTGGCCAGGTCGCCGACATCCAAGACGCTTTCCGCCGTGGAAGTGAAGGTGGTGACCGTCAGCGCGCCGAGAGCGTCGCTCAGGTCCAGCGTGCCGCCGGAGAGCGTCAGCGCGCCCGCCGTCAGCCCGCTCCCGGCTTCCAGAGTCAACTTGTCGCCGGACCTCAACATGATGGTTCCTCCGACCGTGGAGTTCGCTCCGTTCACGGTCATCTGCCCGCTCGTCCCCAGAGTCACCGACCCCTGCACCTTGCCGCCGGTCAGCGTGAGCAGCGTCCCGTCCGTGAAGTTGCCGTTCAGCGTGCCCGTCACCGTCGCGCTTCCTATCCTAACGTCGCCCACCACGGTGCCTTCCAGCGTCAATGTCTTGCCCGACATAGCTCCCTTGTAGGTCGCTCCCTCCTTCACGTCGATCTCTTCTCCGGCAATGGACCCGTTTACGGTGAGCGTCCCTTTTTCCACGGTGGTCGTTCCGGTGTACGTGTTCGCGCCGGAGAGCGTGACATTGCCGCTCACCGTCACTCCGCCGACGCCGGCCAGCACATTCCCCACCGTGCCGCCATTCAGCTGCGCGTCCTGCGCCAAGTTGATGGCATCCCCGCTGAGCGTGCCGCCCTCCACCGTCAACTTGCCCGCGAAGTTGCTCGCGTTGTTGATTGTGGCGTCCTTGCTCACGACGACCTCGTTGGCCAGCGCAGTGTTCCCCATGTCGAGCGACCCGCCACTCAGCGTGACGGCGCCGCTGCCCAGTTGTCCGCTCGCCCCGACGGTGAGCTTCCCGCTCTGCACCGTGGTGCCGCCGCTGTACGTGTTCGCGCCGGAGAGCGTGACATTGCCGCTCACCGTCACCCCGCCGGCGCCGGCCAGCACATTCCCCACCGTGCCGCCTTTCAGCTCGGCCGACTTGCCTTTCGCCAAGTTGATGGCATCCCCGCTGAGCGTGCCGTCCTCCACCGTCAGCTTGCCCGCGAAGCTGTCCGCGTTGTTGATTGTGGCGTCCTTGCTCACGACGACGTCGTTGGACAGCGCATTGCCACCCATGTCCAAGGTGCCGCCGCTTACCGTCACGGCGCCCAGTCCAAGGGCGTTCGCCTCCCCGGCCACCAGCTCCCCCGCCTCCAGCACGGTGCCGCCCGTGTAGGCATTTTCCGTGTTGATGGTCAATTTGCCTTCGCCTTTCTTCGTGAGCGTCACTTTCTTGCTCGGTATATCCACATCCGTGATCTGACCGCTGCCGCTGAACGTCACATCCTGTCCCTTCTCGTTTTCCACGAGCACGCTCCCGGGGCGCACCGTCCCCTCAATCGTCACCCCGGCAGCACTCTTAAACTCCACCGCATCCCCCGTGTAGAAGTTTTTGTCTTCTACCTCCTCATCAGTCACCGTCCAGTACGAGTCTTCATTTCCTGTTCCTACCTTCCAGGTCCCCGTTGGGCTTTCACTGTTCCACGTCAGCGTGGTGTTGTCGCGCGCCATGATTTTCGAGCCGTCGTATCCAAAGATGAGCGTGACTTGATCATCGTCCGTCAGCAGATACACATCTCCCTCATCTTTATTGTCGACGAGATGGTCGGAATTGCTCCCGGTAAATGTCACTTGTGACCAATCAACCACATCCTTGGCCTTGAGGTCGTAGGAGAGTATGCGATACTCTCCCTGCGCCAATTTGTTGCCAAAAGCAAATGTGATACCTTGATCTTTCAGTATCAGCTTCGCATTTTCGATGCTCAAAAGCGCGGTACTCTTATTGGTTTCATCCACATAGAATGTCCACTCGCCGCCTGTCGCCTGCACCGTCTTGTATTTCTCCAGGTCGCCCCTGCCGGTGAACGAAATATGGTTTTCCCCCGAAAAGGACGCATTCGTCATGGTGGCTGTGGCGGTGTAGTCGTGGGTCAGCGTGATGGAAGAGTCTTTCAAATCCAGCTTGGCGGCCCCGGCCACTTCGTCCGTGTACGTCGGAGTCCATATCCCATTCTCGTCGGACACCTTCAGGATCACGTGATCCAGCGCCAGCGTGCCGCCGCACACGTCCACTTCCTTCGCCGTGTACGTTTGCGAGATTGTAACTTCATCGTCCGTGACCCCTCCCGCGCTTGCAGCCTGTTTGATTTTTTCCAAATCTTCCCGCGCATGGACTCCGGAGAGAGTCACTGTGCCGGCGTAGGTCGGGGCAGCTCCCGCGGTGGTGAGCTGTTTTTTCGTGGTTGCATCACCATTAATATAGAGGACGCCGCCGATGTTGAGAGAGTCGTAGACGTTGACGTTTTTCCCGGAGAGAGCGTTCAGGATGGCGTGCTGCTCCGTGGTGACGGCATTCAGATGAACCGTGGCGCCGTCCGTGAGGTAATTGCCCCGTATCTCTACGTCGTCGTTATCGTGGATGTTGAGCGAATCCGCGTAGATAGCTCCGCCTGTCAGAAACGCCATGTTGGTCGCCTTGGCATAGTTTCCGGTCAGCGACAACGTGGAACTGCCGGAAAGCTCCACGCTACCGGCCGTGTAGATGGCTCCGCCCCAGACTTCCAAGTTCTTCGTGGCGGCGGCGGCTTTGCTCTCGATGCCGTTGTTCTGAATGTTGATGGAGTTGCCTGAGAGGCTTAGGTTCCGTTTTCCGTTTATGTCCGCGTAGATGCCTGCCCCTTTCACCCCCGCATTTCCCACCGCTTTGTTGCCGCTGAAGGTGATTGCCGCCGAGTTGAAAGCAAAGTCGCTATCCTTGTCGAGGAAGAGGACCGCCCCATAGACGGCGGCGCTTCCTTCATTCACCACGCTGTTGTTTTCAAACAGGAGCTTTGTGCTCCCCGCCGCCTGCGCCCAATCTCGCACCCGCGCCACCGCGTGCATCGCGTATTTTCCTGTGCTGTCCAACCGCATTTCGTTCCCTTGTATCACGAGGTCACGTACGTTGTTCGCATCGATATTCCCAAAGAGCATGTGGATGTTCTCGGTCTTATTGTCGATGAGATCAAATTCCGCCAGATTGTTAAGCTTGAGGTAATGCGAGTCGCTGGGATTGCGTTCCCCCTCGAGAGCGGAGGCCAGCTTGTTCCCGCTGATTTTGACGGTGGAGGTAAGGCTGCTATCCGTCTTACCGTTGATGATTGCCCGCGTCAGCAGGGCCTCCGCTTTCTTGGCGGTTATTGTGGAGGTGTCTGCCGACCCTTTTCCGTTGACGGCGTACCCGAGCACGTTGTCGGCTATCTCCAGCGTGTCAAAGTTGCTGATGGTGCTTTCTTCTTCTCCGGTCAGAGCGCTGCGGTAGAACCCGCCCTTGATATTGTCGGTGCCGCCTGCCGCGTCCATGAAACCCACGATATTACCCTTGATGCTGATGGTTTTGATATTGTCCAAGGTCAGCATGCTGAGCGCCTTACCGTAAGAACCGGCGATGGAGCTCTTGAGTGTGTTGTCGCAGATACTCAACGAAGCGAGGGAGGAAGCCTCGATTCTTCCGTTGGCCATGCCTCTGAAGTTGCCCGTGCCGCTGTTGCCCTTGATTTCCATCGCGGCTGTTTGTCCTGCGACCCCGCTCGCTATGATCTCGCCCCGGTTGTTGCCCGTTACCAAGTAGCCGTATGTCCCATTGCTGTCTGCAGCGGCGGATATGTTGTCGTTGATTTCGATAGAGTCTTTGATTTCCTCAAAATTCAACTGACGACCAAATACTTCCCCGTGATCCGCTTGGTTATTTGCCAAAGTCACATTCGTGCAGCCCTTAAACTTGGGTTGATGAATCACAAACAATCGTTTCTTTGTAGCGTGATTCCTTTCCACGGTTACCGTGTCGCAATTCTCAAATAACATGAATTCATCTGATCCGCTGTCGCTCGAGCGCCCCACAATCACCCCATCTTCGGCTTCATTGTCAGAAAAGACGACTTCCCCGCAGTTGGTGAATGTCATGCTGGTATCGTAAGGTGCTGAGCCGTAATTGGGAGTCGTATAAAAGACCGAATCCTTGTTATTCTTGAACTCAACCTTCGACACATTCGTCAAACTCACTTCAGAGTGGTCAAAAACGTGCAGTGAATTCCCCGAAAAAACAGCGCTTTCCCCTTCCGTCATGGAAAACTTGCTCCCCATCAGCACGGTGCCTATGTTATCCGTGAGGGCAACCTGACCGACATTGGTCAAAATTAAGCTTCCCTCTGTTGTCAATGCCCCGAGTCGGGTGCCGCTTTTTGCGTAATTACCTTTCTCAAAAGTGAACGTATTACTGTCGGAAATATCGATATCTAAGCAGTTTATGTACGAATTGCTGTGTGTAACAGAAGTCGACATAGATTCGTGGAAGGGGAGATTTCCTCCCGTCCACGTTTTCTCAAGATTCACAACTTCGCACGCATAGTTCGTGCCGCTGATGAGAATATCCTTCATGTTGGTCATGCTGACCTGCCCCTTTTTATAGGGGATGATCCATGCAACGTTTCCATCTTCTTCACCTATTTGAACCTTGTATGAAAAATCCTTATTATGCCCATCGAGACTGAAATTGACTTCTGTCAAGTAATGTTCATTAATGTCAGGGTCTTCAGTTTCATCATGAATCACATACACACCGAAGGAGTGGACACTTTTGGTGGTTACGGAATAATCTTTTTTCCTTTTGTGTTCCGGGTCCGGATTGTGATCATACCCTATATCTCCGAACTCGGTATGGCTGGTATGATAATCATGCCAAACGCTGCCTTCGTTGCAGTCATACCACTCAAGTGTTCCGTCTTCATACACAAGGTCCGAGTCTAATGTTTTGCTCTCCATTACATGACCGAAGTGCGCGCGAAAAGTGCATTCTTCCGCCTGCACGGTATGACTTATACCGACAGCGCAGGCGGCGAGGAGGGCGGAACGGAGGGGGAGGGGGAGATGAAGTTTCATGAGAGGGAAAATGGATAACTGTTACCGGATGCGGGAAATGTTATCGCTTTTTGAAAGAGATGTACAGCCTAAAAAACAAAAAAAATTGCAGATCAAGAAACAGGGAGGGCAGGGCGGCTTCTTGGGAGGGGGAGAGCGAGCCAATCGGAAAGACGGATTGGGCGAGGAAAGGATTGAGCGTCAATGAAGAGCGACGGGATCCGCTGTATATCTCTTTCAAAAAGAGATGAGCAAGGCGAACAAGTTGGCAGTCAGGAGGTCGAGCCTGACAAGAGGGGAGGGGATGAGATTTCGCGCGAGGGGGCTACAGATCCATGGCCAGGTCGGCCTGGAGGAGGCCGGATTTTTCGAGGTAGTAATCGTAGCCGCCGGCGTAGGGGGTGAGGGAGCCGTGGTTGATATGGAGGGTTTTCTCGGCGAGGGAGCGGATGAAGTGGACATCGTGCGAGATGAAGACGAGCGTTCCCTCGTAGCGTTTGAGGGCTTGGGAGAGGGCCTCGACGCTCATGAGGTCGAGGTGGGTCGTCGGTTCATCCATGAGCAGGAGGTTGGGAGGATTGACCAGGAATTTGACGAGGCTGAGGCGGGATTTCTCCCCGCCGGAGAGGACTTCCACCCGTTTCTCGACATCCAGGCGGCGGAAGAGGAAGCTGCCCAGCACCCCGCGCGCCTCTTCCTCGCGCAGTTCGGGGTCGGCTTTCATAATTTCCTCCAGCACGGTGTAGTGGGGGGTGAGATTTTCCGCGCGCATTTGGGAGAAATAGCCGATGCGGGTGGCGGTGCCCGGGGTGCGCTTGCCGCCGTCGATCGGGACGACGCCGGCGAGAATCTTCAGGAGGGTGGATTTGCCGGCGCCGTTCGGCCCCACCAGCACGATGCGCTGGCCGCGCTCCACCAGCAGGTTCAGGTCGGAATACACGCGGCGGGAGCCGTAGGATTGCGAGACGTGTTCCAGCTCAATGACGCGTTGGGTGCTGCGCGGGGGTTGGGGGAAGATGAACTTGAAGACCTTGCGAGCCGGGCGGGGCTTTTCGATGCGCTGGATTTTTTCCAGTTGCTTGATGCGGCTCTGGACTTGGGCTGCCTTGGAGGCCACGGAGCGGAAGCGCTCGATGAAGGCCTCGAAGTGGGCGATCTCGCGCTGCTGATTACGCCAGGCGGCCAGCACCAGCTCGTAGCGTTGCTCCTTGAGCTGAAGGAACGCGCTGTAATTGCCCGTGTAACGCACCAGCTTTGTGTTTTCGATGTCGTACACCGCCTCCACCAGCTCGTCCATGAAGTCGCGATCGTGAGAAATCATGAGGATGGCGCCGGGATAATTTTTCAGGTAGCGCCGCAGCCAGAGCAGACTCATGAGATCCAGGTGATTGGTCGGTTCATCCAGCATCAGCAAATCCGGCTCCGCCACCAGGAGCTGCGCCAGGTGCGCGCGCATGACCCAGCCGCCGCTCATCTCGCGCGCGGGACGTGAGAAGTCGCTGTCCTTGAAGGCGAGCCCCTTCAGAATGCGCTTGGCCTTGGGCTCAAGCTTGTACCCGTCGTGGGCGGTGAACGTGTCCACGGCTTGCCCGTACGCCTCGCTGGAATGGTCCCCCTTCGCCTCGCACGCCGCGATGGTGCGAATGGCGCGCCCGAGCTCCGGGGTGATGCTCATGGCAATTTCCAGCACCGAGCGGTCGGAGGGGTCGCCGGCTTCCTGGGGAAGGTAGCCGACGGCGGCGTATTCATCGCGCTGGATCTCGCCTTCGTCCGGCGCATCCTCCCCCAAAATCATGCGGAAGAGCGTGGACTTGCCCGCCCCGTTCGGCCCCACCAGCGCAATGCGTTCGCCCCAGTTCACCACCAACTCGGCATCGGCAAAAAGGGTGCGCCCGGCGTGCGCCTTCGTAAGCTTTTTGATCGTGAGCATTTCCCGGCGCAAGTATATCGGGTTATCCCGCAAAAGCAAACCTTTTTAACCCCTGTTCACCCCTAAAAAAGGCTTTTCAAGTGTTACCGCATTTGCTAGAATACTCCCACCTGCGAGAGGGACCCTCCCTCTCCTCAGACACGCCATGACTAAAAAAACACCCCAGAAGAAAATGACCGGAGCCGAAATCCTCGTGCAAAGTTTAGTGCGTGAGGGGGTGGAGGTGGTATTTGCCTACCCCGGTGGTGCGAGCATGCCGCTGCACCAGGCGCTGAGCCACGAACCGAGCATCCGTACCATTCTGCCGCGCCATGAACAGGGCGGCGGCTTTGCAGCGGAAGGATACGGACGCATTACCGGGAAGGTGGGCGTGTGCACCTCCACGTCCGGTCCGGGAGCGACGAACTTGATCACGCCGATAGCGGATGCCTTTCTGGATTCCATCCCGATGGTGGCCATCACTTCCCAGGTGGGTAACACGCTCATCGGCAGTTCGGCCTTTCAGGAGACGGATGTGTTCGGCATGACGGCGCCCATTGTGAAGCACAGCTACCTGGTGACGCGGGTGGAGGATATACCGCGCATTATTCGCGAGGCTTTCTATATTGCGCGCACCGGGAGACCGGGGCCGGTGGTCATTGATGTGCCGAAGAACTTTCAAGAGGTGAGTATTGTGCCGGACTTTGACCAGCCGATGGACTTGCCCGGCTACAACCCGGAGCTTCCTGTGCCGAAGGATGAACTCGACAGGGTGATACCGCTGTTGCTGAACGCGAAACGCCCGGCGATCTACGCGGGTGGCGGCGTGGTGATTGCGGATGCCTCAAAGCAGCTGCGCGAACTTGCGGAGCGCTTGCAAATCCCTGTGGCGACGACGTTGATGGGCGTGGGCTGTATGCCGGAGACTCACCCGCTTTCCGTGCGCTGGCTCGGTATGCACGGCGCGGTGTACGCCAACAACACCGTGAACGAGGCGGATGTGGTGCTGGCCGTGGGAACGCGCTTTGATGATCGCGTGACCGGCGCCGTCAAGAAATTCTGCGAGCGGGCGACGATCATCCACATTGACCTGGATGCTGCCGAGCTCAACAAAAACAAGAGGGTGGATTACGCCATTCGCGCTGACGCCAAGGCGGCGCTCACCTACCTGAACAAACAGCTCGACAAGCTCGGTCACCCCGTGCGTAAGTATTCGGTCAGGAATCGCCCGGAGTGGTTCGGCATCATCAACACCTGGAAAGAAAAGTACCCGCTCACCTACGAAAAGCGCAAGCACGAGATCGTTCCGCAGCAGGTGGTGGAGGAGCTCTACAAGCAGCTCCACGGCAAGGACGCCATTATCTGCACCGGTGTGGGACAGCACCAGATGTTCACCGGGCAATTCTACAAGTTCGAGAAGCCGCGTCGCTTTTCGACGTCCGGCGGGTTGGGCTCGATGGGCTACGGCTTGCCGGCGGCGATGGGCGCTCACGTAGCGCACCCGGAGCTGCCCGTGGTGAATGTGGACGGGGACGGTTCCTTCCTCATGAATGTGCAGGAGCTGGGGACCATCCATATTGAACGCATGCCCATCAAGTGCATCATTCTGGATAATCAGCACCTCGGCATGGTGGTGCAGTGGGAAGACCTGAAGTACGACTCGAATCGCGCCAACACGTTCCTGGCCGACCCGCACGCCAAGTACGACCCCACGCACCATACTCCGGAGCTCATCTACCCGAACTTCCCGACGATTTGCGCCGGCTTCGGCGTCAAGTGCGAGCGCGTGGTGGAGCCCGCTGAGCTTGCTCCTGCCATCAAGCGCATGCTTGCCTCCAAGGAGGCTTATGTGCTGGATGTGATGGTTCCGCATGATGTACACGTGCTGCCGATGATTCCCGGCGGCATGAGCTACCGCGATGTGGTGCTGGAACGGATCGCCGGCGATGGCAAAGGACGCAGGGCGAGCGACCTGGGGCGCGAGATACCTTCTGCCCTGTGAGTCGTCATGTTCTATTACCTGGATTCATCGCGCCGGCCTCAGGGGCCGTATTCGCGTGAGGAGCTTGAGGAAATGCTCAAGCAGGGCGCGCTGACCGGTGAAACGTGCGTGGCGGCCAAGGGAGATGAGGCGTGGATGCCGTTGGGAAAACTGCTGCATCCCGAATCGGACACGCCGCCCACGCGGGGAGGGATCAGCATGATGGAAGCATACCGGCGAGCTTTTGCCGGCTATGCCGCGACGAACGGACGTGCCACGCGCAAGGAGTACTGGCCTTTTATGGTGGTGTTCGGCACGTCGTGGCTGATATTGACTTTTGTGTTTGTGACGTGTCTCGTGGCGTATGCAGTATCCACGACCGACGCCTTGGACTTCTTAGCGGATTTCGACAAAAAAATCATCATGGGAGCGCGCGTGGGCCTGCTCATCCTTGCCGTGGCGATGGGAGGACTGGTGTTGTTGATGGCGCCGGGAATCATCACGCTTCAAATCCGGAGGCTGCATGATCTGGGGATGCGGGGATGGTGGGCTTTTGTGCCGTTGTGTCTCGGCGTGGCAACGTGTGCCACGGTGGCGACGGAGATGATGTGGCCCTTTCTTGCCGCCGGTTCAGCCGAGGGACGGTTGGCCGTTCTCTCGGCGTTGGATAGGCCATTGCTCCTGTCTTTTGCGGTGAGTGTGGTGGCGATCCTGATTTTATCCATGGTCGATTCTCAACGCGGCAGCAATAAGTACGGTCCATCATCTAAGTACCCCGAAACATAATTGCCATGTACTATTATCTGGATACCAACCAAAAGCCAACCGGCCCCTTCACCCACGAGGAATTGAGAGCCTTACTGCAAAGGGGCGTCATTTCTGCGGATACGCCCATTGCGCAAAAAGGATCGGACGCCTGGCAAAAATACAGCGAGGTTTTCCCGGATGAAGCCGCCTGCGCCGGCGATTTGCCGCCCATACCTGATACGATGAGAAAGGCGACGCATCCTGCCGGTCATTGCCCCAAATGCAGGGCTGAAATTTTGACGGAACAGGACGAACTGCCGCTGCGTTGCCCGACCTGTCAATTTCCACTGCGACCGGAGAGCGCGACGAATGTTGCATCCTGTTTGCGGCATAGTTTGGTGCAGTATGTGGGCATTCGCGGGCGGGCGCGCCGGGCGGAGTTTCTCTGGTTCGTGCTTTTGTACATGGTCACGCTCGGGGTGGTATCGCAGTGTCTCCCGGGTTTATACGATTTGGCGAGTTTGCTGCTCTTCATCCCATCGGTCACTCTGAGCGTGCGGCGCATGCACGACACGGGACGCTCCGGATGGTGCATTGCAGCGCCCCTTCTTCTCCAAATGATCGGGGCGGGCATCTGTTTTGCAGGTGGGATAAGCATGATCGTCAATGTGCTGAGCAGCGTGGATTCGGTTGCTCCACCGATGGGGGCGATTTTTTCACCGCTTTTGATTGTGGGCCTCGTGATATGCGTGGCGGGACTTCTGGCGGCTTTGTACTACATGATCATTGCCGCCTTCGTGGATTCGCAGCCCGGGCCGAACAAATACGGGCCTTCGCCCAAATACCCTATCGCTAAGCCTGAGGCGTGACAGGGTATTCATAAATACCGCCGCGGAAATTACGGAGGAGGAGGCGCCCCGGCTCCTCCGCCACTACATAATCCGGGTTGAGCGGCACTTTCCCGCCGCCGCCGGGCGCATCAATCACGAACTGCGGAACGGCATAGCCGCTGGTGAATCCCCTGAGCGCCGAGATGATGTCAATGCCTTCCCGCGGGTGGGTGCGAAAATGACGCGTGCCGATCACCGGGTCGCACTGGTAGAGGTAGTACGGACGCACGCGGCACTGCAGCAGACGGTGTACCAGCGCGCGCTGCACCTCCGCGCTGTCGTTCACCCCGCGCAGCAACACGCTTTGATTGCCCAGCGGGATGCCGCTATCGGCCAGCATCCCCAACGCGCGCTCGGCATCCGCTCCCAGCTCGCGCGGGTGATTGCAGTGAATGGATATGAAAAGCGGCGCATGCCGATGCAATAGGGAGCAAAGCGCGGGTGTGACGCGCTGGGGCAGCATGATGGGTACGCGCGTGCCGATGCGCAGCAGTTCGATGTGCGGGATGCGCCGCAGCTCCGTGAGCATAGCGTTCAGTTTCTCATCGGTGAGCAGGAGCGGGTCTCCGCCGGAAAGCAGAACATCCCGCACCTCCGTGTGTTCGCGCAGATACCGCAGCGCGGCCTCCCAATCCAGACGCCATTGGTCGTCGCCCGACCCGGACACCATACGCGCCCGCGTGCAGTAACGGCAATAGGAGGCACACCTGTCCGTGCAGAGCAGCAGCACACGATCCGGGTAGCGATGCACCAATCCCGGTGCTTTCTCATCCCGCTGCTCGCCGCAGGGGTCGGTCAATTCCTCCGGGTGCCGCTCAAGTTCCTCCGGTTGGGGGATCACCTGGCGGCGCAGCGGGTCGCTCTCATCCAGAGGATCCATGAGGCTCAGGAAATGGGGAGTCACCCGTACGGCCAGCCTGCATCCTGCCTGCTGCAGCGCTGAACGCTCCCGGGGCGTGAGACTCAACACTCGTTCTAAATCTTCCGCTGAGCAGCAGGCGTGCCTCATTTGCCAGGCTGCATCGTGCCACTGCTCCGTGGTGGCGCCCCAGATCTTTGCCAGCGGTGGCAGCTTGGTGCTTTCGTTTTGCATACGCCGGTTGCTTTCCCTGCACAGACCACCATACATGGCGAATCATGCCTTGTCAATGACGCCGCGTGTCTCCCGACCCTTGCAATCAACTCTTTTCTTTTACCGCATTATCTGCAACATTCACCTCACGCTTGTTCGGAGAACGGCACCCCCTCGCCTGTGCGATCCACTTGTTGCACCAGCGAGAAGAGGTCCAGATGCCGGGTATCATGCCCCTCAACGAAATCGAGAAATTCTTCCAGCGCGGCGGACAACAAATCTGTTCGCGTGGTCGTTAATTCTGTTTCCATGAGGTGACGGAGACGGTTCAGTTGCGCGACGGAACAGCGAAATGTGATGGATTTGAGTTTCATGGTCCGCTTAATTTACACGCCGGGACGGGAGTTGGGAAGCATGTTGTATTGTATTATAGCTAATATGATTGTATTTGAAAAAGACCCAGGTATAATGAAAGATGTTATGCAGATTGATATCCACAAGCGACGCAAGAATATTACGCGATTCACGTATGAGTTCACCTCATTTCAGGGATGGCGGGTTACCCTGTGTCGTCGACAGGAGCACTTTACACGGTACTTTTCCGACAAACAATACGGAAGTGCCGAGGCAGCCTTGCAAGCGGCTATCGAGGTGCTTGATCAGGTGAAGCAGCGGTTGAACGCTTCGCCGGATGAACCGGGCCGAGTTTTCGAGGTATGTCGTGATCTTGTGCCGCGTGGGGATTACCCCGCCGGGGTGAGACCACGCAAAGGGTACAAAAGGTAAGCGATGGGATTGTCCCCATCTGCCTGCATCGCCGCTAGTCAGGCAGATGGGGCCGACACCGCCGGGCGAGGAGAAGACCGCACCCCGCTTACGGCCGTGTGTCGGGTGTTCCCAGTGGGCGGCGCACGAGGCGCGTATCATCAGGTGTGTTTGAAGGTCAGTGCCTCTGACTCTTTGAGATGGTGTGCCGATGTGTGCCGCACCAGGAAATCCATACTTCGCCTCATGTCTTGCCCCGACAATGAGGCTCTATCCGTCGTAAATTCTTGTCTCTTTTTCTGCCGACGGCGAAGGACGACCAACCCGCCGAGCATGAAGGCTTCACTCGATCCGACGCTTGAACAGGCGGTGAGATTGGCTCCTCGCGGTGCATTCCGTCGGTGAGCGATCATCCGTACACGGCGTTGTTCAATTTCAGCGCACCGGGGATGCTCATCGTGGTCGATCATCTTCTTGTTGGCAATCAGATCCATGATTTTGCAGATTTGTTCATCATCCCAAGTTTGGCAGAAAGTCGCCAGATTTTGACGTGAGTTCCCATCCGGCAAGAGCTCCTTCCTGAGCGACTGACGAGCCTCTTTCGGACGCACGGCGTTTCCCCGCATTCTTTGCGTAGGAAGAGGCGTTGCCACGTTTTCGGCTCCGTACATACTCGTTGTCGGTTCCAGTTTTCATTGGGGTGATGCAGGTGAGACGCGAGCGGAGGGCGAGTCTGCGCAAAAACAGTCAAGGCTTTCGCATTTGCTCTCGCCAGTCAGGCGCGGATATGCTACAATCGCGGGATGGGAAGTGAGCAGATTGAACAAAAAATCGGCTATACGTTTTGCAATAAAAGTTTGCTGACAGAGGCGATCACTCATCCCAGCACCGGACACGGTCGGCAAGGGCCATCAGAATACGAGCGCCTGGAGTTTTTGGGGGATGCGGTGTTGGAGCTGGTGGTATCCGTGCAGTTGTACGCCAAGCACCCCGGGGCGGATGAGGGAGAACTTACCAAAATGAGGGCATCGATTGTGAGCCGGCACCATTTGGCGGGGATTGCCGATCAGTTGGGACTCGGAGAACACGTGGTGATGAGTAGTCGCCTGGAGAGTAGCGGCGGGCGAGCCTCCGCCTCCATCCTCGGCAACACGTTGGAGAGCATCATCGGGGCTGTGATGCTGGATGCCGGATTTGAAACGGCAAGCCGAGTGGCTGTCCAGTTGTTGCGGGAGAGTCTCAACAACTCATGTCCTGCTCGCAGCACGAATCCGAAGGGAGATTTGCAGGAGCTGCTTCAGGCTGTCAATGGCGAAGCCCCCGTGTACCGCGTGAAGCAAGTGCGCGCGATACCGGCTCATTTTGTGGCCACCGCCATGTGGGATGGCCGGGAAATAGGCGTTGGTGAGGGAAGCGGCAAACGCAAGGCGGAAACAGCTGCGGCGAAAGTGGCTCTGGAGGCGTTGCGCGCCAAACAGGGGTGGGCCGAAGGTTTGTAGGGAGGCAATTCGAGGGGTGCGGTCCGGACGGACTGTTGCCTGCACGCGGGCGGAAGGTCGGCGGATTTCAGCTCGACATACAGCGGAGCATCTGCTATAAGGGAGCATGATGAAAGATTATGTGAATCCGCTTTTTTTGCTCGTCATCATCGGGTTGATGGTGTGGCGGAGCCTGGCCGGGGATGCGCCGGTGGCGTTGCAGGCGGAGGTGTGGCTGCTCACCCTGTGTGTGGTAGGGGTTGTGGCCAATGGGGCGCTGGCGCTGGCACGAGCATTTACACACCGGCCCTCGCTGATGAAAGTGGTGTGGGCGTTGGTGTTTCTGAGTATTGGGTGCTGCGCATGGGTGATGCGCATGGCTCCCTTGAGTGAGGAACAGGCGTTGTACGCCGAGCAGAAGGAAAAGCAGCAAGATCCTCTGGCTCGCGATGAGGAGGGAGAATCGCTCTTCACCCGAGCGGCAGCGCTGGGAAAAGTGGCGGACGTGGAGAAGGCGCTCAATGCGGCGTCACCCACCTCGGAACAGATGATTGAGGCTGCTTTCCGCGCCGCAGAGAATAATAAGGTGGAAGTCCTGCAAGTGCTGGCACGGTTCGGAGTGTCGGCCAATTCCACGATGAATGGGACTCCGCTTTTGCATGCGGCGGCACAAAACGCAGCCTGCGACGCCATGGATTGGCTTATCTTGAGCGGCGCTCAGCTCGATGGACGTGACGCCGAGGGAAGCACCGCACTCATTCAGGCTGCGATGAGTGACAATCCGGGAGCCGTGAGAGTGTTGCTGAACAGAGGCGCGGATCCCAGGCTGAGAGATTCAGAGGGCAGGCGAGCGGCCGATTATGCTCGAAATCCGGAGATCTCAAAATTGCTGAGTTCTGAATCAAGTGTCCAACAAAACTTATGAGATGTGCGATCATATTCATGTGTGTGCTGTGCGCCGCCGTCAGCAGCGCGGAGGACTTTGTGCTGGTAGATGGTACGGTGCTTCAGGATGCCCGGCTGGTGCGTAAGGATGCGGACAGCGCTGTGATCGGCCATAGTACCGGGGTGCAACGCGTGAGCTTTGACCGCTTGCCCCCGGAGCTGCAGGAGCGGTTTGGGCTGACGCCACAGGCCGTCAACGAATTTCGCGAAAAGCAGGAACAGGCCCGCCGTGCCCGCGTTGAAGCCGAGGAAAAATTGGCGGCTTCCCAACGGGCGGCTCTGGAAGCCAGCGCGCTATCCCCGCGCTATTTGAGCGGTGCGGATGTTATGGCGCTGTACAGCACGTGGGACACGCTTTCGGCTGTTTGTGCGGAATATCTGGCGGCAGATTGGAACCGGAGGGAGGCGCTTCGCTGCAACTTGACGGTTGAGGCTGATCGATACACCCGGGAAGCGGATCGCGTGGCGGCGCGTATGAATGAGGAGAGGAATGCCGTCAATAAGGAGAAGGAACGGGTCGCTGCGCTGGAGGCGGAGCTTCAACTTACCAAAAATGAATTAAAAAAAGCCAAGGATGCGGTGAACTCGCAGCGCGAGGAAATCCAGAAACTCAGTCAGGAAAGTTCCAATCAATCATCCGGTACGGTGGTGATCTCGCATCCGACGTATGTGCCGGTATACAGACCGGCGCCCATCATCGTGCCGCCGATCGTACGCCCTCAGCCGCCGCCTCCGCCGCGGTCGATCATCATTCACCAGGGGTCCGGTCGACCGGGGCCGCCGCCGCGTCGCTGACGTCGCAGCGGCGAGCAGAGAATTACTCGCTCATGTGTTCAGAGCCGAGTTCCAGAATGCGCTGCACGTGGTCATCCGCCAGGCGGTAATAGACTTTTTTGCCATCGCGCCGCGTGCGTACCAGATGATTTTGGCGCAGGATTTTCAGCTGATGGGATATGGCCGGAGTATTCATGTTGAGCTGCTCCGCCAGGTGGGTGACGCACACTTCGCCGTGGTGCAACGCCCACAGCACCTTGAGCCGCGAGCTATCTGCGAATACCTTGAAGAAGTCCGCCAGGTCGCAGATGTCTTCCTCATTGGGCATGTGGTCATTGATGGTGCAGTTGTCGGACATAGAGCAGGAGAGGCAGCATGGCCAGCTGCGGGAGTGAGGGTTAAGCTTTGTTGACGCGGGTGAATTGTTTGAGACGCAGCCCATTGAGGTGGATGAAGCCGGAAGCGTCATCCTGGTTGTAATCCTCGTCGGTGTAATCGCCTTCCATGGTGGCGATGGCGTAGCTGTACAGAGAGTTCGGACTGCGCCGTCCGGCGTACATCACATTCCCCTTGTACAACTTGAGGCGGACCTCGCCGTTCACAGTTTGCTGGGTTTGGTTGACGAGCGCCTGGATGGCCTCGCGTTCCGGAGCAAACCAGAATCCGTTATAAACCATAGCCGAGTACTCGGGGATGAGAGAATCGCGCACCTTCTGAGCCTCGCGATCCACGGTGATCGTTTCGATGTCACGGTGGGCCGCCAGCAGGATGGCGCCACCGGGCGTCTCGTAGATTCCGCGGCTCTTCATGCCCACGAACCGGTTTTCTACGATGTCCACGCGACCTATGCCGTGCAATCCGCCCAGGTAGTTGAGCACGAGCATCACACCGAGCGGACTGAGCAGGGTGTAGCCGTCCTTCTCTCCGGTGGGACTCACCCCCACTTTAGCCATAATTTCCGACAATCCGTCGGTTTGCAGTCCCACTACATCGCCTTTTTCAAAAAGACATTGCAGGTACTGTGGCTTATCCGGGGCGTCTTCCGGTGCGCGGGAAAGCACATACATGGGGCGATCCTCCTCTTTTGTGGCGTCGTACCACGTGTCCTCCAAGATGCCGGCTTCGTAGGAGATGTGCAGCAGGTTGCGATCCATGGAATACGGCTTCTTCACACTTTGGCGGATGGGTATGCCGTGACTCTCCGCGTAGTTTATCAGCTCTGTGCGCCCCGGAAATTGATCGCGCCACTCTTTCATGCGCCAGGGAGCTATCACCTTCAAATGCGGCGCGAGCGCGTTCACGGACAGCTCGAAACGCACCTGGTCGTTGCCTTTGCCGGTGGCGCCGTGGGCTATGGCATCCGCCCCCTCCGCCAGTGCGACATCGACCATGGCTTTGGAAATGCAGGGGCGAGCGATGGACGTGCCGAGCAGGTAGCGCCCCTCGTACAGGGCGTTAGCGCGGAACATGGGGTAGATGTAGTGAGCCGCAAATTCCTCTCTGAGATCGCCGATGATACATTTGCTCGCACCGGTTGCCAGGGCTTTTGCTTCGAGGCCATCCAACTCTTCCGCCTGGCCGACATCGGCGCAGAAGGCGATAATTTCTGCCTGGTACTTTTCCTTGAGCCACACCAGAAGCACGGATGTGTCAAGACCACCGGAATATGCGAGGACAATCTTCATGGTACAGAGTGCGCTTTGCGTGGGTTAGCCGTTTCGCGCGTGACGAGTATATGACAGCTTCGACTCGCTGAAAAGTAAAATTTGCGTGAACTTTCATTTTTCATGTCGTCGTATCATTTCCGGTGACCAGAATAGTTGCGCGTGGGAGCGAGTGATGCCGTGCATACTCAGGTAGCGCGTGCGCAGCAGTCTGGCGGAGCGGTGCCCCATTTCATCCTGCAAAAGAGCCGGGTTGTGCCACCGTTTGATGTGGTAGCTGGCAAAGGTGTGGCGCAGCACATCCGGTCTCCAGTGAATGATGCCGGCATCGCGCCGCAAGCGGCTCCAGCGGTGGATCCAGTCACGAGGGCAGATGCGACCGGCAGTCGGCGGCGGTGAGGCGTAGGAAAGCAGCCAGTTGACCAGAACCGGGTGCAGCGTGATGTGGCGGCTCCCCCCGGTTTTGCTATGCCGGGCACGCAGGGAAATCACTTTTTCCTCCCAGTCCAGGTCCGCCCAGCTCAGGCGCATCATTTCCGCCGGACGCACACCAGCCCACAGCATAATCCCCAGTGCGGGCATACAGGGAGAGTGTTCCGGTCGTTGAGCCGTACGCAGGAGAAGCCGGAGCTGCTCCCAAGGCAACGGTTCCACCTCGCTTTCCTGCAACTCCGGACGCTGTACGGCGTCCACCGGATTGTAAGCGCACCAACCGCGCCGTACTCCGCATGCGAAGATAGAATGCAATATCGCCCGTCCCTTTGCGTATTGGTGAGGTGTCGTAAAGCTGGCTTTGAGCAGAGCAAGACAATCTTGCGGGGTGAAGTCGCGGAGCCGTTTGTCCGCCAGGTCGGGAGATTTCCCGATCATAACCCGCGCGAAACGCCGAAGTTCGCACACGGTGCGTTGTCGACGCTCCGCTCGTTCATTCAGGGAGGCTCTGGTTGCTTCGCAAAATGAAACGCTGCTTTGTGATTCGCGGTACGCTTTGTCTCCCAGGTTGATGATGTCCCGGCAGTGGTTGAGGAGCCGAACGCCGTTCAGACCTTCCTCATCCGCGCGCTCAATGAGTTCTCGCGCTATGCGTAACGCATCCCCGGTTTCTATCCCGTAACGGTTGACCCAGCTCGTTTTTTCGCCGGGTGGTTCGCCCGGTCTTCTTCCTTTTTTTTGCGAATTGCTAA
>CANQAC010000022.1 GCA_947589345.1 uncultured Akkermansia sp.
TCCATCTTCGGTCCGTAGGTGTTGAAGATGCGGATGACGCGGATGGAGACGCCCTCGTGGCGGTGGTAGTCGAAGAAGAGGCTCTCGGCGCAGCGTTTGCCCTCATCGTAGCAGGCGCGGATGCCGACGGGATTCACATTGCCGCGGTAGGTTTCCTTCTGTGGATGCTCCAACGGCTCTCCGTACACCTCCGAGGTGCTGGCCTGCAAGATGCGCGCCCCATGAGCCTTGGCCAACTCCAGCATGTTGAGAGCTCCCAGCACGCAGGTGCGGGTGGTGTCGATGGAGTGACGCCCTTGGTAGGCGGGCGGTGAGGCGGGGCAGGCGAGGTTGTAGATTTCATCCACGTGCTCGCCCGGGTCGAAAGGATTGCAGACATCGTGCTCCACGAAGCGGAAGTTCGCATTTCCCTGCAATTCCGCGATGTTTTCCATGCGCCCAGTGTAGTTGTTGTCCAGGCAGATGACGTGCCGCCCCTCGCGCAACAGGCGTGCGCAGAGATTCGACCCCAGAAATCCGGTGCCTCCCGTGATCAACGTCGTCTTCATCGTACGGTCATGATTTTCCATTTTTCGGAGTTGTGCCCTTCAGCCGGTTTTTGCGCTCGATGTAGCTTTGCTTTCTGCTACCCTAAGCAAACAAAATTTCCATTTGAGCAGCAGAGCGCTGAACGCTGCCAGCAGGCCCGCTCGTTTCGCCCCGTCGTTGTGGTGATCCTCGTACATTCTCTCCTTTTTTGCGGCCGCTGCGGATTTTTTGGCAGAAGCGCCGGGGGGAGTTTATCTCTTTTTAAAAGAGGAGGGCATTCAACGAATCTCTATACAACTGTTTATTAGCAGGATAGAGAGAGTTTTGATGGGCTAACACCCCAGGGAGAGCATTCGCTTCACAAGCGTGGGAAATCTTTATCTCATTGAAAAATAGTGAAAAGTTAGGAAAGAAGTTGACATCTCCTTTAAAAAGAGATAGGCGGCGATGGAGGGAGGCGCAGATTCTTTAATATCAATTTATTGAAAGAAGATGCGGGGGATGAGAATCAACTTTTCACCCCGGAAGGCAAAAGAGGCGGCAGCACGTTTGATAAGCCCCGGCGGAAACTGAGCTGCAGAAGAATAAGCCGAGAAAAGGCATAGAGTACGAAAACTATCAGAGTATTGAAGAAAATGACGGCAAAGGGAGTAAAATAAAGGTTGAGTTGAAGTGGGATGAGGGGATAGAATGGGGACATGGAATACACAGAAATTGGTAAAACCGGAATTGAGGTGTCGCGGTTGTGCGTGGGTGGGATGTCGTTCGGCACGCCGTCGGAGGATTTCCACCTGTGGACGCTGGAGCAGGATGCGACGACTGCGATGATTGCACATGCGCTGGAAATGGGGGTAAACTTTATTGATACCGCCAACTGTTATTCAGATGGCACGAGCGAACGATTTATCGGTCGTGCGCTGCGGGATCTGGGAGTGAAGCGAGACAAGGTGGTCATTGCGTCGAAGGTTTACTTCAACGAGGGGATGCTCTCGCGCGAAGCCATTCTACGCGAGATTGACGGTACCTTGCAGCGTCTTGGCACAGATTACTTGGATCTCTACTACATTCACCGCTTTGATTACACGACGCCCATCGAGGAGACAATGGAAACCCTGCACCGTCTTGTGACGACCGGGAAAGTGCGTGCCTTGGGGGCGTCTGCCATGTACGGTTACCAGTTTCACAACATGCAGCTCGCCGCAGAACGCCATGGTTGGACTTTGTTTTCCGCGATGCAGAACCATTACAACCTGCTCTACCGCGAGGACGAGAGGGAACTCATTCCCATTTGCCAACAGTACGGGGTGTCGCTTATCCCGTACAGCCCGTTGGCCGGGGGACACCTCTCGCGCCGCGAGTGGGAGGCCGACACTGCGCGCAGCAGGACTGATCGTGTTCTGCACGCGAAATACGACCCGATGCAGCAGGCGGACGAGGGCATCGTAAAGCGTGTGGCAGATATTGCTGGGCAGCGAGGGGTGCCGATGAGCGCTGTCGCCCTCGCGTGGCACTTCTCCCGGGGAGTGACTGCTCCTATTGTGGGCGCAACCAACATGACTCACTTCGACGACGCCGTCAAGGCGGTGGAGTTTCAACTTACCCCTGAGGAGATTGCCTCTCTTGAGGAACTTTATATCCCGCATCCTATAGCCGGCGCCCGACCGCCGAAAAAGTAAGAGGGTTCAAAGGGCCGTCCAACAAGCACGCTTTCCCTTCCGCCCTGAGATAAGCCGGTGGGGCGTGTCGGTGGGGATGGACGATTGAATTCACTTAGCCCCCCGGGATGAGAAACGGATAAATTGCCACGTGTTAAAGATGTGTTGGCAGAGGAGGTGCAGGGTAGGGCCGAGGAAGACAAGCGGAGAACAGTAGCAGAGGGCAATGTAGATACCAACTGCAGTATTTTTCTGCCCCAGACATTGTCCGATTTCCATGGCGTAATTTTTGCCGCCGAGCAAACGGCCAAGGATAAATCCAAGGGTACAGAGGACGGCAGCCAGGATGAAGTAGGGAAGAATTTGATTCGCGCCGGAACCTGTTTGAATGATACGAGTAACCCCCGTGGCCGCGACGAGAACCATGCTGAGCATCCACAAGGAAAAAGAAAAATCGCTCAGTTTGCGACTGATACGCTTGCTTGCCGGTAGGAGCCAACGAAGCAGCATAGCCACGATGCACGGCAGAATGAGCATCACGAGTACCTGATCAAGCACAACAAGAAAAATCTGAAAACGCGACAGGGTCAATCCTGCACGAGGAGTGATGGTGAAAGGGGCAAGAAGAGGTATGGTGACGGACGCCAACACACTGTTGAGCAGCAAACCAACGGCAGCAAATTCGGTCTTACCTCCCAGCAGATGCACCACAACGGGACTGCTGGCTGCCGCTCCTGTGATGCACGCGAGAAAAGCGGCCTCTGCCAGGTTCTCATACCCCAGCAGATGCAAGCAACCCCACGGTAGAAGTCCCATGCAAAGATTGGCGACGAGGAGTAAAAAGTGTTCGCGACGAGGACGCAGCTGCGTGATTTCCATGCCGGTAAGGGTGATCGTAAGCATGATTCCAACAAAATAGGGAATCAGCCACGAGTACGCCTGTAAATCAGGCAACATACCCCCAATGACAAAAGAAATGAGCAGGCCCCATTTTCTGAATATCCGCAGCATAGACGCCCTGCATTATACGAGCGGGTTGTCTTGTGTCAAGTCATCCGGAGAGAGGAAAATGTGCGAAAAAGCGCCGACAAAAGGAGGAAATGAGAAAAGGGACCTCGAGCCACCTTACGTGACAGCAATTCGGGCCGGTAGGACGAGAGTAGCGCTTATTTCATACCGCGGAGTTGACGGATGGTGTCGTAAGCGCGACCGATTTTTTGGAATTTTTCTTTAGCGCGTTGGATCGTCGCTGCGGAGAGTCCGGCGCCTTCTGCGAGGTCGGGGTGACACTCCTTGGCCTTGCGTCGGTAGGCAGACTTTACTTGAGCATCCGTGGCAGAGGGAGGAATGCCCAAGATTTCGTAGCATTGTTGCTCAGAAAAATCGGTGGCAGACTCACCGCTCTCTTGATGTGCCTTTTGCTCTCGATATCCGGCAAAGAAAGCGTCCACATCGTTTTGCACGCCCAATACACGACCCGCCTCTCGGAGCATGCGCCGCTCCTCCGGGTGGACAAAACGATCGGCTGCAACGATTGAACAGAATACCTGAGCAATAACGCGCCGAGTTGCACGTGTGGCATGGATGGCGCTGAGCTCATCGGCTAAATTTTGGACAAAGAAAAGGAAAGGAGCAGAGGAGTCGCGCCCAAAGTTAAACTCAAGGCCAAAGCGGCGTCGCGTGGCGGCATCCAGTTTCCAGGCCTTCATGAGTTCTTTCACAAAGGCAGCTTCATCTTCACTCACGCGGCCGTCACATTTGGCTAGTTTACCGAGACATTGGAAGAGTATTTGTGCGCCGCGTTGAGAGAGAATAGGTCCCATTCTCTCAGACTCATTAATGCGGCGAAAATTGGGACTCTCTGAAGCAAGACCTTGATACAAGCCGTAGCAAAAGCCGAGAATCGCACCCAGTGGCCCGGCAAGGATGCCTCCGACGATTCCTCCAATCACACCTTTTGCTAAATTTTTAAAATCCATGGCATTTGATAGCTACCTTGAAGGGGGTGCATCCTCAAAAATAACGGTAGGATTGAGAGTCGGAATTACATTGACAGCTCGCACTCGACGGTGTGTGGCGCGGGCGTGGTCGAGGATCATGGCGAGTCGATCCATCTGCTCGCGGATGTTGCGAACCTCCATCGTGACTTCGGCTCCATTGTCGAGAATGAGTCGCATCTCCCAATCTTTGGGACGGAACACCTCAATAATGGGAGGGATTTCCTCAGGAGAGTAACGGTTGGCAGCGGCAATCAGACGAGCAATCGGTCGCACCTTTTGAGGCTCAATGCATGTACCGACCTTGAGTTCATGAGCGTCGCCGGGGCGTAGATACCAAATGGGCACGCCCAGGAAATTGCCATGCAGGGATTCATCGACAGGGAAGAGAACTCCATCAGGGTCCATGAAAAGTCGGGTATTTACTCCGGAACGCATGCCATCTTCCCAAGCTACATAGACAATGGGGATGCGTTCCTCAACCTCTACATACAGAGTATCCGGAAGTTCGGCATGAATACGCGCAGAACGAATGGCAGGGTGTTGTTCCAGCCTGCGTCGCAATTCCTCCGTGTTAAGTGTCGCCATGTTGATCGACTCTCCCACATTGAGAATGCGCAGGGCCTGAGTTTTACTGATAATATTGCGACTAGATTTGAAGTGAATCTGTTCCACGTTCAAAGAATAGGCCTTCTCCAGCACGTAGCGACCGCCCAACACCAAGAGCGCTGCGATCGGCACGAACAACAGCGCCAGCTTCAGCCATTTCCTGAGTCGCAAAGCGCCGCGCCGCAGGGCAAGCAAGCTAAAGAGGCGATCCCGCAGCGAAAGGTGTTTCTCAAGTTCTCGTACATTCGAGCTTTCGTGAGAAGAAATGGAATCGCGGCTCTTCATAAAGAATAGGCCTTCAGCGTACGCAGTTGATCGAAATCTCAGCAATTCGACGGCAGAGTTCCGCGTAGGAAATACCGATGGCCGCCGCCGCTTTCGGGAAGAGAGAGGAGCCTGTCATACCGGGAATTGTGTTAATTTCCAGTACATAGGGCAGGCCTTCACTGGTAAGCAGTATATCGGCACGACCATAGACCTGCACACCGAGCGCTTCGTACGCACGCAGCGCTTCGTTCTGCACGGCTCTCGTTTCTTCATCGCTCAAATCAGCCGGACAGATATAATCCGTGCCGGAACCGCCATACATGGAGGGGTATTTATTCTGCATGTCGTAGAATCCGGATCTCGGGCAAATATGGATGACAGGCAGAGGTTTTCCATCGAGAATAGAGACAGTCAACTCTTTGCCAGCGATGAATTCTTCGACCAACAGTTCATCGCTGTATCGAGCAGCGGACGCCAATGCGGCATCCAACTGGTTGGCTTCGCGGACTATTTCTACACCCACAGAAGATCCTTGGCAGGGGGGCTTGATCACAAAAGGCGTGCTGAAGGATGGGCGCTCTCCTTTGTGCAACACTTCGCTCTTGGGTGTACGGACTCCGGCCTTGAGCAATACCTGTTTGGTAAGAATCTTGTCAAAACATACTCTACTGGAAGCGGAGCCGGCACCTGTGTACGGGATGCCCAGTTTTTCAAGATAGGACTGCAGGCCGCCATCTTCACCGTAGGTACCATGGATCATGTTGTAGCAAAGTTGGGTGCCGTTGGGGATCGGCGGGCACTCAGCGTCCACAACTACAGGGGTGACATGCGTGAAACCGGCTTGTTGCAAGGCTTCCAGAACAGCCTTACCTGAAACGAGAGAGACTTCTCGCTCGGCGCCGGGGCCACCCATGAGCAAGGCAATCCGGGTATTGTCTGAGAGTTGGTTCATAAAGGGGTTAAAATTCGGGTTCTCGTTCGCCAATGACTTGCACCTCGGTTTTCAGTGTAATGCCGCGCTCACTTTTGGCCCGACGGCGGATGGCATCAATCAATTCCGTGACATCAGTGGCTTTGGCATGACCGGTGTTGATGATAAAGTTGGCATGCAATTCAGACACCTTGGCGCCGCCTGTGGTATATCCTTTGAATCCAAGGTCGGAAATCAATTTGCCTGCCGGATCGGCGCCAGGCGGGTTCATGAAGGTGCATCCCGCACTCGGTTGCTGCGGTTGAGTTGCTCGACGTTTGTTGTGAAACTCTTGCATTTTTGCTTCGATCTGAGCACGATCTCCGGCAACCCCGCAGAATGTAGCATGCAGCACAATGTGATGCTCAAACTCAGGAGTTATGCGGTATTTTGCTCCCTGCATCGTTTGCTTATCGAAGTGGACAAGCTCACCTTCCTTATTCATGGCATCGGCGCTGCAAAAGATACTCCACATGTCCTTTCCCATGGAGCCCGCGTTCATCCGCAAACTGCCTCCGACGCATCCCGGTATACCTTCCATCCACTCGAAACCAGAGATGTCGTGAGCCGCCGCGTATGCCGCCAATTTCTTCAGTTTGACACCGGCGCCGGCCGTGATGCAAGTGCCGTGGTGACAGATCTCTCCGAATTCGCCGGCGTCCAGATGGATAACTGCGCCTCGTACGCCGCCGTCGCGTACCACGAGGTTGGATCCACGGCCCACAAAGTAAACAGGTATGTTCCGATCCTTAAAAAAGTTCAGAACAGCCCGTGCCGTCACCACAGAATCCGGTTCAAGCCAAAATTGGGCATTACCGCCCACCCCCAAAGTCGTGTGGCGACTCATGGGTTCGTATAGTCTGCAGGGGAAATGAGTACCGCAATCTTGCTGCATTTCTGCCAGCAGTCTCAGATCTCTCGCAATGCGCGAACCTGCTTCGTGTACATTGCCCGCGCCAAGCGTCAAGAAAAGATCACCAGGCCGCAAGATATTGCCGATGACATGGTGGGCCAGACGCAGGTCGGGCAGGAAGGTTACATCACAACGGCTGTTTTGCTCGCGAACGGCATCCACAATGGTTTGTCCGCTGATGCCAGGAATGGGAGGTTCGCTGGCAGGATAAACGTCCGCCACGAACAGCTTATCAACTCCCTGCAGCACACGACCAAAATCGTCGCGCAGCAGCTGGGTACGTGTGAAACGATGGGGCTGAAAAAGCACAACAAGACGTTCAGGTTTCAAACTACGAGCCGTTGCGAGTGTAGCAGCGATCTCTGTGGGGTGGTGGCCGTAGTCATCAACTATTCGGTAGTTGTGGGACAGGTACTTGGTCTCAAACCTGCGCCTTGCCCCGGCGAAAGATGCCAATCCACGGGTGATAGAGGCGAAATCGCTGCCAAGTTCGAGAGCTAAAGCAATGGCGGCAAGTGCGTTGAGGACGTTGTGCCTTCCGGGAATACCCAATTCGACGCGCCCAAGGGATTGCCCGGCATGGGAGACCGTAAAGACGGTACGACCACTTTTTATTTCAACCTCGGCAGCGGTGTAGTCGGCGTCCTCCCAGCCATACGAAATGCTGTTGGCATAAGGTGAGCATACAGCCGCTGCTCCGGTGTCACTTTTGCAGTAAATGATTTTACCGCGCGTTTGGGAACACAGACGGTTGAAAACACTCTTGATATGGTCGAGATCACGGTAAAAGTCCAGGTGTTCCGCCTCGATGTTAAGAATAATCGAATATTCCGGTAAGTAGTTGACGAGCGTGCCATCGCTTTCATCTCCTTCGGCCACAAGGTACTCACTGTCTTTGTTCCAGTGTGCATTGGCTCCCAGAACGGGGATCTCGGCTCCCACGTAATGACAGGGGCGCAAGCGAGCCTCGCGCAGAAGGTGTGCCGAGAGAGAAGAGGTAGTTGTCTTGCCGTGTGTGCCGGCTACCACGATGCCTTTTTTGCTGTTAAGGATTGCAGCCAGACATTCGGCGCGTCGAACACAGAGTTTGCCAGCTTCGCGGGCGGCATGAAGAGCGATATTATCATCGCGAATGGCACTGGAGTACACCACGACTTCAGCGTCTTGCACGGGAATGGCGCTATGGGGGCTATAGAAGTCCAATCCTGCCTGTTGCAGGCGTTCAGTTTCTCTGCTGGTAGAGCGATCACAGCCACTCACGCGATGCCCCATTTCAATGAGCATGCGCGCTAAACCACTCATTCCACTGCCGGCAACGCCGATGAGGTGGACACGCAACGGGTGGCTAATATCAGTAAGTTTTTCTCGAAGCTGATCGGCACTCATTTTGGCGTGCGGGATTATACACGAAATGCACACATGAGCAAGGCAAAATGTCAAAAAAAACACGAGAGCGAGATTCCGCAAACTTGTTTCGACTTGACTCAACGGATGATTTTTGGATAAATGGATGCGATGATGAGAAAGTGGAGCATCCTGTTGTTGGCTGGCTTATGCATGGTTGCATGTAAGTCGGAGCGAACTGTGTACGACGAATATGGTCAAGTGGTTGCTCAGAAACCGGCACATGGTCGTGAACGTGACTTTGCTGATTATATGGAAGAGAAGTTCAACTCTTCCTTTTCTGAAAAAAAGAATGACCAAGGCGTGCCGCAGGCTGTTTCAAATCGCGTTAGCAGCTTCCAGAGCAAGCTAAATGATTCCAAACGAATTGATAAGGAATATGTCACATCGTCTTACGCTGGCGCAGGAGACAGTGCGCTGAGCGGTAAGAGCTACGCTGAGTCCGACAAAAGTTACGGCGCAAACAGACGCTATGTCGGGTCTGATAAACGACTTGACCGTGATCTAAATCCCGCATTTGCTACGGATTCCAAGGGCATCTACGGGAGGGATGACATTTATGCCGGAGCGGCGGAACAAGCTGCCATCTCCGGTAAAAAAAGTACGATGGAGGGCAGTTACTACACAAAGGAGAGCCCTTATTTTTCCCGCAGTAGCGAGAGCGGGTACATAGAAACGCGAAAGGATCGCACACCCCCGCCGCCTGTGTACAGTTCTGACGAGTACATGGGACGTACTATTGAGGAAACTCGCACTCTGATTGGACGCGATTCGCCGTCGGCTGGGGAGTAAAAAACAGTTTTATTCCTCTACACGGTTTTTGGCCTCCCAAAAATCCTCCAAACGGTAGAACTCTCTGATCTCACCCGCCATGACATGCACCATCACGTCGATGTAGTCAAGCACAGACCACAGAGCGTGCGGTGTGCGCTCTGCATACACGGGAGAGACGCCGTGCTGCTCACAAACACGGTGGTCCACATCGCGCACAACTGCGCGTAAGTGGGGAACTGAGGTCGCGGTGCAAACAACGGCAAAGTTAGTGAGCGAGGAAGAGTCGCGCAGATCGTAAATGGCCACGTCGGTGGCTTTGGCATCACGGGCAGCGGCAGCACATGCTTGTGCCAAGTCGAGACTGTTCATGGTCGTTGGGGCTGTGTATTAAGGACGAGAGTCGCAAGCCGGAGGTTCATCATCCGGAGTTTGAAGATCTGTGGGGGCATCGGAGGGAGGAGGAGGGGAAGGAGGCAGTTCATGCACGGGAGGGTTGCTCATGGCGCCAGTTTCCAACAACTCCTTCACCTGATCCCCACTGAGAGTTTCGTACTCAATGAGGTTTTTTGCAATGAGTTCCAACCTCTCCTTGTTGGCGGAGAGGATGTCCTGTGCCCGGCGGTAGTTCTCTTCTACGAAACGACGGATTTCCTGATCAATTAATTGGGCCGTACTCTCAGAGTAGTTGCGTACCGATTGCGCAAAGTCACGGGCCAAAAATACCTCATCATGCCCCGATCCGTAGTCCACCGGCCCAAGCTTCTCACTCATGCCGTACACGCATACCATCTTGCGGGCAATGGCCGTCGCTTGGCTTATGTCTGCCCGCGCTCCGCCGGATATATCGCCAAACATGACTTCTTCCGCGCAGCGTCCCCCCATGGCCATCACAATGTAGTCGAGCAATTCCTTTTTGTACTCGCTGTGTTTATCCTCATCTGGCAGCATCATCGTGACACCTAGCGCAGGTCCGCGTGGTATGATTGTCACTTTGTGCAGAGGCAGACTCTTGGACAGTTCCGTCTTGAGCAGGCATATTGCGTGGCCGGCCTCGTGGACAGCTGTCATCCATTTTTCATGCTCACTGATCTCCATGGAACGGCGTTCTCTGCCCCAGCGAACTTTCTCCCGTGCTTCCTCAAAGTCGTCTTGTTTGACTGTGGCGTGGCCGCGGCGCACTGCCGTGAGCGCCGCTTCATTCACAAGGTTGGCTAATTCAGCACCCGAAAAGCCGGTGGTGGATCGAGCAATGGTGTTAAGTTCCACCGCGGGGTCCAACTTTATTTTTCGAACATGAACGCGTAGTATCTGCTCGCGTCCGGCAGCGTCCGGCAAATTCACCATCACTTGGCGATCAAAACGACCGGGACGCAACAGCGCAGGATCCAGCACATCTGCACGGTTAGTTGCCGCAATCACGATGATGTTTTCGTTGTCGGTGAATCCATCCATTTCCACAAGCAGAGCATTGAGCGTCTGCTCACGCTCATCGTGCCCGCCTCCGACGCCATGACCGCGGTGTCGTCCGACAGCGTCAATCTCGTCAATGAAGATCAGACAGGGAGTATTGCGCTTGGCCTCAGCGAACATGTCGCGTACTCGGCTGGCACCCACGCCCACAAACATTTCCATAAAATCCGAACCAGAGATGGTGTAGAAAGGTACATGAGCCTCGCCGGCTATTGCTTTTGCAAGGAGAGTTTTACCTGTGCCCGGTGGCCCAACCATCAGGATACCCTTGGGGATTGAGCCACCAAGAGCGTGAAACTTGTCTGGGTTACGCAAGAATTCGACCAATTCCCAGACTTCCTCCTTGGCTTCTGAAACACCCGCCACATCTGCAAATGTAATCTTGTTGCGGAAAGGATCGATGAGGCGAGCGCGGCTTTTTGCGAACTTGATGGCGCCGTTTGGTCCACCGGCCTGCATGCGAATCATGAAGATGAAAAGCAGCAGGATAAGCACCATAGGGATGCAGTTAATGAGCAACGCTTGAAGCGTATTGCTCTCCACGCGGTACACAGCATGCTTACCCAACATCGTTCGAATCTGCTCCGCCTGGAATCGACTATCGAAGTTTACCACGATGCCCATTACCTTCCGGCGGTTGATTTTTTCATTGGGATCTTTGCGATAGGAGCCAACAATGATGCCGCTGCCGTTGCCACTCAGATAGATGGTGGGAGGGGTACTCAGGTCAATACGTCCTTCCTCGCCAAGCATTCGAAATTGTTCGGTAGACCATACACGGTCGGCTTCCGGAAAATTCGCAGGGGTGGGAGTATCGGCGTCTTCCAACGAGGTCGTGGTAATACCGTAGCGATTGCAAAGAGATTTGATTTCATCGCTGTCTGTGAAGGGCATGTAGAAACGGCCGTAGCTGAAGGTCGGCTTGTTCCGGTAGATGTAAGCTTTGATGAGCCCGGACGTCGAACCGTCATTTGAAATGACTTCTATGGGAAAATTCTGAGGATCATTCAGCACAACGTTACCCGCTCGGAAATCAGCTTCAAATTGACTCAAACTTAATTTTTTAGAACCTACCCCAATCCCATCGTTGAAAACAAATGCGAGCAAGATAACACCCACAATCACTGACAGCAGGAGCCATAGCCCCCAGTTTGGTCGGCGCTGGAAGGGTTGTTCATCGTGTTCCGAATGCTTTTGCTCCGGCTTATCGGGAGGCATTTCCTCCGGTTGCTTGGGTTTTTCTTCTGTTTGGTTTGCCATAGAAAAGTTGAGTTGAATTCAGCAGCAGCTCTCGTGTCATTTTACTGCAGACGACGGCAGATTAAAACTCTCCAGTGAGACATAATCCGAAAAATCGCGTCATTCCAGATACATCTGTCCTTTCCGCAGAGGGGCATCAGCGCGAACAGCGGAAAAATCTCAATCATTTTGTAACAACTTTCTCCGTTCAGATCTCCCCAAATGGGAAATCCCGCACGGCATCATTATTATCTGGAATACCGAGGGTCCCTGTTGCTTAACCCGTTTTCTTTGCTTTGAGACAAGTTGCCGACAATTCATCCTGTCGCGGGAGATATCCGCTCACAGCGAATGCCCCATACGATCCCGCTTAGTCTCAAGGTAATGGCGGTTATCGGCATTTGGGGTGGTACGCAGGGGAAGCTGCTCGGTAATTTCAAGACCATGACCGGAAAGCCCGACGATCTTGCGCGGATTATTAGTGAGCAGGCGTAGTTTGCGCACACCGAGATCGCGCAAAATTTGGGCTCCTACTCCGTAGTCACGCAAGTCCGGTGGAAAGCCGAGTTTGATATTGGCATCCACCGTATCGAAGCCCTGTTCTTGCAGTTTGTAGGCGTGTAATTTGGCAGAAAGACCAATACCGCGTCCCTCTTGGCGCAAGTAAAGGATAATGCCGCCCTCCTGCGCTACGCGCTGCATGGCGATGTGCAGTTGGCTGCCACAATCGCAGCGGCGACTCGCAAAGACATCTCCGGTGAGGCACTCACTGTGGACACGGCAAAGTATGGGGACCTCCGGGTCAATGTCTCCATGCACGAGAGCCAGGTGTGTGCGGCCGTCCACAAGGGAGTGGTAAGCGTGGCAGGTGAAGTCTCCGTAGTCTGTTGGCAAGTGTACAGTTTCCTCTCGCTCTACAAGTTTTTCCGTGTGTTGGCGCAGAGAGATAATTTGAGCGAGCGAACAAGCTTTCAGATCAAACGCGCGCTGGAAGGCCCCCAACTCACCGAGACGTGCCATGGTGCCGTCTTCTTTCATGATCTCGCAGCACACTCCCACGGGCTCCAATCCGGCGAGGCGCAGCAAGTCCACTGTTGCCTCTGTGTGCCCTGCGCGGCGCAGCACTCCTCCCTCCCTGGCACGCAAGGGAAAGCAATGGCCGGGCTGCACAAAATCATCTAACGTGGCGCGAGGGTCTGCGAGTTTCATGGTGGTAGCACTGCGCTCGAAGGCGCTGATGCCGGTGGTAGTGCCGACCTTGGCATCGACGCTCACGGTAAAAGCGGTGTGATGCTTTTCGGTGTTGTGCTCCGCCTGCATGGGGAGACCGAGGGCATCCACACGCTCCGGAGCCATCGGCACACAAATGAGACCGCGTGCATGCGTGGCCATGAAGTTGATATTCTCTCCTGACGCAAATTGCCCGGCGCAGACCAGGTCTGCCTCGTTTTCGCGGCTCGGGTCATCCGTCACCAGCACTAGTTTACCCATGCGCAGAGCATTCAGCACTTCTGGTACGGGAGAAAATTGGATGGGGTCATCGCCCTCTGCCACAGGAACATCCTCGTCCGCAGGAAGCGGGGCAGGGGATGGTTGGGGGGGGAGTTCATCAGCCGTGGCTGCATCGCAGGCGTTGATGAAATCAGACATGCTAAAGGAACCGGAAAATTCAACTTGCGGCATGGCAGGCGTCAGGATTTATTGATTTTTGCCCAAGAATCGCGCAGGCTGACCGAGCGGTTGAAGACGGGATGCTCGGGGGCGTGATCCCGGCGATCCGCTACGAAATAGCCCAAGCGTTCGAACTGGCAGACGAATTCCGGATCAGCCTGAGCCAATGCGGGTTCTACCACCGCGTCGCTCAGTACCTCCAACGAATGTTCGTTGAGAGAAGCCAGAAAACCCTCCGGGTTAGAATCCGGAGATTCATCCTTGAACAGACGTTCGTAGAGGCGAACCTCGGCTGTGACACCGTATTTGGCCGACACCCAATGGATGGCTCCGCGGCAACGAATACCCTCCGGAGGCATGGCGCCGATGGTGCCGGGCAGAGCTTCTGCCTGCACCTCGGTGATGCGACCAACGGCATCCTCAGAATAGCCCGTACAAACGATACAGTAGCCGCCGCGCAAGCGTACACAAGCGCCGGGGCTAAGTCGCTTATACTTCCTGGGAGGGTCGACCATGAAATCCTCTTGCTCAATCCACACCTCGCGCGTAAGACGTAACGGGCGCTCGCCAAGCTCAGGCATTTCAGGGTTGATCTGCACGTGTACCTCCTCGTCGTGGTTCTCCGGCAGATTAGTGAGAACAAGTTTGAGGGGATGCAGCACCGCCATGCGGCGTTCGGCGTGGGCATTCAATTCTGCGCGCACCGCATTCTCCAAGCGAGCCACATCGGTGTTCCCATTGAACTTGGTAATGCCCACTCCCTCGCAGAAATCCACAATGGCCTTAGCGGGATAACCGCGGCGGCGCATACCGCAGATGGTGGGCATACGGGGGTCATCCCAGCCGGATACATAGCCCTCCTCGACCATCTGACGCAACTTGCGCTTGCTCATCACAGTGTAGCTGATATTGAGACGAGAGAATTCGCGCTGCTCCGGGCGGGCCGGTACCGGGCAATGCTCAATCACCCAGTCGTAAAGTGGGCGGTGGTTCTCGAACTCCAGTGTACAGAGCGAATGGGTCACTCCCTCCCAAGCGTCCTCTAACGGGTGAGCAAAGTCGTACATCGGGTAGATGCACCACTTGGTGCCGGTGTTGTGGTGCGGATCGTAGGAAATGCGGTAAATGACTGGATCCCGCATATTCATATTGCTGCTGGCCAGGTCAATCTTCGCGCGCAACACCGCGGCGCCCTCGGCAAACTTGCCGGTCTTCATGGCTTCAAATTTCTCCAGATTCTCATCCACGGAACGGTCGCGGTAAGGGGAAGGCTCACCAGGGGTTACCAGATCCCCCCTGCGACGGCGCATCGTTTCGCGGTCTTCTTCGTCCACGTAGGCTAATCCTTTTTTAATGAGAGCTATGGCACATTCATAATAGAAGTCAAAGATATTGGATGCCCAATACAGATGTTCTCCCCAATCAAAACCCAGCCAGCGAATATCCTCTTGAATCGAATTAACAAACTCCACATCCTCCTTGCAGGGGTTCGTATCATCGAAGCGCAGGTGGCACACAGCTCCCTTGTCAGCGTATTCCTTCGCGATACCGAAGTCCAAGCAAATAGCCTTAGCATGGCCGATGTGAAGATAGCCGTTAGGCTCCGGCGGGAAGCGTGTAACCGGGGCCTTGCAATGCCCGGCAGACACATCCCCGGCTATCCACTCGCGTATGAAATCTCGTTTTTCCTCAGTTGCCATGCGCGGGATTCTACGTTGTTCGCGCGCGAGAATCAAGACTTTTCACGGATAATTAGTTCGACATGTCGTATTTTGAAAGGTTACGCCTCAGACGATGCGTATATACAATATGCCAGGGCCTTTATCTCAAGATCGTTTACATTCGCTCGATGCTCTCCGAGGCATGGATATGCTGCTCATCATTGGATTGGATAGCCTTCTGCGCTCTGTCTCACTCGCCTTTTTGCCGGAGTCGCTGAGCGGGGAGGTATGGAGGCAACTAGGACACTGCAGCTGGGAGGGGTTGACGCTCTACGACCTCATTTTCCCCATTTTCGTTTTCATCAGTGGCGCTTCCATGTATTTTTCTCTGACGAGAGCTGCAGAGAAAGGAAAAGATCGCCTCAGTATCACAGGTAAATTATGGAAACGGGCCATGATTCTGGTCTTTTTGGGGCTGTTAGTCAATGCAAGGGCCATGTGGGACACATTGCCATGGCCCTTGCAACCTGGTTCGCTGCGCTATGCATCCGTGCTTGGCCTTATTGGTGTAAGCTGCGCTCTTGCCGGGACAGCTATGATATGGCTGCATCGCAAATGGATAGCACCAGTCTTGGCCGGGGTGATACTTGCGGGGGTTTGGGGAATGCAGGCGAGCGGAGGGGATATGACAGCGCAGGGCTGTTTTAATGCCAAAGTAGATGCTTTGCTATGCCCGGGGGTTCTGCACAGCGGCTGTTTCGATCCTGAGGGACCGCTCTGCATCATTTCTGCCACGGCACTGGCTTTGATGGGATATTGCGCGGGGTGGCTGAGTCGTTCCGGTTGCAGGATGTGCCGTCAGGTGCTGTTTTTTTCCTTGCTCGGGGGATTGTGTGTGGCTGTTGGATCCCAGTGCGGATTAGTGATCAAAGGTATATGGACTCCTGCGTTTGTTCTCATTGCGGGGGGAATTGGCTACCTGTTGCTGGCGCTATTTCGCCCCGCGTGTGATGCCTGGAGCAAGGGCGAGAAGTTCAGCATGCCGTTGCGTGTGGTTGGTATGAATGCTCTTTTTATCTACTTGGTAACGCATTTGCCGGGTTATCAAGAACTCCTGCAGGAAGTTGTTCGCCCCATTTTGTCATTCTGTGCTTCGGGAGCAACTCTCGACATCCTATGCGATTTTCTGCAAGTTGGCGGGGCTTGGCTTATTTGCTATGTCCTCTGGCGTAAGCGTATTTTTATCAAGGTATAAAAAACGGCACCGCCGAAATCGAAAGTGCCGTGGGAATGGGACATGCCTCTCTGCCGTCCCGATCTGCGCGGTGCAGAATTCAGGACTTATAGCGCAAACGCTTCTTGTGTCGGTTTTGGCGCATGCGTTTGCTGCGCTTATGCTTGTTGATTTTGGCCTTTCGCCTTTTCTTGAGGGATCCCATGGTATGTAGTTAATGGTTGATAAGGTTGTAAGCAGTGGCAGAGCCTGCCTCCGCATGACGGCGGGATATATAACTCTGTTTTGTAGTATTTGTCAAGAGTATTTTGGGAATTCAGTTCGCTTTTCTTGTCAGCGTTTGCCGCGGCAGATGCGTCGCAATCGATGTCCGGCTATGAGAACGGGCAGCAGTCCCATGAGGAAGAGGTAAATTCCATTGCGCCAGATGGTCGATACCGATCCGGCATCCGTCTCCTGGTCAATCCACCCCAACGGAAAAGCTTGCCGGGGAGAAAGAAAGAAGCCTCGGTGCTCTTTGAGTCGTGCGTCTTTGCGGGCTGTTTTAACACCTTCACTCACGGCGACGAGTCGGCGGTTGGAGAAGAAGAATTCAAGAGGTTGATTCTGCGGGGTGATCGTACGTTTTTCAAGCAATGACGTGAGATCATGCAAGCGCTCCTCATCTCGAGACAAAGCTACTTTCCGAGTGCGATGCAATATATCCTTAGCTTCTTCGGCATTTCGAGCCGTCGTGTTGAGTAACAGAGCAGCGCGCTGAATAAAACGTACATCATGGTCGCTGCCATGTTCTTTGAGTTCTTCGCGAATGCGGTCAATGGCGCGGTTTTCTGATTCCCAGAGGTTATCCAAACTCTGCGTCACAAACATCATCTCAAATGCATAACGAAGGGGGCAGAATTCCGCGATGAGCGGCACGGGTTTGGTGCGGATGTCGTGGGTGGTCTCATCCTGGTAGGCCACGCGATGACGGAGATTAGACAGGGTTTGATATAATCGAGCCGGCAGGATGTCAGGCATAGCCGGGGCAAATTCATTCATCTCCTCAAAGTGAACGAGTGCTCCGGCCAATAGGATCTGTGGTACTAGCAAAAGCGGCACGACGTTGAGTGCTGTACGTTCCGAACGGACGTACGCCGATACCATGAGAGAGAGAGCTATACCAACAAATGCGGTGAGTACCATGATGCCTAAATGTGGCCAGAACATGTCATGAATACTAAGCAGGGCATTGCCTACCAACAGGTAGAGTGTGCATTGTACCGCTGCAATGCCCGTTATGACCAGACATTTGGCGACCAGGTAACCGGTGATGAAGGGCTTGTAGTTGCTTTCCCGTCGCAAAAGCAAACGGTCGCGTAGAATTTCACAGGCCGCATCTGTCAGCCCAAAGAACATAGCCAGCACGAGGGAAAGAAAGAGATATTCGTTGATATGGAGGGCTTTATAGAATGTGTAGGGCGTGTCGCTCGCCGCACGCAACGTGCCGGCGATGAGCAGGGCCAGGACAGGTCCTTCCAACAACAGCGCATAAAGCCCCATCCTGCTGCGTATTCGCCCCAATAGGGTTCTCAACATCCAAAGGTAAAACAACCGAATAAGCTCGAGCAGGGTTCTGCGCGACATTCTCTGAACTGTCGGTCGAACTTCATCTGCATTACCGACCGTTTTTTCGGTGCTTTTCTTTTCGGAGTGCCGGTTACGGTATGAGTAGCTTTCAAAACGCTCCTGCCACATGCTGGGGCTGGGATTCGACCGATTGCCCAACCGGGCATAAGGCGCTTCAAGTACCTCAAAGACGTAATCCGCACCACCAGCAGCAATAGATTCGCGGCTCACATGCAGTCCCATGTCACGTGCCGCTTCTTGAAAGTATTGCACCATTTCAGAAGGTGTTCCCCAGAAGGCCATTTGCCCCCCTGCATTTAACACCATGACTTTATGAAAGCGGTTGAGAATGCTCTGCGCAGGGCGGTGCAGGGTGCAGAGAAGAATGCGTCCGGCGGACATACCTTCCAGAGTTTCAATGACGCGCTCCGCGTCACCGGAGGAAAGACCACTAATAGGTTCATCAATGAGGAAGACTTCCGCTGTTCCCGTAAGATCAAGCCCCAGGTTAAGACGAGAACGCTCGCCATCCGATATGGTTCGCTCTCCTGCGCGGCCCACATGCCGCTTGGTGAGTGAGCCGAGTCCGACAAAGTTGAGTACAGCCAAAACCCGCCTCATGCGGTCAGCATGATTTAAGCGCGGACGACGCGCAACCGAGGCCTGATAAACATGTTCACCCACAGTAAGGGCTTCATCCAGGATGTCCTCGTGAGGAATGAAGGCAATATGTTGACGCAGGGGGGTGTTGTCCGGTGTGAGCAACTCGCCATTGTAAGAAATTGTTCCCATGGAGGGAGAGAGGTGCCCGGCAAGAAGGGCGAGCAGCGTCGATTTTCCCGACCCGCTCGGTCCGAGAATACACGCCATTTCACCACGCTGTAGCGAAAAATCAATGTTGTCCACGACGCGCCCCGAACGAACAAAGTCGCGGGAAAGTCCGCTCACTTGAAGTGAGTTGATGAGACTGGATTCTTCATCCAGCACACCAGCCGAAAATCGACAGCGCAAAAATTGCACCGAACTCAATTCAATCAAATCACCATCCTGAAGTTCTATTTCTCCCCGTACTGGTTGTCCCTGCACCATCAGGGTATGAGCATCTCCCTCCAACACACGAAGATACCCACGGTTAGTGGCGCGGGAGTACTGCACTTCAAATACCATGCCCGGCGCCAACCCCGGGGCAAGCATCAAGGAACCGGGTTTATTCGTGTAGGGAAGGTTCGTTACAATAACCTTTCGCATGCGCGGGTCAAGTTGAAAACTGTGACCAGAATCACCGGAATCGTGCAGATCCGTGAAAGTGTAGGGGCCTGTGCCTCGCACATAAAAGGGTGTAAAATAGGTCGTACAAACCGTGTCCCCTTGCTGCATCGGAGCTCCATCCAGCACAAAATCGGCATCCTTGCGCAGGATCTCTACCTCCACATGCACACTAAAAATAACGCGTGCTACAGCATTGAGTGGTCGTTGACGGGAGATGGAAATTGAATCGTCTTCCATCCCAATGTAACACACATAATGAACCCCGGCGTAGTATGCCAGCATCAGTCCGCGTATAGCTGAGTAGGATAGACTGCTTTCAGCCAGGGTAACGGATTGGCGGGCGGAAATGGGAATGACATCTCCTTGGTGCAAAGTATACCCTCGCACAGAAAGAGGTGTCCGGGAGTCATTGATAATAATTAAGAGATTTACGCAGCGAAGTGCGCGAAACTGTACGTCCCCGTCTGCCGGAGAAAGAGTGACGACGCCCCGCCCGATGTGCGGGGAAAAGCGCATAATTTCGATAATGCCTGGCACGGGCGCTTCCGGATCGGTGAAAAGCGCCTCCAATATGTCGGAGGCTTCCGGCAGTTGCAACCCATCCGTGACCTCAGCAAATAACGTCGGATTGGTGAGATCGCCGCCCACGCGATGCAGCATCGTCAGAATTTCCAGGGCAAGAGAATAGCGTTCCGCCTCAGTGCGATTGGCTGCGGCAACTCTTAAAGTATGCTCCAAGGGATAGGCCGCTCGGTAGGCTGTTTGGAAGCGGTCGGCCAGCCAGCTATGCTCGACGTTGGGGAAATCGTAGCGCAGGATATCCATGGTGGTATCCATATCTTCGATGCCCAAGCCATCCACTCGGCACATAATTGAGGCAAAAAGATCGACAATGATGCCTGCATGCGTGCGCCGTGACTCAGATTTTGGTTCAAAGCGGTGGGGAACCCGATTGAAGAGAGATGCAAAAAAGCTGCGCCACTTAAGCATGGAGCGCTTGACACGCAACATCTGATCCGTTAATCGATGACGCAGTGTTTTCAGCACGCTTTGCCTCCTTTCTGTGAAGCCGCCGGACAGCGCGTCTCCCACCCTTCAAACTTCCATCGCGTGGGAAAATCACGGCATTGCTGCGGTTTTGCATCTTGAATCAGGCAACGGTTCTCCTCGCTGAGCATGCAACATGCACCATCTTCACGTTCAAGGAGAGAAAGTCCTTGGCGATTGCGCTGGAGATGACAATATGTGTTGATGAATGTGACTTCATCAAGTTGCAGGAAAGAACTTGCGGCAGCAATATCGCTCTGTGTGAGACATACGTCGCCTTCCCACCGGCAACATGCCCCACAGCGTTGGCAGACAAACTCCGGAGACGGTGTAATCTGAAGACTCATAATACAACCTCCCAAGGTTTACGGTTCGGGGTTGTTATATGCGGTGGCCGCACGTAGAGCGGTTGAGCAGGTAATTGAGAAAGAACTTGCTGCTGTTCATCAGAGAGCGACAGCCAGTAGCTGATTAGTTCCTGTGCCGTCGGCACAAGTCCGACATACTTTAGGTAAATGCCCGCTTTTTCCAAGCATTCCCGCGATTCGACGCTACGAATGTCTTCACCACATCGCAAGCGCTGCAGCACATCCTCAGTGTTGACGACTTGGATGTCCTGTCCAGGTCGACGCAGACACCAGCCACCTCTCTTCGCATCGGAGAGGATGCTACAGTTTGTAGCGACTGAAAGCGGCTCCCATGAACAGATCGACACGACAGGCACGCCTTCTGCCAGTGAAATTCCCTCCGCAGCGGCAAGAGCGACGCGCACACCTCCATAGCTACCGGGACCGGCTCCCACGAGGATGTAGTTCAGTTTTTGACCACGCAGGGCTTCCAAAGCAGCGCGGAGTGCCGGGAAGAGGTCTGCATCGTGGTTACGCTGAGTTTTCCAGCTCACTGGAGCAAAGCTGATTTCTTCGCCATACAGGGCAAGGGAAGCCTGCGGCTGCGAACACTCGAGCGATAACACATTCATGGACGCGGTAATAATTTTAATGTCACCCACTTACCACAGACAGCCCGATGAAGCAAGGAAAATTCTGCCTGCTCGGCCGATACGAGAGTGTCATGTTCTTGTTCACGGAGAATGCCGGATACGATGAGAACACTGTCTGCTTCGGGCGTTAGGTAGTGGCGAAAACGAGTGAAAGCACGCTGCAGCAAACCTGAAAACAGATTAGCCACGACAATGGAAGCTCGCTCTTGGGCTGAAGGCATCCATTCAAACACATCGGCTCGAAACACGCGCATTCCGGGGGCTCCTCCATTGCGTGCAACATTTCGTTGTGCTACTTCGACAGCAGTTGTGTCATCGTCAAAGCAAAGAGCTTGAGAGGCGCCCAATCGCAAGGCGGCTAACCCCAATATCCCCGTGCCACAGCCGACATCGATGAGCCGCCATTGTTGACCGCGTCTCTTCTCAGACTCATCGCAAAGCATGCGCAAACAAGTGGCCGTGGTACCATGGTTACCGGTTCCGAAAGCACACTCGGCCGGGAAGTAGAGTATCTGTCGGCGTGGGTAACGCTTCCGCATGAGATCACACTGCACCTGAGAGGCGGCGACAATTATACGATTGCGAACAAGTAAGGGGCGTTCATGCTCTGGCGCTGTGGCAGCCACCCAATCTCTGTCCTGTTCTTCTTTTAAACTTCCGCCGAATGCAGCCAATAACGCCGCAGCCTCTATCAGGTTTTCGCAGTAACACTGAACGCGTATACGGCTCGATCGCGGGAGTGTTGTAAAAACGACATGTCGGAGAGAAGCAAGGCGGATTGTCCAGAGCTTCTCATCAATGGTTGGTATATTTTTATTCCAGACCCACATAGGCGGTAGGAGGCATTACGGGATGAGTAAAATTTCGGCAGCAGAGGCGCCATCGCCTTGCAAGGCCGTGGTTCCAGTGAATCGAAAAAAACGAGCGGTGGCCCGATTGGTAAAGAAGATGGTCTGAGGGATGGGATCGGCTCGAACGTTGGGAAACTCACCGGAGGCCACCTTTTTCCAAGTTGTGCCATCCAAGCTGATTTCAAACGTGAAACGATCGGTTAGCCCCTCGGGGTCGCCATTCTGTTTTGGCAGGTAAGTAAAGCCCCGGAACGTACAGTCTTCTCCCAGATCAACAACTAACGAATTTTCATGGCTTTGCCAATAGGTATTCGCATCACCATCCCATGCTTTCTTCGCTTCCTCATCACGAGCAATCCATTTGTCGCGGGGAAGGCTTGTCTTTTCAGGGGTTGAATTGCGAGGAGACATTTCGGCGATGATTTCACACGGGTATTTCAGCAGCGAAATTTCACTGATGCACGGACACGCGCGTGAGTCAAGAATGGTCAGGCGCACACGCTGCGCAGTGACGCAATGGTCGAGTCGTCGAAGTACCTGATTTCCTATTGTTTTCCCGCCCTCGTCCACACACTGCCATCGTTCATCAATCCAAGCTTCAATGCGAAAACTCTTGACACGCTGTCCCAAGCGTATTTGTTCGCGTACCCTCACCACATCAAAAGAAACCGGCTCGGATAGCCGAACCTCGACCCAGCACCCGCGCGTTGTCCCATCCTCAGGACACCAATAGCTTTCTAAATCCCCATCAGTCACCTTGGTTGCAGCAAACTCTTCAGACTGTCCGCGTACCTCACTTGCCTGCGCTGATGCGTGCAAAGCGTAGTCATTTGCGAGCAATTGTCGCCTCATCTCACCAAAGGCGCGCAACACAGCACAATCCGCCGTGTCGACTTGTCCCTGCTTATTCAAAGCAATGTTCAAGATGAGATTTGCGCCACGTCCCACGCTATCGAAGTATGTTTGCATAAGTTGCGCCGGCGACTTAACAAGAACGTCTTGGCCCTCGTGCCAGAACCATCCCGCTTCATTTATCTTTGTGTCGCCCTCGATGGACAACCACTTCTCCTGGGGAGAGCCAAATGTTTCAGGAACGACATTCCACAAGGGATACTGCACATCGCCGCGTTCTGAGCCACCCCACATGACATCCCCACGCTTTTCTGCGCCCCAAATAATGCAATTTGGCTTGAGTTTGCGAACGAGCGTGACAATGTGTCGGTAGTTGTAATAAGTATCAGCCTCGCCTATATTTCGAATTTCGTTCGAGCCGCCGTAAAAACCATCTCCTCCATTGGCTCCGTCAAACCATATTTCAAAGATTGATCCATAGTTTGTCAGGATTTCACGGATCTGATCCTCATATACTTTCAGGTACTCGCGGCGTCCATAGTGAGCGTTATTTCGATCCCATGGGGAGAGGTAAACGCCAAAAAGCAAGCCGTTTTGTCGACACGCGTCGGAAAAATCAGCTACGACGTCACCTCGACCGTTACGCCAGGGGGAAGCGGAGATGCTATGCGGCGTGGAGCGCGTTGGCCACATGCAGAAACCATCATGATGCTTTGCCGTGAATATCAGTCCCTTCATACCGGCTTGCTTGCACATCTTGACCACAGAATCTGCGTCGAAATGAGCAGGATTAAAAAGGGCAGGGGATTCGTTACCGTACCCCCATTCCTTGCCCGTATAGGTATTGAGACCGAAGTGGACGAAGGCATACCATTCCATACGATGCCAACGAATTTGCTGCTCTGTCGGTACGGCGCCGCAAGAGTCCGGCTCCCTAACTTTCGAATTCCCCTGACATATCTGCGCGCAGACGAGTACGAGCAACGTGGCTACGCTATGCTTTGCAATGTAACGCTGAATATATCCCGTGCGTTTCAATCTCATTAATCCAGTAATTGCCCATCCAGCCCCTGCGCGTCCTCAAAACTCAGGATAAACAGGCTACCGTCCTCGCGTATCCTGCCGTAGAAGAAAGGTTTGTCATCCTGAGGGTCTGAGGGGGCTATTTCAATGGTGATGCTGCGTTTCTCGACTTTTCTTTCACCCGTGGCTATTTTACGAAAGGCTTCATCAGTTTCAGTCTTTTCCGTCAGCATGTCGCGTACTTGATCCATGTTCGACAAGCCGCGTTGAGGCCGCTCGTCATCGTTCTGATTACTTTCCATGACAATGCCTTCCACATCGGAATAATCGGTCAGCTCCAATTCCAAAGCAACGCTAAATACCGGTTTTTGAAGAGCTTTGAGAGCGTCCTCATCGTTCTTAGATAACCACTGTTTAACTCGAATATTTTGAAGATGGCGCACGTAGTAATCGGTACGGTGAGGATTGATGCGCGGGGTAATGTCTTCTTCTCCGAGCGTGCCGGTCCATTCCTCGCCAATGTAGTCATAGTGAAGGACCAAAGGACTTTTCATGTAATGGAGGGTCAGCGTACGCAGGGCCGACACAGGAAAGATGGTGAGGTTGCGTTTACGCCAATTTTCCGATGAAAAGGAAAAAAGTTTCATGTATTTTGGACTGAGGCGATACACACTTTGGGAGTTTTGCTCCATGCCTACCCAATAGACGGATTGAACACTTCCGCTTTTCTTGTCGACGGCTCGTTGACGTTTCATGCGGAATACTCGAGCAGATCGGTCCCTTACCAAGGGCAGATCTTCCCCGAACAACACAGCTCGAACGGCGCACTCGCGCGGTTGAACCAGCATCAGGTAATCCGGGTCGTTTAACCCATAGCGGTATTCCATATCGCGAGGACTTTCCCCAGGAGCCAGGTCATGAAGGAATTCGGCGACAGGTATGCTGCTCATACCATTCAAAAAGGAGGTTACCACCTCCGGATCTGCTTCTTCAAAAGCATTGCCTTCAGCTGAGTACATCCAAACATCACTCACTTGTCCCTCGCTGTCGCCCGGGATGAGTCGCAGTCGCAGCGGGTATTTTGAAAAACGTGATCTGATGAGTACTTTATCAATGTCCTTGCTCCCTATATTTGAAAAATGTTTGGAGCGCAAGCTATTGAGAGTGAGAGGAAGATCATGCCAGTACACCCAATGAAGGGAATTGTGTATCTGGGTTTGTATGTCGACAGGCAGTAATGGCAGTGAAAGAATTTCATTCACGAGCTTGGCATACCCTCCTCGCCTCTGCATACGTGGCTCCGCAGGTAGGGTGAAAACAACAGGTCTGTCACTCGCCGTGGCATAGCATAAAAGTTGTCCATCAGATGGGGAAGAGAAGGGTGCATAAATGGTCATCTGCTGGCTGGTTCCGTCATCCAGAATGACGCGGAGTGTGAGTAGAGGTTGCTCCGGCAGCTTAACATTGTCTGCATCCTCAATGCGCATAGCGCGCATGCGTGACAGACTGGCTATAAGATTTTCAACCTGCTCATCATCTGTTTCACTAATTGTCGGGGAAAGGATAACCCACTGGCTTTGCGCGCTGGCTCGTGTCAATTTGAGCGGTTTGGTGTCCGTCCGTCCGTTGTTTTCTTGCCGGGCGATTTCCAGTCCGACGACGCGATCCGGATCAACATGCAACGGATGGGCATCCCTCAGCCCTTGGAGACCATTTTTGAAGATGGATAAAATGTTGCCACTCACAACGTGAATTCGTTTATCACGCCCGTAAAAGTCAGTACGCAAATAGGTTGTTGGCAAAAGATGCTCACCGTCTCCTGCATCCGCCAACCATGGAGACGTGCTGCCCAGTGTGTAGCGTGCGAGGGTTGTGTGTTCTCCCTTGCCCGCCGGGATTTTCAGGGTAATGGCATGGGGTGAGGTGTCTACGCCAAACTCACGCATGCTCACGCGGGTCGTCCTATTGATCGGAAGGGTATCCACCAGTCGCGCCTGGGTGGTGAAATCTAAAATGGCCTGCAAGGCCTCCGGCGACATACGATCCTCAAATGGAGCCACAATCCACCATGATCCATCCTCTTTTTTTTGGCATTCCACGGTGTCGTGCAAATCGCTGATGCGCATCCAAGTAACTTCTTGGATGCGTCCCACGTTTTCAGGCGGGAAAAGTGACATGCCCGGCCGAAAATGGTACCACCCGGTAAGTCTTGCCAAGCTTCCGTCTACAAAAAGAACAACACTCGCACCCACACTTACGATAGCAAGCAGCAACAGGAACGCTGTCAGCAAAACTTTTCTCATATTTGAGCTGTGTATCTGCGGGGTAGGGGATTTTAATGGCGTCGTGTCTGCCAGATCATGAGCGCAATAAACAGAGCCAGCAGGGGCATCACCAGAAGAGTGAGTGTCTCAAGAGCGCTGCGCGAGTGGCGATTAAGGTCAATCTTCATGGTCAGGTCCTGATTGGCGCTCTTGCCGCCATATTCCGGTCGATTGCTCATCCATGCCCAGAGGGTGTGCAAATAATCCTGTTGCTCTGTGCGTGCATTGTTTCGCAAGAGAATATCGGTATTGCCGAGAACCAGCAGGGTACTCATATCGTTTGCACTGCGCGGACTGCCCTTGGTGGTGGCTGAGCCGAGACAAAGAGGCCCCGGTATATCCTCACGGGGATCAAATCGCGGCTCGAGCATGCTGCGAGTCTCTCCGTAGTATTCCTCCGTACTCATGAGGACCGGATAGGTGGTGAGTCGACGAATTGTCGCCTCATTTTCATCCCCATGTTCCAAAGTGAAGGACATGGATTGCCCCTCAAGATGAGTGGTGCTGTTCCAGAACTTCCTTGTGCAATCCAGCCCCTTGGGAAATACTGCCGTGATGTCGTAATAGGCGCGCCGGCGATCGCGCAGGAGCACTCTGTCGGCATTCGGTCGCACGCCTTGTTCACGAAGAAATCGGTAGAGGCGGGGTAATTTCGTGTTGGTGGGATCGAGCGCCACAAAAATACAGCGCCGACCCTGCTCTCGCTCCCAGAACTCGCGCACGGCCCTCAACTCTTCATCGGTGAAATCCACCTGAGGTGATACGATAATGAGTCCCTCCGCGTTTGCCGGCAGAATTTCCATGCCGGTGAGGTTGGTCCACGATAATTGGATATTGAGTGATGAGACGATTCGTCCGATATTTTCTAGCAGACTTTGGTCATCCCGAGAAACGCCTCCTTTTCCTTCCACGACATACATGTGGCGCATGTCGCCCTCTACGGCTTCTGTGATTGCCGAGCATACGACCTCGTCCATCATAAGAGCCACCGCGCGTCGGCTTTCATCGGGTAAAGTCTCATATTTTACAAAGGAGGTTCCAGGACGAATACGCACATGCTTGCGGTCACTTCTCTCCTCTTCGAATGTCTTCAAAGAGAGGGTTGGGTCTTTGCGAGCATCAATGACGCAGAGATCCTGTTTAAAATCCACACCGTAGATCTGTGAGATCTCACGGGCACGATTGGGTTGACGTATGGGATCAAAGCACTCTAATTCAATTTTGCCGTGACCGTGGCGCACGTATTCCTCCAAAAGACTCCGCATGCGCGCGTAGTTCGGGGTGGATTTTTTGAAGGCAAAAATGATGCGAATGGGCGTTTCTCGTGTCTGAATGCGTTGGCTGCGCAGAACATTCATCGTCCGTTCGGATATGGTATAGCGTTCCTCCTCCGTCAGATCTTTACGTCCATATTCATGGTAGGCGATGTAGTTGCACGCCAACACAATAATAAGCATCAAAATAAGGTTCAGCCAAGCCAGCGGTGAGCTTTTTTGGCGACGGGCCGAGGAATTAATTTCCGTTGCTGTGTGGTGGCTCATCATGGAAAAAGTCAGGGTAGGGGATCAGCGGGTCCAACGTCGGTAGTCCACGACGCGTTTGACGAGGGCGAGTGTCAATACAGCCATACTGAGGTAAAATACCAGTGGGCGGGTATCTAACAATCCGCGTGAAAAAGAGCTCACATGCTCCGTACACGATATGTAATGGAAAATGGGGGCCGCCGGGAATTCGCCCCACAGCTCCGTGACTCTCCCCAAAAAGTAAAACGAAATCATAAAGCTCGTCGAGAGAATGCCCGCAATGATCTGACTGCGTGTCATCGCAGAGCATAGCAAGCCCGTAGCGATAAAAAAGGCTCCGCATAATGCCAAAATGGCATAGGGTCCAATCCAATCAGCCAGTAAATAGGTGATTTCTCCCTCAGCAATAATTCCGTAGCGCCATTCCGTGTACTTATTAGCCAAGTGGCTCATCCATGGATAGAGGAGCAGGGGAACCCAGAGAATCAAATAGAACGTATAAGAGGCAAGATATTTGCCTAGAATGATCTGCGTCGTTGTCACAGGAGCCGTAAGTAATCCTTCCAAGGTACCCTGTCGTTCCTCCTCGGCGAAGCTGCGCATGGTGATCAGAGGAAAGATAAAGATGAAAAAGAACCAGAAGTTAATGTTATTAAGCATATAAAACATCACCCCTTCACCGGTCGCTTTGGACATCACCTGAATAACTGCCTGCAGACAGAAGCCGAGTAACGCCATGGTGCAGGCCAAAATGACCCAACCGAAAGGTGTGGAAAAATATACACGCAATTCCCGAAAATAAAGCGTGCGCAAAGTGGCAAACCAGTTGGTGTGTCGCGTAATAGTGTTTGTTGTTTTCTTTGAGGCAATCTCGCTCATGGATTTTTTGTCGAAGGAAAATGGATGAGAAAGGAGCAGGGGATTAGTCGTGTCGGGTCATCTCCACAAATACATCCTCCAAACTGGGTATGTGACGGTAAATATGGCGCAGCGGGTAATGATAGCGTTGAATGACAGCAGCCGTTTTTTCTCGTGTATCCGTCCCCGGTTCCGCGCGTACGATAAGACGCTGCCATCCACCGGGCAGTGTACCTTCGTAAATGATTTTCTTAACGGAAGGAATTTCTGATAAAGCCTTTATTACACAATCCAACTCCCCTTTGTACTCGACCGAAACTCGACCGGCTGCTCGTAATCCGCCAGTCAGGTTAGCAGGCGTATCTGCAGCCTTAATTTCGCCGTTATCGATGATGATGACCTTGTTGCATATCATCTCTACCTCGCTGAGTATGTGTGTGGATAATATCACAGTATGTTCTTCCGCCAACGACCGTATCAATTCGCGTATCTGACGGATTTGATTGGGATCCAGTCCATTAGTCGGCTCGTCCAAAATAAGCAATTCCGGCTCTCCAAGAAGAGCATCAGCCAGACCGACGCGTTGCCGATAGCCCTTGGAAAGCGTGTGTATCATGCTCTTACGCTTATGGTCCAGTCCGCACCGATCCATCACATAACCTACCTGCTGACGTACCGATTTTCCGCATAACCCCTTCAAATGTGCACGATAGTATAAATACTCGTACACTCGCATGTCGTCGTAGAGAGGCACGTTTTCCGGCATGTATCCCATGTGGCGCCGCGCTTCCAACGGCTCATCGATAATGTCATGTCCCGCTATGCTCGCCGTCCCGGCAGTCGGCGGTAAATAGCCAGTCAGCATCTTCATCGTCGTCGTTTTACCAGCCCCGTTCGGTCCCAAAAATCCTACTATCTCACTCCTCTCTACCGTGAAACTCACGTCTCTTACCGCCATCGTTCTCCCAAATTCTTTGTACAAATGCTCTGTGGTCACCATACTCATGCCCGTGTCCCTTTTCCCATGCGCTCATTCTACCATACGTACCTTTTTTGACAAGTTCTATCTCCTTCCGCCTCCTCCTTTTTGCAAATTCTATTTTGCATTACGTATATTATGCGAAGTTGTAAATTTCCCATTTGGCCTGTGTATGAGAAAATTAGAACGGGTATCCCCCTGCTGAAATTGGAAGTGCTTGGGGAAAGAAAAGGAGGATCAACGAGAAGAAAAAAAAACAAGGACTCCTGTGGAGCACATCCGTCCCAAGAAAATGTAGATTCATGGGAGGGAAGCATGATGATGGGAGGAGTTGGCGATTTTTGGGCAAATCCATAAAACTTTACGTGCTATCGAGCACTAAAACCTCTTCCGTCCCTGCCATGTCATATGGTTGCTTTAGCCACGAAAACAGGTTCTGCGTGCTCAGCAGAGATATTCGTAGGTAGTGAACCAAACCTCCCAGCGACCAGCG
>CANQAC010000023.1 GCA_947589345.1 uncultured Akkermansia sp.
TTGCTCTACCTGAACACGGACGCCGAGTTCCGCCAGGGCAATACCTCCTGGCAGGCTACCGTCGGCATGCGCTACGACTTCTAAGAGAGCGCCCGCAGATCTCCCGCCGAAAATCCAAACGACATCAGGTCACTGCCCGATTTTCACGGAGCGCACGCAGCCCTCGCCGAAGGCTTCATTGAGGGAGCGAATGAGTTGGGCGCGCTGGCGGCGCAGTTCAAAGCACACCATGGGGTGCCGTGCCCGGATGTGCGCGCATCCGTTGGTGAGCGACAGAAGCTGAGATTGCGAAGCGATGCAGTCCCCCACGGCGTTACGCCACGCTTGCTCCAGGAACTCGGGAGCAAACTCGGCTTGCGTGAGCGAAAGACGACTCACCACTTCCGTGAGAATGGAAGCCATGTCCCGCATGTTCGCGCCCGTGGAGAGCGGGGCGACATCCCCGTACAAATCCGCCTCGGCCTGACGGCGCAAGCCGGCGCTTTTCGTCGAGTAGCGCACCGGGCGCAGGGTGTCATCCGGGTAGCGTACCAATCCATAGCGGGGAGCTCTGCCCCTCTTGCCGATTTTCGGAAGAGCGACAGGCTCCTCCTCCCGCGGAGAACTCCGCGCACGACGTCCGCGCACCGCACCACTTCGGCGCGGCGGCTCAGCTTCCTGACGACTCATTTTATCACGGGGCATGAGCGGGCGAAGGGAATAAACGGAGCCTTTTTATCGCATTCAAAAAAATGGTCTCGGACGGCAGGCGCCCCCCGAGACCACGGAGAAGTGAAAGGTCGAGGTTTACTCGCCATCGTCGCCAATGGCCTGGACAGGGCAGCCCTCCATGGCCTCGGTGCAGGCGGCAACTTCCTCATCAGTGGCGGGCTGCTTTTTCACGTATGAGACACCCTCGTCATCATCGCGAGCAAAGAAGTCCGGAGCGGATTCACGGCAGAGATCGCAGTCGATGCAGCTGCTGTCAACATAGAACTTGCCGGGTACGTTTTTCTCGTTTTTTTCGTCAATATCAGCCATAATGTGCAGGGCTCATCTCGGCCCACGGATATTCTTTCCGATTTTTTTGATAAATGCAATCCTTTTTTGTTGCAAGACAGGATTTTTCGGGGCAGAATGAGCGCATGCCAAATCGAGCGGAACAACCCGATGCCTGTGCAGTTCGCTCAGGGCCTGCGGATAGCCGGCCGACCTGCCGAGCTTGGTGGAAAGATTGCCTGATAGCTCTGGGCGGGGGCGTGTTGATGGCGTTCGCCTTTCCCCCCTACGACATAGGCAACCTGGTCTGGGTGGCGCTGCTGCCCTTGCTCAGCGTGCTGTGGCAGAGAGGCATCACGCGGAAGCGCGCTTTCGGGATGGGGTGGATATACGGAATGGGGTGGTACTGCGTCAGTTTTTGGTGGATTCACGAAGTGGGATATGTTTTTGGCATTCCGCAGGTCATTTTTATGGCGGTGGCTTTCTTGCCGCTCATGGCGCTGTATTCCTGTTTGCCGGGGCTGTGGGGGCTGGCGGCGGGCAGCTGGTTGAGGCCGCAACTGGCGCCGGCGCCCGTGGATCATGAAGCTCCCCTGCCCGAGCGTAAGAAACGATGGGCCGCCTGGGCCAGAGCGGATTTGCACGCGACCCTGCGGTCAGCCATCGGCCTGGGGGCGCTCTGGGTGTGCATCGAGTGGTTGCGCGCTCACGGTACGCTGGGGTTCAGCTGGAACAGCTTGGGAACCGCCCTCTACGGCGGTCTCTCCCTCGTGCAATGGGCCGAATTTGTGGGCACCTGCGCCCTCTCGTTCATTCCGGTGGCTATGTCCGTGATTATCTGGTGCGCCGTACGGCGCACGACCATGCATTTCAAGGGCGTTGGCGTCGGCTGTCGGCCGTGGGATTTTTACGGCGGAGTGGTGGCGTTGTTTGTGCTGTTCAGCGGGGGGTTGATGCTGGCGCGTCTCTACGCCCCGGCCACGATGCTGCGCCGCTCGGAGGTTTTCCCCCTGCCGGTGATGGCCGTTCAGATCAACAAAGACCAGACGGAGCATATTTCCACGCCCCGCTCCGTCTCCCAGTACCGCGTGTACCTCAATGCCACGGTGGAGGCTTTCAACGAGATTGCTCGCGAGACCATGCGCGACGCTCAGCGCCATGAGGACGTCGGACTCACCCTGCAACTGCCCGTGTGGGTGGTGTGGCCGGAAAGCGCCCTGCCTTTCCCTTTCCTGCGCCGGGCCGACACCCTGCAACGCCTGCCGGACCGCATCAACGAGCAGTATTTGCTCACCGGCGATGCCCTGCCCCTGGCGCGCCAGCGCGTTCGCGAGATGGGAGGGCAGGATTTTGTGCTTTTCACCGGCGTGGACGAGGCGCTGCTGCGGCTGAAAGCCGGGCAGATTGTGTCGGCCGAAGGAATTTTCAACTCGATGGCCGTCATCCCGGGCGGGACGGAGAGCATCCGTTCCGCCTCCAAACAGCACCTCATGCCCTTCGGAGAGTACATCCCGCTGGCACAGGACATCAAGTGGATCGGCGAGGCCTACTCGCGCATCACCGGAACCCAGGTGGGCGACGGCATCATTCCCGGCTCGGGCTCTGAACCTCTCCCCACGCTCGTCCCGGGAACACAGCTCACCATCGGCGTCATTCCGGCGATCTGCTATGAGGACACCGTGGGTGATCTCCTGCGACTCTTCGCACGACCGGGCCCTCAAGTGATCGTCAATGTCAGCAATGACGGATGGTTCCGATTTTCATCATGCGGCGTGCAGCAAGCCCGGGCGGCTGCGATGCGCTGCATCGAGCTGCGACGACCGATGGTGCGGTCCGCCAACATGGGGCTGTGCTGTTCCATCGCCCCGAACGGCGCGGTCATTCACGCCCTGCGAAAGGCTGACGGCACGCCGCATTTGCCCGGTTACAGCTACGCCGTGCTGCCGGTGGACACCCGGGCGAAACGCACGCTGTACGCAATCTGGGGCGACTGGGCCGTTGCGCTGTCGCTCGCGCTCGTCCTGATTTGCTGCATTGCGGCGAGGCGAGCCGGAGTGAAGTAAGCGCTCTCGGTCTTTCTCGCACGGCGCCACGGAGAAATAATCACCTTGACAATCCGGGGAGAATGTCCTATAGTGGCGCCGGAGCTTCCCGGGAGGAGTTCTGAATGTACGAACCCAACTCTGCTATGTCCAGCGAAGGCATGAAAGATACGCCCAAAGATGCGCGACCCATGCGCATCACCATCGTGGCCTCGGAATACAACCGCCGGTACACGGACGCGCTTCTGGAACATTGCAAAGCGGAGTTGGGAAGATTGGCTGAGCATGCGCAGGTGAAGGTGGTGCGCGTACCCGGAGCGTTCGAGGTGCCGGTGATGGTGAACCGGGAATTGGCAAAGACCGGCGATGCGAGGCCGGAGGTGGTTGTGGCTCTCGGAGTTATTCTGCGCGGGAGTACGGCGCATGCGGACCTGATCGGCGAAGCGATCACGCGAGAATTGTTAAGTGCGGCATGCCGGAGTTTGGTACCGGTGATTCACGAGGTCTTGCTGCTGCAAAATGAACAACAGGCCGAAGAACGCTGCATGGGCGACAGCCTGAACCGCGGACGGGAGGCGGCGCGCGCGGCAGTGGCCATGTACCGCGCAACCTGCCGGGAGTAATTACAAAAGCGACGAAGATATGCTGACGCAACGAAGTATCCGCAAATCATCCCTTTTGCTCATCTACGCCATGGAGATGCAGCATACGGATCCCGAAAAGATCCGGGAATTCCCCTTGGAAAGCTACTGGAAACTCGTGGATGAACACGATTCGAGACGGTATGAAAAGATCTTGGCAAGGGCTGCGCTGCACGAAACCCGCTCACTGGAAGAGTTGCTCGCGACCGCGCGCGCACGCCTCGAAGCAATTGAAAAATATGCAGCCTGGAACAACCAGGCGCAAGTGACGCTGACCCGAGGACGGGTCCTGCTTGACCGGCTGGCGGACATCGTGAAGAGCATGCGCTCCCTGCGCCGGCAAATGGAGGACGAGGCCAAGGAACACACGCTGCCGCTCATCGCGGAAAACAGCCGGAAAGTCATCAACGCCTGCGAGGGACTCTGCCTCCCCATCAAGCGGGACCTGGAGGAGCTGGAAAAAGAAACGCACGATACGGCTGCAGCATGGGCCGGAGCGCTGCGCCGCGTGTTGAAGATGGCGGAAGGCTGCGCGGCCTTGAATCACCCGGAGCAACTGGAACGGAGACACGAGCACGCCGACCTTATTCGCCACGTGGAAAACAAGCGAGAACGCCGCCCGCTCACGGAGGAGCTTGCTCAGGCGGTTTATGCCCGACGCGGGGAGTGGGAACAACTCCTGAACAAGCTGCTGCGCAATTATGTGCCGGCGCGCATGAACGCGATTGACCGCTGCATCCTCTACCTCGCCCTGTATGACCTGATGTACCGCAAGCTCGACCCGGGGATCGTCATCTCGGAGGCCTGCATATTGGCGGATGAGTATTCGGGCGGCAAGAGCGCACCGTTTATCCACGGCATCATCGCCTCGGCCGTCATGCAATCCAACCCGGAGTCGGAACAACCCGACCATTAATCCCATTTCCCCCATGGCTAACTTCTTCAATAAACTCATCGATAAATGGCTCGGCGAACCGACGATTGACTGGGATGAACTGGAGGCCGACCTCATTTCCGCCGATGTGGGCGCTGCACGGGTGATGCGCATGCTCGGCGAACTGCAAGCACGCGATGAACAAGATGCCTGCGAAATTGTCAGCTACATCAAACAGCAGCTCGCCGCCGCCTTTCCCTCACCGCTCCCCGCTCTGCCTTCCCCGCAGGACAACCGGCCTTGCGTCATCCTGCTCATCGGCGTGAATGGCGCGGGCAAGACGACCACATGCGCCAAGCTGGCGCACTTGCTGCAAAAGCGCGGGGAAACAGTGCTGCTCGCGGCGGCTGATACATTTCGCGCGGCGGCGGTGGAGCAGTTGGAACGCTGGGCCTCGCGCTTGCAGATACCGCTTTACAAAGGTCAGGTGAATCAGGACCCGGCCTCCGTGTGCTACGAGGCGCACGCACGCGCCCTGCGCGAGGGTACGCGCTACCTTATCTGCGACACGGCGGGACGTCTCCACACGCGTCATAATCTCATGGAAGAATTGTCCAAAATACGCCGCACGCTGGCCAAGCAGGATGCCCACGCGCCCCATGCATGCTACTTGGTGGTGGATGCCACCACGGGGAGCAACGCACTGCTGCAGGCGCGCGAGTTCCACAAGGCAGCCCCGCTGGACGGACTGATCATCACCAAGCTGGATGGATCGGCAAAGGGCGGCGTGGCGGTGGCGGTGCAGGATGAACTCGGGGTGTCTCCCGTTTTTATCGGAACCGGTGAAGGGGAAAATCAGTTGAGCCCCTTCAAGGTGCAGACCTACATCGACACTCTTCTCTGAACGCGCGGGCGGACTTCACGCGGCGATTGGCTCAAAACAAGATGACTCAGCTTCCTGCAATGTTGTCGTTTTCGCAAGAGCAGCTCGCCTCTGCCCTCGCTGAGCTGGGCGAAACAAAAGCCTACCGCGTGACGCAACTCGCGGACTGGATTTGGAAAAAAGGAGCCGACGACTTTGAGCAAATGACCAACCTGCCGCCGGCATTGCGGCGTGAGTTGGCAGCTCGCTACACGCTGCGTCCGCTCAGCGTGGTGGAGCGGCGAACATCCGCCGGCGGCACGCGCAAGCTGCTGTGTCGCTTGCAGGACGGCGAGCTGGTGGAGATGGTGCTCATACCCGCGGCGCCGGGTGAAACAGGCACGAGGAGCCGGCGGCTCACGCTCTGCATATCATCCCAGGTAGGGTGCGCCTTTGGTTGCAAATTTTGCGCGAGCGGGTTGCTGGGGTTAAAACGCAGTCTGGATACGAGCGAAATAATCGGACAAATTTTTGCGGCCCGGCGGGAAGCCGGCGAAAGCATGGATAATCTCGTGTTCATGGGCATGGGTGAACCGCTCGCCAACGTGGACAACTTGCTCCCTGCTCTGCGGCTCATCACCGATGCCCGCCATCTGGGCATCAGCCCGCGCCACATCACGATCTCCACATCGGGGAATGTGCCGGGGTTGAAGCGTCTGGCTCAGAGCGGGCTGCCGGTTCGGCTGGCTGTTTCGCTGCATGGCGCCACGGATGATGTGCGCTCGCGCATCATGCCGGTCAACAAACGATGGCCGCTCGGCGAATTGCTGCCCGCTCTGAAAGAATGGCAAGCGTGCTCCAAACACATGATCACGCTGGAATACATCCTCATCGCCGGAGTGAATGATATGCCGACGCAGGCTGACTTGCTCGCCGACATCGCGCAACGTCTGCGCGCCAAGGTCAATCTCATCCCGTACAACCCGGTACCCGGGCTGGAATGGCGACGCCCGACCGAATCGGCCTGTCACGCATTTTGGAAAGCCTTGCTCGCCCGCCACATCCCGACCACCTTGCGCTACGAGAAAGGCGCGGATATTGACGCCGCCTGCGGACAGTTGCGCCGCAGGATGATGTGACCGCCCGGTGCCCCACTCAATTTGACCGCGCGCCCGAAAAAGGGCGCGAGGAAAACCTCGCGCCCCGAAGAATACAATACACAAAATGGAATATCGAAGAGCTTCAGCGAGCCGCCTTGACGGTGACAGCCTCCTTGCCCACGCGGTTGCGCAGGTAGTTCAGCTTGGCACGGCGAACCTTGCCGCGGGATGCGACCTCAATCTTGGCGATGCGCGGCGAATGCAGAGGGAAAGATCGCTCCACTCCCTCGCCGTATGAAATCTTGCGGACGGTGAACGCCTCGTTGACCCCAGCTCCGCGCTTGCCGATCACGATTCCCTGAAACACCTGCACACGCTCCTTACCGCCTTCGATCACGCGGCAATGCACTTTCACGGTGTCGCCCACGTTGAAGGGCGTCACCTCGCTCTTAAGCTGCTCCTGACCGATTTTATCGAGAATGTTCATCTTGGGTACTTGTTAAAAAGATTCGAGCCGGGAAGCCATCCGAGCTTCCACCGAAAGACGAGGCATTTTACACGATTTTTTTTCACTTGGCAATGCAAATTCTTTACATCAAGCGAATTTTTTATGGCAGCATGGGTTCCGACCGCGAAGAATTCAGTTGCAAGCATGCGATGAGCATGGTAAAAAGGAGACGCGATGGAGAAAACTCTTTTTCAAAAGATCGCGGATAGAGAGATACCCGCTCAAATCGTCTATGAAGACGACCGCTGCGTGGCGTTCCGCGACATTTCGCCGGCGGCCCCGGTACACATCCTGCTCGTGCCGCGCAAGCCTGTGACGAGTCTTGCAGCCGCCGGGGCGGAGGATGCGGAGCTGCTGGCGCATCTGATGCTCAAAGTGGGAGACATTGCCCGGGCGGAGGGCATTGCTGAGGGAGGATTCCGCACTGTACTCAACACCGGAGCGGACGGCGGACAGACCGTGCCGCACCTGCATATCCACATCATGGGCGGCCGGAGTATGCAGTGGCCGCCGGGTTAAGCACGGGCGATCCGCAGGACTCGCGGCAACGCAGGTCGATGATTCATGATCCGGCTTCCGCTACACCCGTTGCGCAGAGGCTGCCGAGTGGCGGGTTGACGGGTCAGCAAGGGAAGCAAAGCCAAGGGGATGAAGTTGACGTACGAATGGATTGACGAAAGGACGCTGGAGCTGGAGCTGCCGGCGGCGCGGTTGCGCCTCTCCTTTCCGGAGGAAGGAATGGTGCGCTGCCGGTATGTGACCGGTGTGGTCTTTGAAAATATCCCGAGCTACGGCGTCAGCCCGGAATACCGGCCCGGCAAGGTTCAGATTACGGAGAGTGAGCAAGAGGATGCCTTTACCCTGCGGACAGCTCGCCTGACTCTCAAGATACGCAAAGAGGACGGCGGATTGGAGTTTTACGAGAATGAGGACGGCAGGTTGCTGTGCGCCGATGCAGAGGGCATGGGACACCGAACTCAGGAGAAAACGGGCGATGAGCTGGTGTGGGTGCTCAAGCGCATGCCCGAGGAAGCTCATTTTTTCGGATTGGGAGATAAGCCGTGCGCGCTGAACATGCGCGGCATGAGGTTTGAAATGTGGGGCGCAGACCACTACAAGTTCAACCCGGAAAGCGACCCGCTCTACAAGAGCATCCCCTTCTTTCTCTGTCTCAACAAGGGCACGCAGTACGGCATCTTTTTTGACAACACCATGCGCTCCTATTTTGACTTTGGCAAAGAGCGCAAAGACCGACTGCTCTTCGGCGCTGACGGCGGAGTCATGGACTACTACTTTATCTGCGGGAAAGATGCGTTGGACACGGTGCAGGTGTACACACGACTCACCGGGCTGCCGCCGCTGCCGCCGCTCTGGGCGCTCGGGTACCACCAGAGCAAGTGGAGCTATTACCCGGAAGCGAATGTGACGACCCTGGCGCACGAACTGCGCACCCGCCGCATCCCCTGCGACGCCATTCACCTGGATATCCACCACATGAAGCGCTACCAATCCCTCACGTGGGATCGCGAACGCTTCCCGGACCCCCCGGGCATGATCCGCCGCCTCGGCGAACAGGGCTTCAAAGTCGTTACCATCGTGGATCCCGGCATCAAAATCAACCCCGACAACTATGTGTGGCGCAGCGGGTTTGAGCGAAATGTCTTTTGCCGACGGCACGACGGGGCGTTGCTGGAGGCGGAAGTGTGGCCGGGGCTGTGCACTTTCCCGGACTTTACCAGCCCGACCACGCGCACCTGGTGGGCGGATCTTTTTCACCGCGAAGTTGGCGAGTACGGTGTGCGCGGGATATGGACGGACATGAACGAACCCGTCATTTTCCCGGACAAAACTTTTCCGGATGACACGCGGCATGCGTACGACGGCTTTGCCTGCTCTCACTTGAAAGCCCACAACATATACGGTCAGTGCATGGCTCAAGCCACGCGCCTGGGCATGGAGAAGAGCGCGCCGGAGAGGAGACCTTTCGTGCTGTCCCGAGCGGGCTTTGCGGGGCTGCAACGCTGGGCCGCCACGTGGACGGGAGACAATTACTCCGACTGGGAGAACCTCAAGATGGCGAATCTGATGATTCAGCGTCTCTCGGCCAGCGGAGTCTCTTTCTGCGGAGCAGATACCGGCGGCTTTTTGGGACGTCCCACGCCGGAACTCTTCCGCCGCTGGATGCAAATGGCGGCTTTCCACACCTTTTTCCGCAACCACAACAATGGCGAGTTCGGGGGGCAGGAACCCTGGTGTTTTGACAAGAAAACGGAAGACATCGTGCGCTGCGCCATTGAAGAACGGTACCGCCTGCTGCCTTACCTTTACACCTGCTTTTACCGCTACTCGACCGACGGTGTTCCCATCATCCGCTCGCTCGCTCTCATGTACCCGAAAAACCCGGATACATATTGGAGAAGCAGTGAGTTCTTTCTGGGGGATGACCTCTATGTTGTTCCCGTGCATCACCCCGGTCAGCAGGACCGCAGCCTGTACCTTCCGCCCGGGGCGTGGTTCTCGCTGTGGGACGACAGCGCCGCACCGGCGGCGGATGCGGAGGTGACGGTACCCACTCCGGCGGAGCATATTCCCGTGTTTGTTCGAGGAGGGAAAGTCATACCACGCTGGCCCGTGCAGCAGTACGTCGGGGAATTGAGTTGCCCGCCGTGCTGCCTGGAGCTTTGGTACGCGCCGGGACTGAGCGAGCAGAGTACGCTTTACGAAGATGAGGGCGATGGCTTGGCCTGCCGCTACGGCGCGTACCTGCTGCACCTCTTTGCCTGCCGCACGCAGCAGGATTCGCTGACCCTCACTCACCGCCGCACCGGTCAATACAGACCGCAACGCTCTTCTTTCGGTCTGCGGGTGCACGCCCTGCCGACGGGGGTGCAACCCCGACTCACCGTGGATGGACAAATTCTGCCGGTGGAGCAGAATGGAGGGGTGCTATGCGCCGACATCCCCGCTGATTTCCGCGAAGTTTCCCTGAACTTATGAAACGTGACACCATCGAAAAAATTGCCACACGCCTCGACAACTTGGGCGCTGCCGACGTACGCCGGCTTTTCATGAGGCTGGCAACGGAAAAGGGTCTGCTGCAGGAGGTGTTCGACGCCCTGCGCGACGGTCTCATCCTCTTCTCGGCCGATGGCTCGGCTCGCTTTGCCAACAAAGCCGCATGCCTCATATACAACCGCCCGATGCGCGAATTGCTGCGGGAACCTTTCGAGCGTCTGGTGAGTGGCACCTGCACCTGGGAAGAACTCCAAACCAGCAAGGCGGCCATCGTGCGCGACGTCCACGTGAATTACCCCGCCAGCAAACACTACAATTTCTTTATCTCGCCGCTCGCCGGGGAACAGGAATACTTGCTGCTCGTGCGGGATGATACCGAAGCTCAGGAGCGCAGGGAGGAAAATGCGGAAGCCGAGCAATTCAACCTGCTCACCTTTCTGAGTTCGGCGGTCGCGCATGAAATCGGCAACCCGCTCAATTCGCTGGGGCTGACCCTGCAGCTGATGAAACGTAAACTGGACAAGCTTGACAAGCTGGATGCCAAGAGCCGACGTATGCTCGGCGAATTGGTGGAAAGCTCGCTGGAAGAAACGCAACGCCTGGACGCCATGCTGCACCAATTTTTAGAATCCATGCGACCGGTCACACCGGTCCGCAGCAAGGTGCAAGTGAACGACATCATCGCTCATGTGCTTCGCGTGCTGGCTCCGGAGATAGCGGAACGCGGGGTTGCCATTCAGAGCGAATTGCCGGATGATTTGCCGGAAATCAGCGCCGATTCTGATCAGTTGTTCCGCGCATTCTACAACCTCATTCGCAACGCTCTTCAGTCGATCCCCGGCGCGCAAGGCGGCATCTCCATCCGCTCTTCCTTCAATGATTCAGATATCGGCGTCATCATTGGCGACAACGGCTCGGGCATCTCTCATGAAGTGATGGGCAGTATGTACGAGCCTTTCCGATCTACCAGAAAAAAGGGACATGGCCTGGGTTTGCTCATCGTCCGCCATATCATCCGCGAACATGGCGGCACGCTCAGCCTCACCTCCCGCGAAGGCCTCGGCACGACGGTCACCATCACCCTGCCCCGTGCGGATCGCATTGTGCGATTACTGCCCTCCTGACGCCGAGAAGGACCGCCTCATTTTTTCGTGGCGTCCATTTCAATGTGCAGCATACCGTCCTGCACGGTGGCTTGCCCCCGGATACGCTTGAACGATTGCCCCATGTCTCCTGCCGGAGCTTCTTTGTCGGCTACCCGGAGAAGCTCCTCGGCATCCAGTGCAAAAACAGCGCCGCAAAAAGGCTTGTCGGGGGTGTCATCCTTCCGCAGAGCAGCGGCCATGGTCGGATCCCCCGCGAGTATCAGCTCGCTCTCGCCAAAGATCATTTGAGGCTTATACGCTCCCTGAGCGACCGGGAAAACAAGCTCGTAGCTCGTCGCACCGTCCGGTAACTGTTCGGTGAGCAAAGGCAAGTTGTCCAGCAAATTGGACGGCATACCCAAGGCTCCGGTAATGGATTCAAGCTGGAGCACGATGTCGCGCCACCCCTCTGCGACGGCCTCACGATCAGTCACGGTGAGGCAGAGACCGCCGTTGGCATCTTTCTCCCCGGAGCGAGCCATGACGAGGGTCATCGGCGTGGAAAGGTTGTCGCCGATTTTCGAAAGCGCCGCCCAAATGTTGCGGATTTGAGGGCGAAATTGCTTCAAGAGCATCATCCCCATGCCCACCTGATCTTTCAGTCCCTCATTCAGGGTCAGGCATGCGCCGAAAGTAATGTCGAGGACAGCATCCGGAATGGCGCTGCAATCCAGACGATTCGGGTTGATGAGACCGGTGCATTCCATGTAAATCGCGCTGTTGGCGGCAAGAGACCCGTGCGACACCTTGCCCTGCGCGAAGGAGGCTCCACAAGCATCCATCTGAAAATCGATGTGGATATCCCCATCACCGCAATCCATGCGTGATGTTCCATCAGGACGCCAAATCTGCAGGGTCATGGGACGTTGAGGCATGGGGAACTGCTGCATGATACTGCGCAGCGTTTGCACGCCCTTGGCGGCAGCCTCGAAAGTCGGCGCGTCACTCGGAGCGCTCCCGGCCAAGTCCGCAAAAAGTTTTTGAAGCGGTTTGAGCATGCTCAGCGTATTCCCTGTTTCCCACATGCAGGCCTGAAGAGCGGCAGAACACCACGCGGTCAACTGCGTGTTTTCCGCGTGGGCGTCCATCCCGTTGAGTTCAGAAGCGGCAAGCAGGGATTGCCCGTCCTCTGCCGGCCAGACGGCTTCCGGTTGGTCGGCGACCATCGCGATACGCAACACGCCGGGCGCCTGCCGCAAAAGGACGTAGAGCTTGTGCTTTGCAAATTCCGTGAGCAGTTCCTGTCGATCGGCGGACGGCAGCGCCTTGTCTCCCGCCAATCCGTTCATCAGGCGATCCATCGGGATTTCCCATACGGCATCCTCCTGCGTCTGTTGAACAGCGGGCGCATAGGCGTTCAGACGCTGCTGAAATTGCCCGACAAATTGCCGAAATGCCTCCTCCTGCCCCTCGACTGCCGTGAACGCCGCGTACACGGGGGCTGTGCGCAAATTCTCCAGCCGCTCCCTGAGTTCATTCATCTGCTCCGCGTGCGTCTCCTGCAGGCTCTTCAGCACAGCGCCTTGCACGGCTCCGGCATCCTCTCGGGAAAAGTACTGCTTCAGGCAGCTCGTTATCACTATCTCCTGCACACAATTTTGGATGGCCGTCACATCCCGACATGCCTGCTCACCGCCCGCTCCCACGCTTACCACGGCGCTGCTCACACTCCGTACAACACTCGCGTCCGACGTGTCCGCGCACGACTCCCCGGTCACTGCCGCGGCCAACATGGGGGCATACCCTTTTCCGACTGCCACCACACCGGCCGTGCCGACAGGCAGATACTGCAACGCCGGAATGCTCTTCACTCGCGCTTCTCTGACGTCGAGCGACGTGTCTTCTCCCCCTCCGGGCAACGCCTCTGCCCGAACAGCACCTGCCGCCAGCAACCCGACTGCAGCGGCCAGCATCACCATGTATTGCGCTTTCTTCATGCTTCCATTTTAGCCGCCCTCGGCCTGCGTGTAAAGCAGAATCACCGAACGCCGGACGCACCGTAGCCTTGCATTCGTCTCACCTCACCCGCCCAAAGCGCGGCAATTTGTGTAAAACCGCTTGACTTTCCGCTCAAGCTGTGCTACATACGTTCCGCCTCCCGCGTCGGATGTGCGGTCTCGTGGTGTAATGGTAGCACAAGGGATTTTGGTTCCCTTAGTCTTGGTTCGAACCCAGGCGAGACTACGGAAAAGCAAGTGTTTTTGCGTCTGATAGAAGTTGTAAGCGACTGACAGACGCACTTTTTGTTTTGGCAAGAGGTCGGGAAGTATGGTAAAGAGGAGTCACATAGCGGGGCACACAAAAAAAGAGCGTCCTTACCCGCCCGAACATAATCCGATGGCTTTCGGGGCGGGGGAAGGCTCAAATGAGGACAACAGAGTGCTTGGCTAACTCATCGCGCAGTTTTTCTGCATCCGCCGCTGTCTTCCCCCACCTGACCGACGGAAATCCTCCTCTCGTCAACGCGCCACACTGCCTCCTCTCCGGCAGCCTGTACCTGAGGGAGCATCCCCTCCTTGTCCGTCAACCCAAAGGGGGGACAAAGAAACATTATTTTGATGTTGATAACTTTAAGTTATCAACATGTTGACAATATCATGAAATTACTGATTATAAACTTATAACGCAAGGCAATTCGCGTGATAAAAATCCGCGTAAAAGGGATGATCAATGAACAGGGGAAAAGAGGAAAATATCCTGAAAAGGACAAAGAGAAAACCGAGTCGGCGTTACTTGCCGCGATCCTCGGGGAAGTTGCGGTAACCGATGGGGAGGGGTGAATGACGATCGAGCAACGACCGATCATAGCGGCGCGTGGGGGGCTCCATGTGACCGAGGGTATGCTCCGTGCGGAAGAAGAATTGAAGGTAGTAGGTGCCGGAATAGCCGATATGAGCGGCTTCGCGGATCATGCGCAGGATATCCGCCTCATCCAGCAAAGCGGGGTGTACGGTGGTACGAACCTCATGAGGCAACTTGTATTGGAGAAGGAAGGAAAGCGACTTGCGGAACTGGTCGTAGAGCATGGAGCCATCCGGCAATTTCCATGAACGGTCGGAAGGCATTTTATGGTCCAACGCCACGTAGTCGATGAGATGATTTTGCAGAAGAGAGCGAAGCACCTGCGGATTGCTGCCGTTGGTGTCAATTTTAATGAGGTAGCCCAGATCCTTGATCTTGGCGCATAGTTCGTAGATGTGGGGAACGAGCGTGGACTCACCGCCGGAGAGAACGACCGCATCCAAAAAAGAGCGGCGCTCCTCAAGAAAGGCCATCTCGTCCACCACGCCCCGGTTGCGGGAGAGGGCGAGGTCGGGGTTGTAGCAATAGGGACAGCGCAGGTTGCAGCCATTGTACCAGAAGATGCACGCGGCCTTCTTGGGATAATCCAAGAAGGTGAGCGGGGTGATGTCTGTGGGATGGACCATACGCATGAAATGGGGTAAAACAAACCCCACGAACCGGCCAGAGCGGCGCGAAACGTGGGGAAAGTGGCAAATCCCCCGCCTTCGCTCCGAAGCCAGAGCGAAGGGGGGAATCGGAAATCACTTCAGAATCGTGTCACCGCAGCAGCCACAGGGCTCCACGAAGTGCTCGCGCTCCTCGAACTCGCCCTGCTTGCCGGCGTTAAAGGTCTCCACCGGGCGATGGTAGCCCATCACGCGGGTGTAAACGGTACACTTAGAGCGCTCGCTCTCGTGTTCGGCCAGTATCTGCTCATCGGTTTTCACGACGGCTTTAATTTCATCTTCTGTCATGGTTATTACGAATTATGGGTTAAGAAGGGTTAAGAAGGGTTAAAAGAGGGGTAACTCGGGCTGTTCTTCGGCACGTGCTTTGGCGATCAGCTCTTCATCGCAGATCGGGCAGTAGTCGTGGCGACCCTTGAGGTAACCGTGCTTATCGCACACGGAGAAGAGCGGAGTGACCGTTATGTAAGGCATCTTGAAGTTGGTCAGCACCTTGCGCACAATATCGCGGCAAGCCTCCGGGGAGGAAATGGCCTCGTTCATGTACATGTGGAACACGGTACCGCCCGTGTAGCAGCACTGCAGTTTGTCCTGCATGTGGAGAGCCTTGAAGAGGTCGCTCGTGTAGCTGGCGGGCAGCTGCGAGCTGTTGGTGTAGTAACGGTGCCCCGGAGAACCGGCCTGGATGATATCCGGGAAGCGCTTGGCATCCTCGCGGGCGAAGCGATGGGTGGTGCCTTCCGCCGGGGTCGCCTCGAGGTTGTAGAGGTTGCCGGTTTCCTCCTGGTAGCCGCGAATACGCTCACGCATGAAGTGCAGCACTTCTTCCGCAAAGGCGATGCCATCGGGCGTGGCCGTGTTCATCGTATCGCCGGAGAAGTTGCGCAACATTTCATTGACGCCGTTCAATCCGATCGTCGAGAAGTGATTGCGCAGGTGAGGCAGGTAGCGTTTGGTGTAGGGGTACAGCCCTCGCTCGTAGAGGGTGTTGATGAAGACGCGCTTCTTCTCAAGGGTGCTCTTGGCCAGATCCATCAACTCCGCCAGTTTGCTGTAAAGCAGGTTTTTGTTGCCCTTGTAGAGGTAGCCAAGGCGGGCCATGTTGATCGTAACCACGCCGATGGAACCGGTCATCTCCGCGGATCCGAACAGACCGCCGCCTCGCTTGAGCAGCTCGCGCAGGTCCAGCTGCAAGCGGCAGCACATGGATCGCACGGCATCCGGCTTGTAGGCCTCCTCATCAATGACCTTGTTGCCGTTTTCATCAATCTTGTACTGTGACCCCACAAAGTTTTGGAAGTAGGAGGAACCGATCTTGGCGGCATTGGCGAAGAGCAGCGGCACGTTCTCGCCCTCCCAATCGAAATCCTCGGTGATATTCACGGTGGGAATGGGGAAGGTGAAAGGCTGGCCGGTGCTGTCGCCCTCTGTCAGGACCTCGTAAAAGGCTTTCTGGATGACGGTCATCTCCGGCTGGAAGTGCTTGTAGGTCATGGCTGTCAGACTCTCCGCCCCACGTTCCTTCGCCAGCGCCTCCAGCTTCTCGTCGTGCAGGTTCTCGTAGATGTGCGCCCCTCCGGAGAAGGGAGGCTGCTCCCGCAAGTCGCGCGGCACCGTCCAGTCGATGGTGACGTTGGTGAAAGGACTTTGTCCCCAGCGGGAAGGTACATTCAGGTTGTACACGAAGCTCCGCAGAGCCTTCTTGACCTCTCCGTACGGCAGTTGGTCGCGGAAGAGGTAAGGGGAAAGGTAGGTGTCGAACGAGCTGAACGCCTGCGCACCGGCCCACTCGCTCTGCAAAATGCCCAAGAAATTAGCCATCTGCCCGAGCGCCTCGCGGAAATGCTTGGGCGGGCGGCTGTTCACGCGACTGCGCACGCCGTTGAACCCCTCGTTGAGCAGGTTGCGCAAACTCCACCCCGCGCAGTAGCCGGTGAGACAGTCCAAATCGTGAATATGGTAGTCGCCGTTGCGGTGCGCGGCTCCTTCGTCCGGTGAATAAACCTGGTCGAGCCAGTAGTTGGCAATGACCTTGCCGGCCGTGTTGTTGACGAGTCCGGCGTTGGAATAAGTGGTGTTGGAATTGGCTTTAATGCGCCAGTCAATGTTACCGATGTACTCCTCAATCGCCTGCTTGCAATCCACCCAGGTGTTGCCCTGGTACATGCCGGCAATCTGCTCGCGCTGCAACTTGTGCAAAAAGCGGTACTTGATGAAATTGCGCGCCGTCTCATACGCTCCGGTCTTCATCAGCTCGCTCTCGATGAGATCCTGCACTTTTTCAACCGGCAGATACTCCTCGTTTTTGATCGCATCCAGCACGTTCGTGTAAACGAGCGGGTTGTACTCCTCCCGGGAGGAGTGGAAGGCTTTCTCGATGGCCTGCTGGATCTTGTAGGCTTCAAAACGCTCGCGCTTTCCGTTGCGCTTGATGATTTGCTGAGGCATGACTGTGAGAGAGAGTTGTGATGTTCTTGATTGGAGAGGGAGCAAGCCCCGCCACCTCACCCGCAACGGATGCACCCTGAGAAACCGGCCTCTTTCCCTGCCCGGCTCGCTCAGCCGCACCCCGACTCACGCGCCGGTGGTTCACCTGCTCATCATCCGAATTGCCGCGCGTACCTGCTCGGGATAAGCCTTGGCTCCCCTGCTCCTCCGCGCCCGGTCTCGGATGAATCCGGTTCCGTCTTTCCTCGGATGGGTGCGAATTTAGCACATCCCCCCCGAGCTGACAAGAGAAAATTTTGCTCCTTTTTCCTCAAGCCGCAAAATATGCAATCGAGCTTTCAAAATTCATACAAAATGTTGTGGGCATCCTCTCGGCATGTCTCCCTGCCGCCCCCTCCATTTTGCTTCATTATCAAAGCCCCGTTTGGAGACTTTCCGATAAAATCAAGCACCCAACATACGGTGGTCAAAAAAATTACAGAAAACTTAAAAGATGGAGGGATGGGGAGGGGAGAAAGAGACGTCTGCGGAGCGCTCCCCGGCATCAGCCTCACTCACTCCACGCGCTTGGAGAAGCATCGCTGGGCATCCGCCAATCGCCGCGAGGAGAGAGAGAAATCGTGCCGACCTTGGGACCATCAGGGATACAGCTGCGCTTGTACTGCTGCGCAAAGAAGCGGTGCAGGAAGGTGTTCAGCGCGCGTTGGATGGTCTCTTCATCATAATCCGAGGCCCACGCGCGCTGAGCAAGTGCGAGCAGTTTTTGCGGGGAAGCTCCGTACTTGATGAAGTGGTAGAGGAAGAAATCATGCAAGTCGTAGGGGCCGAGGACATCCTCCGTCTTCTGCTCCACGGATCCGTCATCGGAGGGCGGCAGAAGCTCAGGACTCACCGGCGTGTCAATGATATCCTGCAGCACGGCGGCGAGTTCCGGCGAGCTGCTGCGGCCTACATGAGCAATGAGGCAGCGAATGAGAGTCTTCGGGATGGAGCAGTTGACAGCGTACATGCTCATGTGATCCCCGTTGTACGTGGACCAGCCGAGGGCAATTTCCGAAAGGTCGCCCGTGCCCACGACGAGACCGCGGTGCATGTTGGCCATATTCATGAGAATCTGCGTGCGCTCGCGTGCCTGCACATTTTCATAGGTCGTGGTGTGCTGAGAGGGGTCAAAGCTCAGGTGTTCAAACTCCTTCATGCACGCCTCGCGAATGTCAATTTCCGTGAGGCTTGCGCCGACGAGCTGAGCCATGCGCACAGCATTGTCATGCGTGCGACCGGTGGTGCCGAAGCCGGGCATGGTGACCGCGCGAATGCAGCCCGGATCCATGCCGAGTTGGTCGCAAGCTCGTGCGCACACCAGCAGCGCGAGCGAGCTGTCCAACCCGCCGGATACGCCGATGACGAGCGATTGAGCGCCGGTATGCTCCATGCGCTTGGCGAGTCCGGTCGCCTGGATGTTCAGGATATCCTCGCAGCGCTCCTCCGCCTGACTCGGCGGCGGCAGGAAAGGACGCTTCTGCAAGCGGGCAAAGCGCAGGTCGCACTCCTCCGGAAGCGGGGAAAGCTCGACCGTGCGGACGCCCCTCCACTCCTGCGGCAGTCGGTTTTCGTTGTACGAGCTTTCGCTCATGCGCGCCGCACTTAAACGCTCCACATCAATGTCCGCGCAAGTGAGTGTGGCGCCGCGCGAAAAACGCTCGCTTTCCGCGGCAATGCGGCCGTTATCCGCGATGAGGGCATGCCCGCTGTACACGACATCCTGCGTACTCTCCCCGCCCCCGGCGGAGGCCAGCACGTAGGCGCACAGGCAGGTGCCGCTCTGCTGCGCCACCAATTGCCGGCGGTAGTGAGCCTTGCCTGCCAACTCGGTGCTGGCGCAAGGATTGAAAATGACGCGCGCCCCCAGGAGAGCCAGACGCGAGCTGGGAGGAAGCACTGCCCACAAGTCTTCACAAATCTCGACGCCGAACACCAAGCCCTCACCCTCGCGGAAGAGCAGATCCGTGCCGATGGGAACGCTGCCGAACCCGGGCAATTCCAAATCACTCACGCGCAGATCAGCGGCAGGTCGGAATTGCCGGCGTTCATAAAACTCGCGATAATTCGGCAACACGCTCTTGGGCACCAGGCCGCGCACCTGTCCGCCCTGCACCACTGCAGCCACGTTGTACAGCCCATCCTGCACTGCCACGGGAATGGTGGTGATGAACACGCAGGAGAGGTCTGCCGTGCGCTCCGCAAACTTTTTGAGGCCGCTGAGAGCCGCGCGTTGAAGGGTGGATTGGAAGAAGAGATCGCCGCACGAGTAACCGGTGAAACTCAGCTCCGGAAAAAGCACTGCGTGCGCCCCCAGACCGGCGGCGTCATGAGCGGCGCTCACCAAAACTTCGGTGTTGCCGGGAACGTCTGCCACACGAATGCGCGGCACTGCTGCGACGAGTCGATAATAGCCGTATGTTGCCATGATCTGCCGGTGATGAGTGGGTATCAGTAACTGCGCGCCCAGAGGACGCGGCGGGTGGTGGGACGACCGGTGAGAATGCAGGGCGCTTCGGGTCCCTGCCCCAGCTCGCCGTGCGGGATACAGCGGATGGAGATGCGCAGGCTCTTGCCCAGTTCTTCCTCCTGCTCCGGAGAGCCATCCCACGGGCAGAGCAACCAGTCGGCATCGCCCTCGCCGCTGAAGTTTTTCTTGAGGTCATCCAGATGATCGCAGGCGCGGATGTGGGCGTCGCGGAAAGCCTGCTGGCGAGCGAGCAGACTGTTCTGGATATCTTCCAACAACTCGGTGACCTGCGCCTCAAAGTCCGTTTCCGCCATGAACCACTTGTCTCCGGTGGGATGGTCGCGACGCGCCAGACACACCGAGGCTTTTTCGATGTCGCGAGGACCAATTTCCACGCGCAAAGGCACTCCCTTCTTGATCCATTCCCACTTCTTGGTGCCTCCGTTCAAATCACGCTCATCCACCTCGACCCGCACGGGCATGCCATGGAACAGCCGCGCCGTCAGCCTGGCCGCCAGCTCACGGCAGTGGGTCAGGATTTGCTCGCGCGTTTCTTCCTTCGGGGTCACCGGAATAATCACCACCTGCCGAGGAGCCACGCGCGGCGGACAGACCAGCCCATCGTCATCCGAATGCGCCATGATGAGCATGCCGATCATGCGGGTGGATACGCCCCAGGAAGTGGTCCAAGCCAACTGGCGCTCGTTGTTGCGGCCGGCAAAAGAAATATTCTGCGCCTTGGCAAAGTTTTGCCCGAGAAAGTGGGATGTGCCGGCCTGTATCGCCTTGCGATCCTGCACCATCGCCTCCACCGTGTAGGTGCGCACAGCTCCGGGAAAACGCTCATGCTCGGTCTTTTCTCCGGGGATGGATGGCACCGCGAGAACCTCTCGCTGGAAATCTTCGTACACTTTGTGCATGGTAGCCGTCTCGCGCTCTGCCTCCTCGCGGGTTTCATGGGCGGTATGCCCCTCCTGCCACAAGAACTCGGCCGTGCGCAGGAAGATGCGCGGACGCATTTCCCAGCGCATCACATTGCACCATTGGTTCACCTTGAAGGGGAGGTCGCGGTAGGACTCCAGCCAGCGCGAAAAAGCGGCGCCTATCACTGTTTCAGAAGTGGGGCGTATCACGTATTTGTCGGTAAGTTCCCCGGAGGGAATCATGCGTGTTTTCCCGGTTTCAGGATCTTTGCGCGCTTCGAGGCGATGGTGGGTGACCACGGCGCACTCGGTGGCAAATCCCTCGGCGTGTTCTGCTTCCTTTTCCAGATAGGCTACCGGGATGAGCATGGGGAAATAGGCGTTCGTGTGACCCGTCCGCTTGAACTCGCCATCCAACTGCTGCTGGATGAGTTCCCAGATGGCATAGCCCCAAGGTTTGATCACCATGCACCCGCGCACCTCCGAGTTTTCCGCCATGTCGGCGGCTTTAATGACCTGTTGGTACCACTCGGGGAAGTCCTGCGCGCGCGTGGGCGAGATTGCATGCTGCTGTGACATGAGGCGATATTAGTGACTGGAGCAAAAAAGTCAACTCATTTTTGATGCGCAGCCCGCCGGCAAGCGGCTCCCCGACGTCTCACGACTGGCGGACGTCATCATCTGCCTGTTCCGGCATGTGCTGAATGCGCGCTTGCGTCACCCGGCGACCATCCGTGGCAGTCACCGTGATGACGAAGTCGCGGATGCGGATTTGCTCGTTTACCTCCGGCAGGTGGTCGAGGCGGTCGGTGATGTAGCCGCCGAGCGTGGAAATGCCGGCGTCGTTTTCCATTTCCCCGAGCCCCGGCAGCTCCTCCTCCAAGTCGAAAAGCGAAATGGAACCGCTCACCACATATTGCCCATCGCCCAATTCATAAAAGTCCCGGCTCTCATCCGCCTCAAATTCGTCCTGAATGTCATCCCCCACGATCTCCTCCAGCACGTCGTCCAAATAAACCAGCCCCAACGCCACTCCGTGCTCATCCACCACCAGGGCGCTGTGCGTGCGCTCCTTGGAGAAGAAGTTGAGCAGCGTATCCAGCTTCATCGTCTCCGGCACCACCTTCAGCGGTCGGCGCACGCTCATGATATCCGTGCTGCCGGATCGCACGAGCTTGAGCATGTCTTTCACGTGCACCCAGCCTTTCACGTCGTCCAGATGCCCGTCCACCAAGGCGAAGCGGCTGTGGGGACTGGCGCTCACAAGTTCCAAATTTTTCTCGAAAGGCTCGCTGATGTCCAGCACTTCCACATCGTTGCGCGGCACCAGAATTTCCCGCACAGAGCGGTCATTGAGTTCCAGCGCGTTCATCGAGATCTCAGCCTCCGTTTCCGTCACCTCCTTGCTGCGTCCGCTCTCCTCCACGATGTGGACGATTTCCTCGGCGCTGTGGGAGTAGTTGGGAGCGTAGTGGGGATCCACGCCGAAGAGGAGGTGTGCAAGACCATTGGCCGTGTTGTTGAAGAGCTTCACAATCCACGATGTGGAGCGGGCAAAGCGCACCATGCCATTGGCCGTGCCGAGCGCCACTTGCAGCGGGTGCCGGATGGCCAGGCTCTTGGGAACAAGCTCACCGAGCACCACGTGGGCAAACGTAAACAGGCTGTAGGAAACAACGTAGGAAATAATGCTCACCGCCACCGGCTGGAGATGCAGGTAGTAGCTGAGCGGCGGGGCAATGAGCTGCTCAATGAAAGGCTCGCCCAGGTTGCCCAAAGCCAGCGAGGCAATGGTGATGCCCACCTGGTTGGCCGAGAGGTAGGAATCCAGATGGTGTACGATGTGCAGGGCGTTTTTCCGGCTCTTTGCCTCGCTCGGCTTGTCCCCGGCATCAGCCACCAACTGACTCTCGCGAACGCGGGCGCTCGCAAATTCATTGGCCACGAAAAAGGCGTTCAAAAACAGGAAAAAGGCGACCCCGATGAGAAACAGTACGATCGTGCCGATATCCGGGTACACCCACTCCACCTGAGCCGATTGCTCGGGTGTCATGAAAAGCCAGTTGCTGATTTGCTCAAGCATATATCAGAGTTTTTCGTATTCCCCGCCGTCTCTCTTTTCCAACACCGTGAACCCCGCCTTTTTCGCATCGCTCACCGACAGGGGAGCTGTGAGACGCGGCACACTCACCGGGCTGATTTTTTTGCGAACAGGATTCTTGCAGTACAGGCAGCGCGTGATCGGCTCTCGCTCCAGCGAACGCCTCAGTTCATACCCCCGCCGGCACATCGGGCATGACCTCTCCGGATCCTCCGGATGCTCCGCTATGTATTCGTATATCGGCATAAGCAGGCGCGAGCCACTCCCCCGGAATAGCCCGCGCTCGTTCGGTGTTCTCGCGTCCAGTTTTACCAGCTCGACTTCGTCACCCCGGGGATCATCCCCTGATTCGCCAATTCGCGGAAAGCGATACGCGAGAGGTTGAAGCGGCGCAGGTAGCCGTGGCGTCGTCCGGTGAGCCCGCAACGATTCACCACACGCGTCGGAGAAGCATTACGCGGGAGCATGGTAAGCCCCACATAATCCCCCTCGGCCTTCAGCTTGGCGCGCAATTCCGCATAGCGAGCAGCTGCAGCTTCCTTCTTCTTATTTTGTTCGATCCAACTTTTCTTAGCCATAGTTGTGCGGGGCGTGTTGTACAATAATCACGCCGCCTTGTCAAGCTTGATTTGCTATTTTTATGCATCCAAGGCAAAAAACAGACCTTTTTGTACGGCGTTTTACCAAAAAATTGCTCGTTGTTGACAAAGAAGATGATTGCCATCACGTGAGTTTTTCAGTAGAATGCTTGCGGTATGAAGCTGTATGGTCGGATCCCTGCGCTCAGCGCGCTCACTGCCGTGTGCATCCTCGGCTCAGTCTTGCAACTGCAGCAGGTCTGCGCAGCTCCTGCAGGCGGCAGGCAAGTCGTCAACCGCATTGCCGCCACGGTCAATGGACGCCCCATCACGGCCAATGAGGTCCGCGCCCGGCTCGATCCCTACCTGCGTGAGCTGCTGATTTTATACCCGGACCGCGGACCCCGGTTTATCGCCGAACTCGTGAAAGCCAAGAAAGCTGTCCTGCAAGAGCTCATTGATCGCGAGCTCGTCCTCAGCGAGTTTGAAACGAAGGGGCTCGCGATTCCCGAAACGGTGATCGATGAAGAACTCAACCGCCGCATCCTCTACCAATTCAACGGGAAGCGCGATGAGCTGCTCAATACCCTGCGGCGCAGTAATATGTCGCTGAATGATTTTCGGGAATCCTTGCGCAAGGAAACGACCGTGGCCGCCATGCGCAGCTCCCGCTACGACCGCGGCATCCCGCCCACGCCGGACGAAATCCTCGCTGAGTACAATGCCACCAAATCGGATTACCGCGACATCACCAAGGATTCCATCACCTACGACAAAATTTTTATCCCCTCGGAGGATCCTCAGCAAAATGCCGGTCCCGAGCAACAGCTCGCTCTCGCGCAGGAGCTGGTCTCCAAAATCAAAAAGAAGGAGCTTTCTTTCGAAGAAGCCGCGCGTTCCTACTCGGTCGACATGCACGCTCAGGACGGCGGCGCCTGGCCTGCCATCCACCGCAGCGACCTCGCCGTTCAGTTTGCCAACATCGTGTTCAGCCTCCCCATCGGCGAAGTCGTCGGGCCTCTCCTTGACCCCGCCGGCTTCACCATCGTCCGCGTCAAAGGCAAGAGCCTCGCTCCTGCCCCTCCCCTTTCCAAAGTGAAGGATGCCGTGGATGACGCCGTGCGCCGTAAACAAAGCGAGAAGCGCTACCGCGAATGGGTCGACCGCCTCCGCGACAAGGCCGTCATCCGCAACTTCATCTGATTTTTTCAAAAATTTTTCAAAAAAAGTCTTGACCTGATAGTTAGGCAGAGCTAATATCTCTCCCGATAATTAGTTTCACCTAACACATGAACATCGAAAAAGCAAAAACACTCAGGGAGGTCGCAACCGGGGAGAGCCGATGCGTCCTGAAAGTCGGCGGTGAAGGGGCGCTGCGCCAGCGGATATTGGATATGGGGCTCACCAAAGGCGCCGAGGTAACCGTTCGGAAGGTTGCCCCGTTGGGGGACCCGATAGAAGTATCGGTTCGCGGGTACGAGCTTTCTTTGCGCAAAGCGGAAGCTGCCTGCATCTACATCGGCTGACTGTCTTTTTTATCTCTCGTAGTTAGTTTTATTTAACATGAAAAAGAGGATCGCATTGGCCGGCAACCCGAATAGCGGGAAAACATCGCTCTTCAACGAGCTGACCGGAGCAAATCAATACGTGGGGAATTGGCCGGGCGTCACCGTGGAGCGCAAGACGGGCGTACTCAAGGAACATGAAGGTGTAGAACTTCTGGATCTGCCGGGCACCTACTCGCTCTCGCCCTATTCGCCGGAGGAGGTGATCACGCGTCGTTATCTTCTGGACGAAAAGCCGGACCTGGTGGTGGATGTGGTGGATGCCACGAACATGGAGCGCAATCTCTACCTCACCTCGCAGATCATGGAAGCGGGTTTGCCCATCATTGTTGCGTTGAACATGATCGACCTGGCGGAGCAACAAGGACGCCGCATTGATGCCGCTGCGCTGAGCCGCCGGCTCGGTTGTCCGGTAGTGAAGGTGAGTGCGCTGCACCACACCGGCATACGTGAGCTGACGGATCTCTTGCTCGGTGCCCTGCCCGCTGCGCCCACGCCGCTCAAATTTCGGGCGCCCGTGGAGGAGGCGCTTGCGGATCTGCGCACGCGTTTTTCCTGCAGTCGCCTGCAGGCGGTCAAGATGCTGGAGGATGACCCGCGCGCCCTGGAGGGGCTTGGCGCCGCAGAGCGTCACCACATTGAGGAAAAGCGGCTGGCTCTGGAGAAGGAAGCTGACGACGACATCGCCTCCATCATCGCCTCCGGTCGCTACGACTCCATCTGCGCCTTCATGAAGGAGGTGCAGGGCGAGCGCATGACGCAGGAGTCTTTCTCGGGGAAGGTGGACCGCCTGCTCACGCACCGCGTGTGGGGCTTGCTCATTTTTGTGCTGGTCATGTGGGCCATCTACTACGTCTCCATCGGCACCGTGGGCAGCTGGGGCACCGACTGGGCCAATGACGTGCTTTTCGGACCCGTGGTCGGCGGCTGGCTGGCCGGGTTTATCGGCACAACGCCCGCCTCCGCAGAGTGTCTCACCATGTTCAGCGCCGTGCTGGCCATGTGTCTCATTTTCCCGGTCACTCTGCGCCGTCTGCATGACATCGGGCTGAACGGCTCGTGGCTCTATCTGGCCATTGCCCCCTTCCTGCTGGAGTACATGTGTCCGCACCTGCCGGGCTGGTTGCACGCGGGTGTCATGTACCTGCTTTGCATCGCCAACGCCTTTCTGCTGCTTGCCTGCGTCACGTTCCGCGGCACGGCACATGCGAATCAGTACGGCAGCGTGCCCTCCGGGGTGGGGCTGCGCCCCTTCCGGCTGGAGGGTCGCGCCGCCCGCGCGGAATACGCCCTGTGGCTCGCCGTGCTCAGCGGCGTGAGCATCGGCATATCCCTGCTCGGTCGCGTGGGGTTGGATTGCAGCCCGCAACTCAGTTCCCTGCTCACGGATGGCATCGTGGCCGGCGTGGGCGCTGTGTTGGGATTCCTGCCGCAAATGGCCGTGCTTTTCCTCCTGCTTTCCCTGCTGGAGGATTGCGGGTATATGGCGCGCGTGGCCTTCATGATGGACCGTATCTTCCGCACGATCGGTCTGTCCGGCAAATCTTTCATTCCCCTGCTCGTTTCCATGGGCTGCGGGGTGCCGGGGGTCATGGCCACTCGCACGATCGAGAATGAAAAGGATCGCCGCATGACCATCATGCTCACCACCTTTGTCCCCTGCGGCGCCAAGTTGCCCATCATCGCACTCATCGGCGCCGTGGTCGGTCAAAGTCCCACCGTCGCCACCATCGCGTACTTCGCCGGCATCGCCTCCGTTATCCTCGGCGGGCTCATGCTGCGCAAGACTCACATGTTCGCCGGTGGCTACACCCCCTTCGTCATGGAGTTGCCGCCCTACCATATCCCGCGCGGCGCCAACATCAACCTGCGCGCCATGGAGCGCTGCAAGGCCTTCGTCCACAAGGCCGGCACCATCATCTTCCTCGCCTCGGCCATCATTTGGTTCACCAGCAACTACACCTGGACCATGCGCTTCCTCAACACCTCGGAAAATGAAGCTGCCATCGAGCAGAGCATGCTCGCCGATGTGGGCCATCAGTTCGCGCCCATCTTCTCGCCGCTCGGCTGGGGCGATTGGCGACCGGCCGTGGCCACGGTCACCGGTCTCGTCGCCAAAGAGAATGTCGTGGGGACCTTCGGCGTTCTCTACGCCGGCTGTGCAGGTAAGAAAGACGATCCGTCCGCCGCGCCGGAAGCGGCTGTTGACGCTGACCAGGCTCCTGCAGAAGAGCCCGATGCCTCCCTGCCCGATTCCCCCATCCTCTCCAAAAGCAATATGCTCACGGCGCTCACCATGCTTTTATGGCAGGCGGATGCAGATGTGCGCGCCGCCGTACCGGCCGGTCCGGACGACGTCCGGGAGGATGAGGTATCCCCGGAAGACTCGCCCACCGAGCAGGATTGGTTGACTTCCCTCACGCAATTCTTTTTCGGCGTGGAGGAAGATGAGGAAACCAGCGGCGTGGCTGCGGAAGTTCAGGCCTCCGGAACATTCTCCGCCCTCAGCGCGCTTTCTTTCATGCTCTTCAACCTGCTCTGCGCCCCGTGCTTTGCAGCCTGCGGCGCTATCCGTCGTGAAATGAACAGCGGTCTGTGGACCTGGTTCGCCATCGGGTACATGTGCGTGTGGGCATACCTCATGGCTCTGCTCGTGTACCAGATCGGCGCCTGGGTAAGCACCGGCATCTTCGCCACCGGGCAATTAATGGCTTGCGTGGTCGGTCTGGGCATCCTCTACATGCTGCTCCGTCGCAAACCTCAGCCTCTTCAAAAGTTGTAAACCTCTTGCCGTCCCATGGGCGATATCATCATCATAGCCATTCTTGCAGTCGTCGGCGCGTGGATTCTCTTCTCCTGCTTGCACAGGCGGGGCTGCGCGTCATGCTCCGGCTGCGGCGCCTGCGGAAGCTGTCCCGGCGCGTGCTGCAAGCACGGCGGGGCAAATTGCCACGCCACTGCACAGCCCGGGAAATCCGCTGATTCCAAGCCTCCGGACAATTAAACTTTGCTGTTCGGCAGCTGCTTTTCTGACTCGTTGAAACAGACTGAGTTCAGCGCTAGCTTTGTACAAAATTTCCCCAAAAACAACAAAACAAACCATGAAAACAAAAACAATCATACAAAGCATCCTGGCGGGCCTCGTGGCCATGCCGTCACTCTCCCTGGCTGGTGAATCTCCTCAGCCCGGCGACATTCTGGAAGGCATCAACATGTTCACCCCTGAGGATGGGGATGCCGCTTACAAGGTGAAAGCTCATGAAAAATACGGCGCCCAATGGGGGCTGGATATCGCCTATGGCTACTGGGGCGCCCACCGAGCTTCCGTCGACACGCCGTGCAACAACAATCTGGCCCTCATCCACGGGCAGCTCAACCAGCGCCTCATCAAAAATGATGTCGACGGCGGCACCTGGCTGCGTGTGGAACTCTCCGGCTCCTGGGCGCTGGATCCCTCCTCGGAGCGCGCCAACGGCTCGACCACGTTTGTGGAGGGCTTCGGCGCCACAACGTCCGTGCATCCGGATGTCATGGGCCCTCACGATCTCTTTTTCCCGGAGGTCGCGCTCATGCAGTATTTCGCCGGCAAACGCGCCTGCATCATCGCCGGCGTCGTCAACCTCACCAACTACTTTGACGCCGTGAGCATCGCCAACGACTCTTTTTCCTCCTTCGTCAATTCAGGCTTCGTGAACTCCACCATCCTGCCCCTCGTTGACAGCAATGCAGGCGCGGTCTTGCAGGTGGAACTGGGCAAGAGCAACTACGTGATGGCCGCCGTGAGCCGCACCGGGGTGGAGATGGGTTACGATCCCTTCAACGGGCGGAGTGACGGCTATGTCGTGGTCGGCGAATACGGTCACCTCTTCCGCGAGGGCAAGGGCGTCATCCGCCTCAACCCCTTCTTCCAAATGATCGATGAGGAGCGGGACGATGGCGCTCACCACCGCCGCAATGCCGGGCTCGTCGGCAGCGTGGAGTTCTCCCCTTCCGACCGCGTCACCGTCTATGCCCGCGCCGGCTTCGGCGCCAAACAGGCCCTCGGCAACTCCGCCGAGCTCTCCTTCGGCGCACACCTCCACCCCTTCTCACGCCGGGCAGATGACTTTGTCGGCCTCTCGTACGGCGTCTTCAAGGGCGCAAACTCGGCGGACGAACCCACGGAACACAGCCGCGAATCCGTTCTGGAACTCATGTATAACCTGCAACTCACTAGTTGGTTGAAGGTGGTGCCTCACCTCCAGTATATCCACAACCCCGCTTACTCAGCCAACTCGGACGCCTGCATCTTTGGTGTGCAGGGGGTCTTCTCCTTCTGATTCTTCGTCAGTGCTGTAATGTGTATGCACCCGGTGCAGTGGCTCACCCCGCTGCGCCGGGTTTCTTTATTTTTCTCCTCTCTTGCAAAAGATTTTGCTGGACAAATCGATAATCTCCATCTATACTCCGCCCACGTACGGCAGGGTAGCTCAGTGGTAGAGCAGAGGACTCATAAGCCTTTGGTCGGGTGTTCAAATCACCTCCCTGCTACTACATTTTGTGGATTATAGAGTGCTATGTGGGTCATAAGTGACTGATATAGCACTTTTTTATTTTGA
>CANQAC010000024.1 GCA_947589345.1 uncultured Akkermansia sp.
ACCCCCGCACGGGCTCGAACCGTGGACAAACTGATTAAGAGTCAGCTGCTCTACCAACTGAGCTACGGAGGCTTGATATTGAGGATCGCAAAGGTCGCGTACACGACCTCGCGCGCAGTACCCCCGCACGGGCTCGAACCGTGGACAAACTGATTAAGAGTCAGCTGCTCTACCAACTGAGCTACGGAGGCTTGATTGAGATGCAACATCCCCTGACGGGAGAGCCGCTGGTCAGATTTGAACTGACGACCCACGCATTACGAATGCGTTGCTCTACCACTGAGCTACAGCGGCGGCATGTATGCGGGGGGGAGTAAAGCATATTTTCACGTACTTTGCAAGTATAAAGTCGTGATTTTTCGACCAAACTCAAAAAAGGACGGGGTACGGATTAGCGTTACCGTGGGGAGTGAGATACGTTATTTTGCTTGCTGAAAATAGGGAAAGATGGAATAATAACTGCCGGATGGAGTATGAACTTGCCATCGTGACCGGCGCGTCATCCGGATTGGGAGAAGGCTTTGCTGAGGCATTAGCGGGGCGGACGCGTCGCATGGTGCTGGTGGCAAGGCGGGCGGAACGTCTGGAAGCATTGGCTCGGAGATTGGAGAAGATACATCCGCAAATGAAATGCCTGTGTATGCCCTGTGATTTGGCGCAGCCGACACAGAGAGAGAGCCTGCTGGAGGAGATAAAGACGCTTCCGACTGGTCGCACCTTGCTTGTCAATGACGCCGGGATGGGAGACTATGGGGAACTGGCAACGGCTCAACTTGCCAGAATCCGGCAGCTCATGGAGGTGAATATGCTGGCGGTGGCGGAATTGATCCACGGCGTTTTGCCACGTATGCTGAGAAATGGCGGGGACATCGTGAACATAGCGTCGCTGGCAGCGGATGTTTTTCTGCCGGACTTTGCGCTCTATGCGGCTAGTAAATCTTTTGTGGTGTCGTTATCGGAGGCTTTGCGACTGGAACTGAAAAGTTCCGGAATCCGTGTGGTGGCGGTCTGCCCGGGACCGGTCCACACGGAGTTCGGCAGCGTGGCACGGCGGGATGGGTACGACACCGGTGACATGCCCCTGAAATCGTGGTTTTATACCCCGGCGAACACCGTCGTTCGCGATGCATTGCGGGCGCTGGAATGGGGAGGGGCGCGCTGCTATCCATCGTGCAAGATATGGCTGAGCGGGTGCGTACTACGCCTGCTTCCGCTGGGGGTGATTCGTTGGATTTTGTCTACGCGTCCCAGACGCGTTGCGCCGAGACCCGGAGATGAGATATGAAGTTCGCGGACATGAAAGAAGCATGGCAATGCTGGTGGTTTCGCGCAGGCCTTTTGTTGGTAACCGGTGTGTTGGCGGCTGCATTTTGTACGCCGTACCCGGCGGAGTTGGTGCGAGCGCTACGCAGTAAGCCCCAGCCTGAGGTGCGTATCGTTGAAAAGCGTGTGGAGGTTCCTGTCGAGGTGCGTGTGGAGGTTCCTGTGTCTGTATCGGATGGGGATAACGCAGCCTTGGCTGCACCGGAACCATGGAAGCCGGAGGCTCTCGTGCCGGACACGAAAGTGGAGCTGCCGGCATTTCCCCCGGTATTGCCGGAGAAGTTGAGTACGGGAACTTTTGAGCAGTTTACAGCTCTCGGTAGAGAGTTGCACCTGCGCAGCACGGTGAACTTTGCGCCCGGCAGCACAGCTGCTCAGGATCGTAAGAAGCGCCCGGCTTACCAGATACGCGTGAGTATGGAATTACTGGTGCCTCACGCGGCGGATGGACGAGAACTTTTGTTTGCCAACCCGGATCTCACGAAAGTCTTGCTGCGCTACCGAGACTTAATGAGGAGTGCGCGTGTTTCCCGCTGGTTTTATGCCATCTATCGCCACAAGCAGAATCATGTTCGGCGTGCAATAGCTTCGCTCACGCAACCACTGGATCGCCACAATTATTATGACACCGATACCATATTGGAACTGGAGGCCCCCGGGACGCGTCGCCGCGTGTTATGGATGCAGGCGGATATGGATGTAGTGAGTGATGGTTCGGACGGCGATCGCTTGCCTTCCATGCCAGAGGCCATCCGCCGGAGTGACAATTACCAACCTACCACATCGTATCGCTGGAAGAAACGCTCAACTGTGCCTAATCCTCTCCTCGCCGGATGGGAGGCGCGGCTCACCAAATTGCAAAAAGAAAAACCGCGCAGAGCCGCTGCCATTGATAACGCAAAACGCGTTATCTGGGATATCAAGCGCTACAGTTATCTGCTGGCTCAGTACGACCCGTTTATTGTAGTTCCCCTCGCCATGAAAGAGGGGCGAGATGATACTTATCGCCCCCAACCCGGTGACTACGCAGTCGTTGTCGTCGGCAAAAAAGTTTACCCGGCGATTGTGGGTGACTTTGGCCCGCGGGATAAGGCCGGTGAGGCTTCTCTGAGATTGGGAAAGCTCATTAACCCGAAAGCGGATGTGTATGCGAGACCTGTGACCTCGCTCGGGGCCTCGTACATCATCTTTCCTCACTCTAAGGAACCGGAGGATGGCCCGATAAATTACGAGAGGCTTAATTCCCGTTGCCGGGAGCTGCTCCAGGAACTGGGGGGATTGGGTGAGGCGGCGGAATTCGTGGAAATTAAAGACTTGCTGGCACCTAAACCGGTGGAGGATGAGAACGCCAAGGAGAAAGCGACTCTTGAACCGGAAGCTGCCGAAGAGAATGCTCGGGATGCGCGAAGTGATGCACAACTGACGCCTTCGTCAGATGCCTCTTCCTCGGATGAATCGCCTGTGAGCACTCAGCAGGAATCTTCTCCGAAATCTTCATCCCCCGCTCGTGCCGACTCGCCGACCGGTCAACCTTCAACAATTACCACCCCACCACAGCCATGATTTCTTTTCTACGCGGTATTGTATCGGAAGCTCTTCCCCAAAGCATCGTTTTGGATGTGGGCGGGGTAGGCTATGAGGTTGTTGTGCCTCTTTCGACTTACGATGCTCTCAATCCTCAACCCGGACAACAAGTTAAACTGAAAACGCATTTTCACATTCGCGAAAATGCGCAAGTTCTGTACGGTTTTGCTACGGATGAGGAACGCGGTATATTTCGCTTGCTTGTTAACCGCGTGAGCGGCATTGGTCCGGCTACTGCGATTGCCGTTTTGAGCGGGATGCGCGTGAGCGAGTTCAAGAATGCTGTCGTGCATCAAGACGTGCAGACCATTGCTCGCGCCAAGGGCGTTGGCAAAAAAACTGCTGAGCGTATTGTTCTGGAACTGAAGGATAAAGTGGGACTTGCATCCACGTGGGAGGCCCAGCAGCAGGGTGTGACGAGTCAGGCGGCAGCTGATGCAGAACTGGCTCTCGTTGCCCTCGGTTTCAAGCAGGTGGAGGCGCGCAAAGCCATTGCAGCCGTCATGGAGAAGAATCCTGATGCGGGGGCCGACCAAATTATTCGCGATGCTCTACGCCAGTAGCGCGCGAGACATGGACGAGTCCTGCAACACTATGCGCTTGCGTACGACGAGTGATTGTGATAACATTTAGTCATGGAAGGTCAGGTCATCAGATATGCCGGAGTGAGGAAACTTCTGTTCATTGTTTTATGGTTGGCGGCATTCGGAAATGCACGGGAGGATTTGTGGACGCTACACATGCCGGAAACAGCGATTTTGCCCAGTTATGCGAAAATGACATATATCAGTCGTGCCGGGGAACGTCATGGAGGATCACAACTGGGCATGCAGGACTACACCGTGAATATACCCTTTGCGGATGGGCGGAGGAGCCACGTCGGGAAATGGTTTTGCAACGTGCAGGCGAACGTTAGTGCCACGGTGATGAATGTTGGTGGAGAATTAAATTTGCGACGCGATGAATTATTTGTATTTTCGTTGCCCATCTCGGTAATTCGGCCAATGGAGAATGGAAACCGACTGATGATTACGGCTATGCCGCGATACGCCGGGGATACGGTCAGTTCTGCGCGTGCTTGGGATCTGACGCTGGCAAGTGATTACACGGTGAAGGTGAGCGACAAATTAAGTTATTCAGTGGGACTGGCAATTTCTCCTCGCTTTGCAGATTATGGGGCCGTTCCCTATGTCTCGTTTCTGTGGAATCCGTCAGAAGATTGGACGATTCGTTTGCGTGGCTATCAACTGGCGGCTCTGTACCGTGTCTCGCCCAAGTTGCGCATAGGTCCCGCTTTCTGCAATGAGGGAGGTTCGTGGATGGTGTCTACGCCCGCGGGTCAACGTATTTTCAGGGTGCGATCGCTTGCCTTGTCCGGTCTGGCCGAGTACGATTTTTCACGGCCCGGCAAAAGTAAAAAGCTACTCAATATTGCTGTGGGAGCGACATTGGCTACAACCGCAGAGTACTGTCGACGTAGCCTTGATCGCGATCGCATTGAGATGCGCCATTACCACCCCGGATTCTATGCTTCTGCCGAGGTGGATTTCCGTTTTTAAGGTTGGCGCCCGCGGCCTTGTAAATCTCTTATTGCTATCGAAGGGAAAATTTGGTAGCATGAGAGCGTGCGGTGGCGTGCATATGTCGTGTGTGTAAATCTTCTGCTTGGGGCCATGGCAGGCGCTCAACAGAGGGATGAAACGATTGTGGAAAAGGGTGACCCCAATATGACGCCGGAGCAACTCGAAAATCAACCGGATGTGGAAGAACTTCCCGATTGGCTGATTGACATACCACCTGCCCCCGGTGAAGGTGCAGAGCCGACAGTTGATGCGAAACCGGTCGAGTATGTGGTGGAGGACAAGCATGTAGTGTCGCAATCCCGTATGTTCTCTGTGAGTGGGGGGGATGTTTTGCGCATGGGCGCCATCGCTTCGCATGCGGATGATGTGCGCAAACATTTTAACCGTTTATTGGGAATGGATGACCGTTGGAAATATGGGATTTCGATACGACTTTGGGGTAATACCGCTGATCCGGCTCATGCCAATCCCATACGCGCGCGCGTCCGCATCATTGGTAGTGAACCCAATTTGCAGATTCGCATCTATGCAGGCGGAGGCGTGGACATTGAACGTCTGGATGCGGCAATTATAACCATGCTTCTCTACGAGTATGCGCTGCGGGAAGTGCGCTCTGAGGCGTTGCCGGATAGCGTATCTATGCCGGTGTGGTTAATCACGGGAGTGCAGCAGGCTCTTTTGTGGAGGGATGAGAAGATTGATCGCCGTGTGTACCAAAGGCTCTTTGATAAAGGGGAAATGATGGCTCCGGAAGACATCGTCAATACGCAGGATCCTGAGTTGCTGGATGCCGGATCGAGGCAGGTGTATGAGGTGTCATGCGGGGTCCTCATCATGGGCTTGTTGCATCAGGAAGACGGGAAGCAACGATTGCGTGCATTGATGGCAGAGGCCCTTACCCAAGAAGGAACCTCCAAAGAAATTATTGCGACATATTTTCACGAACTCAACTTGAATAGTACAAACTTTAGTAAGTGGTGGGCTCTGGAACTCGCTTCCCTCGCTATGCCGGGCACCATGGAGATGCTCACTCCGATTGATACGGAAAAGCGTTTGACAGAGGCTCTGCTTTTCACAGGAGTGGAAGAGGACACGCGGTTACCCATTTCTGTGAGCCTTGCTGACCTTGATCAAGTTCGTAAAATACCAAATTGGCAACGCCAGTTGCGTCCGTGCATGTCCAGGCTTACTAAGTTGAGTTTGAATGCTTTTCCTGGTTACAGGGTTATCATTTCTGAATATTCCAGAGCCCTCGTTGAACTGATGAAGGGCAGTCGAGTTGAGGAGGTGCAGAAGATTCTGGTGCCATTGCGGGATTTGCGGCGAGCTTATGTGGAGGCTTCGGTACGCGGGAGAGATTATTTAGATTGGTACGAAATCACCCATTTAGGACGAGCGCAGTCTGGGAATTTTGAAAATTACACAGATGCGCTGCGGATGTTGCGAAAGGAGTCCGGAGGACCTGAAACGCCGATTAGTCGTTACTTGGATGATATTGAGGTGTTGCATGGACTTGATTCCGGCGAACCTCTCCCGGAGAGAATGCGGCCGAAAACCCGTCAAAAAAAACAATGAGTCGGACATTTATGCGCACGGTGCCTACCATGGATTATGAATCCGCCGCCCGAGAACAGGGTTATCTGGCTATTTGTGGCATCGATGAGGCCGGACGCGGCCCGCTCGCAGGTCCGGTTGTGGCAGCGGCGGTGATATTGCCACCAGGCTACGAGTTGCGCGGGCTAACGGATTCCAAGCAGATCAGCGCTCAAAAGAGAGAGAAGCTTTTTGAAGAACTCACGCATGATGCCTCGGTACGCTGCGGGGTTGCCCTTGCAACGGTCGAAGAGATAGACCGATTGAATATCCTGCGAGCCACGCATTTGGCTATGGCTCGTGCGGCGCAAATGCTTCAACCCAAACCGGATTATTGTCTGATAGATGGTCTGCCGGTAGAAGGCTTTCCGATACCTTCACAGGCCATCGTGAAGGGCGACGCTCATTGCCTGAGTATTTCTGCCGCCAGCATATTGGCTAAAGTCACACGTGATCACATCATGTTGCAGTTGCATGACCAGTTTCCGCAATATGGGTGGGATAAAAATGCCGGATATGGTACGCGTCAACACCTGAGCGCCATCAATCAATATGGAATTACGCCACATCATCGCCGCTCGTTTGCACCTGTTGCACAGGCTACGCTGCCCTTGGAGTTCTGAGTCGGAACCGGGAACACGTTACCGCGGATCATATGCAGAACTCGTGGCGGAATCTTATTTGCGCTCGCAGGGATTGAGGATTCTGCGGCGTAATTTCCGTTGGGGAAGACGTGGTGAATTAGATATTGTGGCGCGTAGCGGGGAGTTCCTCGTTGTTTGCGAAGTGAAAAGTACGATTTCTCCCTCATCGGGAGATCCCATCCGTGCTGTTAATCTGCGCAAACGTCGTTTATTGCGTATCGGCGCGCACAACTGGCTTTATTTGCTGGGACGGAAGGTACCCGTGCGTTTTGATGTAGCTGAGGTATTTTTGGAGGCCGGAGAAAAGCCTGTTGTTCGCTGGAGCCGGAATGTTTTCACGTTATATGGCGAGTGAATACTTGGTCGACTGACTAACTATTATCTACCATTCATTGCGAGGGAACTCTGCGTGTGCTAAGCTGGTGGACACAGCATGAAAACGCAGATTACCCAACTCACCGCGCGGGAGATCCTTGATTCCCGCGGTAACCCCACTGTAGAGGCTGAAGTTACATTAGCCTGCGGCATCTCCGCTCGCGCATCTGTACCGGGAGGAGCTTCGACCGGGAGTCATGAAGCTTGCGAATTGCGCGATGCTGATCGGGGACGTTTCCATGGAAAAGGTGTGTTGACAGCTAGGGATCACGTGCGCTTAGAATTAGCTACCTTGCTCATGGGGCGCGATGCCCTGCGGCAGCAGGAGATTGATCACTGCATGATTCGTCTGGACGGTACATCGAACAAGGAAGCCATGGGGGCAAATGCAACATTGGCCGTTTCGCTTGCCGTGGCCCGGGCTGCCGCACGTGCGTCGGGCCTTCCTCTATATCGATATCTGGGGGGAGCAGGCGCCAACCGCATGCCCGTACCTATGATGAACGTACTTAATGCGGGAGCGCATTCTGATGCGCCGATCGATATCCAGGAATTTATGATTGTTCCTCGTGGCATGGCGACATTCCAAGAGGCTCTGCGATGTGGAAGCGAGATATTTCACACATTGGGCGATGTGTTGAAAGCTAAGGGATTAAGCACGTCTGTGGGAGATGAGGGAGGGTACGCACCGCAACTCAGTAGCGCCGGCGCAGCGTTGGACGCCATCCTCACAGCGATTAGTCGGGCAGGGTATCGTCCCGGGGAGGATGTTTTTTTGGCATTGGATGTGGCGGCCAGTGAGCTTTACGACCCGGATAAACGTACTTATACCCTACGCAAGGCCGGCGGAGAAACGCTCGATGCGCAAGAACTTGTTTCTCGCCTGACTCACCTTGTTGCAACTTATCCCATCATCTCCATTGAAGATGGATGTGCGGAGTCAGATTGGGAGGGCTGGGAACTTCTCACTCGAGAATTGGGCGAGCGTTGCATGCTCGTCGGCGATGATCTTTTTGTAACCAATCCACACTATTTGCGACTCGGCTTTAAACACCATGTGGCAAATGCTATCCTCATTAAACCAAATCAAATTGGTACACTCAGTGAAACTCTGGACACCATGCGTCTTGCAAAGGAGCATGCGTATACCTGCATTGTTTCACACAGAAGCGGCGAGACGGAAGATTCTTTTATTGCTGATCTTGCGGTGGGTGCCGGAGCCTTGTACATCAAAGCTGGTTCACTCTCACGCTCCGAGAGACTCGCAAAATATAATCGCCTTTTGCGTATTGAAGAGCAATTTGGGATCTGAAGGACAAGATCAGTTGCCGGAGTGAGTTTCAGGATGAGGTTGCGGCGATTTGTCCTGATGGCAGGAACATTAGCATTTGGTGAAAATTCTTACAATACCCGTCATGACAATATGTTGAGTACTGTAATAGCCTTTTATGAAGTTCTCATGGAGGCAAGAAAGCAGAGCTTGACAGAGAAGGGGGCAATATGATAGCTTGAAGGGCATGGAAACAGTACGAAATGATGGAAGAAGTGCGGAGGAAATGCGCCCTCTTGTATTTCACCCCGGAGTGGCGCCACAGGCTCTTGCATCGGTGTTGGTGAGTTTCGGTAACACTCAGGTGATTTGCGCTGTGTCGGTGGAAGATAATGTGCCTGGTTGGATGAAAGCGCAGGAAGTGAAGGGGGGCTGGTTGACGGCAGAGTATTCTATGCTTCCCTATTCGACAGCAACCCGCAAAAAGCGCAGCAGTAATGGTAAGGTGGATGGACGTGCTGTAGAGATACAGCGCCTTATCGGTAGGGCACTGCGCGCAGTAGTCGATCTGGAAGCTTTAGGCGAACGCACCGTGTGGGTGGACTGCGATGTGCTACAAGCAGATGGCGGAACACGGACGGCGAGCATTAGCGGGGCTGCCGTGGCTTTGCAGATGGCTTTCCGTCGCATGGTGCGGGAAGGCGTGCTTAGGAGTAACCCGATGCGTCAGCTCGTCTCTGCGGTATCCGTGGGGAAAGTGGGTGGAATGGCTTTGCTCGATTTGTGCTACACGGAGGATAGTGCGGCGGAGGTCGATATGAACGTGGTTCTTACAGAACGGGGGGAATATGTGGAGCTTCAGGGAAGCGGTGAGGAGGCTACATTCACACCGGAGCAACTTGCGCAGATGCTTGAATTGGCGCACAGCGGGGCGCTGCAGATATTGGCGGCTCAGCGTGCAGCGCTCAGTGAATGAGTTGCACGAAACGAGACGCGGCTACACCTCTAATTCCGTCGAGAGAGTAGCTTCCAGCTTCTCCGGAGATTCGGCCAACGCACACAGCTCAGCTTCGGTGAGGCTCTTGCGCCAGCGCACAATGCGCGAGAGTAGCTGCAGATGCACCTCGGGATTTTCCCATGGTACAATAAGAAGGGTGATGAGGTGAGCTTCCTCCGTTGGCCAAGGAATGCCGTCGCGGCTTGTTGCCACGTAGATGCCGGCCCGCTGCAACCCGTGAACACGAGCATGAGGCACGGCCAAACCGAGGCCGATGTATGTCGACTCTACCTGTTCCCGATCTAGAGCGTCGTCAAGGATCTCTTCCTCATTGTGAGTCTCATGAAAGCGCGTGGCTGCGGCATGAACGAGTTCACGGATGACCTGCTCTCGTTTGTTCGATGCCAGATCCCCCTCGTGTATTTTGAGAAGTAGTTGATCCACCTGCTTATCCATATCTGACAACATCACTGAGCTTCGGCAGGAGCTTCTTCTGCGGGGGCTTCGGCAGGCTGTTCGACAGGAGCGGTTTGCTGAGCCGGAGCAGGTTGTTCGGAGGAAGGAGCTTTCTGTGAGGAGGTTGCTTTTTCACCGGTCAATTCAGAGGCATGAAGCTGCTTGTATTGTGCGTTCATCAACACCGCCAAGACAAAGCAAAGTATCATAAAGAGAGAGCCAAAAAGCACCGTACCCTTCTTGAGGACGTCTGTCGTTTGCGCGCCGAAAGCCTGATCGGTCATTTGAGCCCCGAAAGCGGCTCCGAGCCCTTCTTGCTTGGGCCTTTGCATGAGGACAACAAGCAGGAGCAGCGCGCTCACAATGAGGAGCAGGGCAAACACAATGTAGATGGAAGATTGAAGAATCATGTCGGAGAGGGAGAGATTTTAGCCGATGCGGACGTGAATGTAAAGAGTATAGGTTGTCAGGAGATAATTTCGTTGAGTTCGTTACAGACAATACGTTTTGGGGTGATGGGTTTGTCATCGAGGGCAAAACTCATGATGACAATGCGTTCTCCAGCTTTAACAAGATGCGCAGCCCCCCCGTTGACAATGATTTGACCGGTCCCCGGCGGGCCAACAAGTACATACGTTTCAAAACGGTTGCCGGTCGTAACCGAAGCCACCAGAACTTTTTCTCCGGGCCAGAGACCGGCAGCTTCGACCAAATCCTGAGGAATCTCAATACTCCCTTCGTAGGCGACATCCCCTCGAGTCACTTTGGCTCGGTGTATCTTGGATTTGAGCTGTGATACGAGCATGGTGGTCTGAGTTCGAGCACCTATGAAACTACTTTTTGCCCCAAACGTCAAGCAAAATAAAACACGCGTATGCGCGTTCAGTGGAGGCAATTCTGATTTCGGTTGTGTCTTTGCGAATGGGTACTGGGCAATGATTCGAGTTGAAATGTATCAGATTCTGCGAGATACAGCAAGAAAGCTCGCCTCATCTCCAGAAAAGGATCTATGGATGTTGAGGCAGATGTGGACGAGTCTTCAGACAGCAAACGGTTTATGCTATTTAGTCAATCACCGAGGCCGCGGCAAAACAAGCTCTTACATTGCACCCTCAGGAAAAAGGAAGAGATCACAGCTACACCTTCAGTCGAGAGCATATAGCGCAAGGCGGCTTGCAGCCGCGTGCCGTGCAATAAGTGCGTCCCCACAGTATGAGACGGAGATGTAACTCTCCCCAAGATTGCATCGGGAAGATGCGTTTGAGGTCAGCCTCCACTCGTTCCACGGTAGAACCGTGACTCAATCCCCATCGGCGAGCCAGTCGAAAGATGTGCGTATCTACAGGAAATGCCGGGTGTCCGAAGGCTTGGTTCATAACAACGCTGGCGGTTTTATGACCGACGCCGGGCAGGGATTCCAGTTCTTCAAAACTTTGGGGGACCTGACCGTGAAAACGCTCTGTGAGTATGCGAGCAGTCTGCACCAAGTGCAACGCCTTCGAGTCGGCAAGACCACAGGTTGCTATATAGGGACGCACCTCCACCGGTTCCATCTTTGCGAGTTCCTGCGCTGTCGGGGCAACGCGAAATAATGCGGGAGTAACCTTATTTACACGCTCATCGGTGCAACGTGCTGAGAGCATCACCGCAATCAAGAGAGTAAAAGCGCTACTGTGATCAAGCGGCACACGGGGGTTGGGAAAACAACGCTCCAGCTCCTCGGCGACTATGGAGGCTCGTTGAGCAACTCTCATTCGTGGCTGATTTGATCCTCGCCCCAAGCGTCAACGTCGCTCCGCGCTGAGTGGCCCTAAAATTGCATCACCTTCCTGCTTGGTGGTGCGGTTCCATGACTTCATCACATCCGTAGACCCCCGAGGCTGCACAACAGTCCGGTTGGAGGGTGGAACAGAAGGCACCGATTGCCCACAACCACTACCGATAAAGCACAAAACGCCAGCCAAACTTGTCAGCAATGCAGAACCAATCGACAGATTGCAGCTCATGGTTTTTTCGATGATTTCAGAATCAGGAACCAACCGGTACCTTCCGAAGTACCTGGTCACCTACCTCAAGGGTGACACCCCGTGGCAAGGTGCTTTCATCGTACTCCGCCACGATTTGTCCGCCACTCACGCTTACAATGCGCAGTGTGGTAATCGCAACGCCGTTGCGTTGCACCAAAAGAGGGGTAGTGTCACCGGGGTAAAATCCGCTATCTTCACCGGCATTGAAGACGACGAAGTGCCACTGAGGATTAACGGCCGCAATGGTGTACTCGACGCCATTCTTGCTGTAGGTTTCCATGAACTTGTCATTAGCTTCCTTCTTGCTGTTGAATTCGACGGTAGCTTCGCTTACGGCCTGGTTGAGTTCTTTGCGTTGTCCGGTGAGTTTTTTGTTTTGCTCACTCAGCTTTGCGATATCCTCAGCTTTTCCCTGTACCTTACTGCGGAGCGTATCAACAGCATTCTCCATATCCGCGTCCTCCAAACCAGGGACGCTACGCAGCTGGGCGAGCAACGCGTCCTTTTGCGTTGCAAGTTCGTCCTGGTTCTTCTCAGCCTCTGCATTGCGGTTTTGCAACTCTTCCACCTTATTCTTGTGTTCCTCGACGACGCGCCTCGTGTCTTCCAACTTCTCAACAGCGCTGAGAGCTTCTGCCTGGCGAGTTTCATTGCTCTTGAGAAGATCACTGCGCGACTTCGCCACAGTGGCGGCTTCTGTCACGAGTTCTTTGTTGACGCGCACCATACCGGCAGGGTCAGAGGTGAAACCGCTGCGAGCTCCCACCAACAGGCGCACGGTTGTTTCTTGATTGGATGCGTAGTACCAGCATAATGCAGCCAGAGCAACCAAGCAGCTAAGCAGAGTGTAAGTGACGATTTTCATAGCGAGGGAGATTGGTAGTATTTAGTCTTTCTGAAGCGGACGAACAGAGATAACCTTGTCCCCGGGGACGATGACTTCCCCCGCGAGCAGAGAATCCGTAATGATGTCGCAGCTGGAGCGGTTATTCTCCACCAAGGTCACGTTCATTTCACATATTTTCTTATCGCCACGCATCACAGCCAAGCGCGAACCGATGATAATTCCGGCATCCACACCCGCATCAACAATCACGTATTCCCACGAAGGGTCTGCCAGCACAACGCTGCAGTTCAAACCCGCCGGAGAGACGCGCGCCTGTCTCTCACGTGAGAGAGAATCCTCCTTTGCAATGGCGCTGGCAAGGTTCTCCTTGTTGCTCTGCAGTGCCTGAATAGCCGACTCTTCCTTTTCGTTCTCCATCGCAATTTCTCCGCGCCTCTCCTCCAACAGACGCACATTTCCCGCGAGATTGGTCAACACCTCAGGATCCGAGGAATCCATGTCTGCAATTTCTACGCTGCCTTCTTCTTGCAAATCAGACAGGGCTTTTTGCAGGACTTCGTCGTTGACGAGAGAATCCAACATCGCCTGCTTTTTCTCGTTAAACTCATCAATGGCGCCTCCCATACTCTTGAAGTCCGCTTCCAACCGCTCAATTTCGGTGTTATAGGTAACATCCTCTTCGCGGAGTTTAGCTTCCTGAGCTTCTGAATCAGTTTTGCATTGCACAAGCCACTCACCGCGCATTTGTGCGTACGCCGAGATTATTTCATCCTTGAAGATTTCCTCGTTTTTAGCGATGGCGGCTTCATACTCTTTCTGCAGAGCGGCAACCTCACCATCAGCTGCAACGAGGCCTTGGTGAGTCTTGTAAAAGACGAAGGAGCCTGCCGCTAGCAGTACGAGAGAGACTATGACGATATATTTCCACATAGCAAAAGTAGTTGGGAGCTGTACGCTATCCCTTTTACACCAGAATGAGCCGTTCTGCAATCAAAAAATACTGTTTTTGAATATTTTTTTACGGGTGGCATCCAGAAAACAAAAAGTCTGCTCACCCATTTCGAGCGAGCAGACTGAGATTTTTGCGTAATTAACCGCGCTTTTTCGGCTTAATTACTTGGCTTCTGCCTCTTTGGCCTTTTTGTCACGAGCCGCCGCGCGCATCGACATCTTGACGCGTCCTTTATCGTCGATGCCAATGCACTTAGCGGTTACGACATCACCGACCTTGACAACGTCCTCCGTTTTCTGAGTGCGCCCCTCAGCCAGCTCTGAGATATGAATGAGGCCATCTTTGCCGGGAAGGACTTCCATGAAAGCGCCAAACTCCTTGGTAGAGACGATCTTACCTTCGTAGGTTTCGCCGACCTCGATTTCCTTGAACATACGACCGATCAGGAAGAGAGCCCGCTCCACACCTTCTTGGCGAGTGCCATAAATGCGTACCGTGCCGTCCTCCTCGATGTTGATATCGGTACCGGTCTCAGCCTGCAGAGCCTTGATGTTCTTGCCGCCCGGTCCGATGAGTTCGCCGATGCGGTCTGCCGGAATCGTCGTCGTTTCAATACGCGGTGCTCGCGGACTCAGTTGCTGAGGAGCGGGTATGGCATCGCACATGGTGTCGAGTACTTGCATACGCCCCTTTTTGGCTAAATGGATGGCGTCCTCAAGGATTTCCAATGGAATGCCTGGCAACTTCAGATCCAGCTGATAGCCAGTCACGCCTTCCGCAGATCCGCAAAGCTTGAAGTCCATGTCGCCGTAAAAGTCCTCTGATCCGATGATGTCCAGCAGCGTCTTGTAGCGTTTTGGTACACGATCGTCGGGGGTTTCAAACTCTGTGACGAGTCCGACAGATATGCCGGAGACAGGGCGTTTGAGAGGCACGCCTGCTGCGAGCAGGGACATAGTGCCAGCACAAACTGAAGCCATGGATGTGGAACCATTAGATTCCATAATTTCGGAGGACACTCGGATAGCGTAAGGGAAGTTTTCCTCGGAAGGTATTACCGGTGCGATGGAGCGCTCAGCCAAGGCGCCGTGGCCGATTTCGCGTCGGTTTTGACCGCCGAAACGCCCAGTCTCGCCCACTGTGAAGGGCGGGAAATTGTAGTGCAGGATGAAACGCTTTTCATCTACCGATCCCGTGTAATTATCCAGATACTGCTTTTCTTCCAGCGGGGCAAGCGTTGCCAAGCAAAGCGACATCGTCTCACCACGAGAGAAGAGGGCGGAACCATGAACCACGTTGGGCAGCACATTTACCTCCGCTTTCAGCGGACGAAGTTCCTTGATACCGCGACCGTCGGCGCGCTTATCATGCTCCATAATGGAGATGCGGAAAGCTTTCTTCTGAATGTACTCAAAGACTTGCTCCACATCGAAGTCGGTAGCTTCAGGGTGAGCCTGTTTAATGGCAGCCTCTACCTCGTCACGCAGGGCGCCAACTTGCTTTTGACGCTGGATTTTGTTGGGCGCGTAGATAGCTTCCTCAATACGATCGCCGGCAACTTGGTAGCCAATCTCAAGCAGTTCAGGCTTGGCTACGGTGAGTTCGTACTCACGCGTAGGTTTGCCGCACTGAGCGCGCAATTCCTCCTGAGCGGCGCATATTTTAGCCACGTTCTCTTGCGCGACGTGCAGGGCTTTGATGAAGTCCTCCTCCGGCAACTCTTTGGCAGAGCCTTCGATCATGATGACTTGGTCCTTCGAGCCGGCGTACACGAGATCCAGATCCGACTCTATGCGCTGCTTGTTGGTGGGGTTGATTACAAACTCACCGTTGATGCGTCCTACTCGCACGGCTCCAACCGGTTCAGCGAAAGGGAGGTCAGATATTACGCACGCTGCAGATGCTCCGTTAATGCTCAAGATATCCGGTTCGTTTTCGCCGTCTGCTGCCATGAGCAGGGAAATGACCTGAGTGTCATAAAAATACCCCTTCGGGAACATCGGACGAAGGGGGCGGTCAGTCATGCGGCAGGTCAGGATCTCTTTCTCCGTGGGACGGCCTTCGCGTTTGAAGTAGCCGCCCGGGAACATACCGGCTGCAGCGGCTTTTTCTTTATATTCCACCGAGAGAGGGAAGAAAGTTTGTCCTTCTTTGATCTTCGTAGCGCTTACGACTGTCACTAGGACAACTGTGTCCCCGCATCGCACGGTGACGGCACCGTCTGCCAATCTCGCAATTTTACCTGTTTCGATGGTGATAGGATTGGCACCCACGGCACACTCAACTTTGTATATACTCATTTTCTATTCGTTTTCGTCTTATTGTCGGCTCCATTCTGCACCGTAGGAAACCGGAACCGACAACTGTTTCCTTTGGTTACGGGTCATGGTGAACCCGAGCATACGCATGGCAAATGCACACGCATACGCGTCTATTTTACATCTTGGAGCCACATAATGCAAGCCTTTAGCCCGCATTTATTTTGTTTGAATGGAAATAATACGCATTTTTCTTGCACGGGAGGTGCTGTTTCAGGATGTCAGACGCACGATTCCTCTTGGCATTGTCGCCCAAAATATGCTAGACTCTTCTCGCCGTCAGAAAAAGCTCTTTCGACAAACGTTATTTCTCAAGAAGATGAAGCTCCCAATACGTCCCCGACGAAACAGGAAAAGTGCTGCTATGCGCGGAATGGTGCGCGAGACGGCGCTGAGTGTGGCAAATTTGATTTATCCCATGTTTGTGCAAGATGGGGAGAATGATGATCAGATAGAATCTCTTCCGGGGTGCAAGCGCTGGAGTGTTGCTGGCCTCGTGGAGGAATGTCGACGCTTGCACGGGCAACTGGGCATTCCATGCGTGGATTTATTCGGGGTAGTGGAGCAGAGCCATAAGACTCCTGATGGCCGTGAAGCTCACAATCCGAAAGGGGTTGTGCAGCGTGCCGTTCAAGCGCTCAAGGCGGAAATACCTGAGCTGCTTGTGATGACTGATGTGGCTCTCGATCCGTACAGTACGTACGGGCAGGATGGTATAGTGCGGGAAATTCCCGGCGGTGGCGTTGAGGTGTTGAACGATGAAACGGTTGAGGCGCTGATCCTGCAGGCTCTCAGTCATGCGAAGGCCGGTGCTGATATCATTTCGCCGAGCGATATGATGGACGGACGCATAGCTGCACTGCGCAGCGCCTTGGACGATGCCGGTTACGAGGGGGTATCCCTCATGAGTTATACAGCTAAATATGCTTCGGCGTTTTATGGCCCATTCCGCGGGGCATTGGGCAGCGCTCCCAAGTTTGGAGATAAAAAAGGCTACCAAATGGATCCGGGAAACGCTCGCGAGGCCCTGCGCGAGGCAACATTGGACGAACAGGAAGGTGCCGACATCCTTATGGTGAAACCAGCCACATGCTATTTGGACGTCATTGCTGCGATGCGTGCGCAGACGAACTTGCCCATCGCTGCATACCACGTGAGCGGAGAATATCTGATGCTCAAGGCCGCAGCATCATCCGGTTGGTTGGATGAAAAACAGGCCACCTTGGAGACATTGTTAAGTATCCGTCGGGCCGGGGCAGATATGATTCTCACATATGCTGCGCCACAAGCAGCTGAGTGGCTCTCGCAGGAATGAGAGCCCCCAGATTGTCTGTCTTGACGATAAAGGTTGTACAAAAAACGAGGTGAACATGAGCAGGAAAATCTTTCAGCGTTGTGATGTACTTTTGATTTTGCTGCCGATTTTTGTCAGCATCCTGCTCTACATGTACTTCAAACCTGCCGGTCAAGTAGCTCAAATGGAGCAACTTCCCGCAGATTCCACGCTGGAACAACATCTTCCGGGTCCGATAGATTCTGTATCTGTTCCCAAGACCGGACCTCCTGTACGCTTTTTGATGCTCAATGCTCAAAATTATTTTGTGGAAGGCGATAAACCTCGCTCTCAGTATCACCGTGTCATCAAAAGTTTGTCCGGGCGTGAGGCTGTGGCGAGCGTTATTGCTTCGGTCCAGCCGGATATCGTAGGACTTGTGGAAATAGGTGGTGCGGCAGCCCTTCAAGATCTGGTGTGTCGCCTGGCAAGTCGCGGGCTTCATTTTCCCCATACGAAGGTGTTGGAGCGATGGGGAGAAGATCGGGCCCTGGCCGTTATCTCGCGTTATCCGATTACGAGCGATCATTCAGTGCCGAACTGCTTACTGGAAGGTCAGACAGCTCGTCGCATGCTGCGTGGTATCTTGGACGTAGTCGTGCGAATACCGGATGGCCGACTTTTCCGCATCATGGGAGTGCATCTTAAGTCAAAAAGGACGGACGATACAACTGCTGCGGATGCCTTGCGCATTCGTGAGGCTCGCACCTTGGCGACACATGTGCAAAGTGCCATTCGAAGTGCGCCGCAGATGCCTATTCTTGTGTACGGTGATTGGAATGCTGGTCCGGGAGAATCTACTCTCGCTATCCTCACCCAGGGCCGAACTCGTGAATCTGCCCTGAGACGATTGACTCCAAAGGATGATCGCGGTGAAACATGGACCATCTATTACAAAGGAGGAAATGAATACAATACCTTTGACCAGATATATGTCAACCGTGTGTTATCAGAGCGTATGGGACGGAAAGCACAGATGGGGATTGTCGGTGGGCAGGCAGCCAAGAAAGCCAGTGATCATCGTGCTGTGTGGTGCGAAATTCGGTGAGGCTTATTGCTCCTTGTTACGGCGCGATTCTTCCGGATCGCTTTTCAGGATACTGGTGGGCAAATAATGGGTGCGGCGTATGCTGCTTGCCCAAGCGGAAAAAGACGAGGCTTTTTCCGAATTTCTCGGAAGGGTAGATTGTTCGGATCCTGACCACTTTGCTATGTGGTCAGCAAGATCAGCCGCTTCTTGGTAGCGTTCCATGCGCACAAGGAGGTATACAGCACCTGCTCCAGCGTAGTAGTAAAGGAATGTACACGCATCATTCACCGCGGTGCCACCGGTATCATGCTCTCGTAAAACATGCAGGTAATCTTGCAGAGCCATTTCATTCGACTTGGCGCGAACTGCCATAATAGCGTGCTGCAGGTATGCTCGCGTGACCCATACATGAGAAAGTTTCGGTATGCCCAGTATTCGTTCGCTTGTAGCCAGAGCTCGTTGCACATGATCAGGTTCCGTGCCGATGGCATAGGCATCCGCCATCACCGTGAGTCTGCGAGCTCTCAGCTCCGCACTAAGTTTATCTTCCTTCATGGGCTCAATAAGATCTAGCGCTTCATCGCAGCGGTTGATCCGGGTGAGGATGGCAGCCTGCTCAATGATGGCAATGGAAGTGAGTGATGATTCAAGTCGCGCGCATTCCGCGAATAATTGCGCGGCGTGTTGCAGGGATGAGAGTGTAGCACATGCGGCACATTCTTTGGCAGCGTAGAACAAAGTTGCAGCTTTAGCAGGGCCCGCAGGTTGTTTAGCGGATAGGTCGAGCAACACATCTCTAGCAGCTGCGTGCTGTCCCACTTTCGAGAAACGATCGGCCAGATGTAGAGAGAGAACTTCCCGTCGCGAAAGCGAGGAGGCTTCTGCGCACAGCTTCTTCAAGCGCGCATTTGTGCGCTCTTGTTTGCCCCCATCTACTGCGTCGCTCGCATGTTCCAAGAGGGCTGCGTAGAGTAGGGCATTGTCATCTGACCAGGATGCGAGTTCTTCGCTGGTGACGGTCTCCAGCTGTTTGAGGGCCATTCTGGGATTGTCGTTCAAAGAGAGTCTCAGTGCGCAAAGTCTTGCACGCACCTGTTGATCAGGCTCCAACTTGAGATTGAGTATTTCTTGTAATTCGGAGCGAGCTAACTCGGTTTTGTTGGCAGGGAGCATTTCAACATGCGCGAGTAGCAGGTTGCGGCGTTCGCGCGGATCCTTTGTCTGTTTGATGAGTTGCTCAGCATCAGAAAAATTGCCGGCAGTCATATAGCAGATCAGCGCGTTGACCAAGGTCGGTACGCGTACATCATCTCCCGCCGTTTCTGCACAGCTGCGGAATAGTTCAGCTGCTAACGACGGAGTCTTTCGCGCGAGTAACGCTCTCAGAAAACAGGTGTAGGTATCAGATTGTCTGGGTTGTAGCGAATCTACTAAGTTCGCATATAGGGAGGCTTGTTCATAGTCTCCCCGCAGGATTAGGCGTCTTATGTATTCTTGCAGCATGACGCGCGTGAGAGGTTCGCCGGGTAGGTCATTCGCAGCCCGGTTGGCAAGAGCCGCAGATTCAGTGCCTTTCTGCTCATCCTGTTCCATGAGCATAAGCAATGCATAGGCGGCTCTGCGTGCGTGGGTCGTGTCTTCTGCCCATTCAGTCAACTTAGTGCGCGCATAGGCGTCGCAATCAGAAGATTCGTGGAGACGAAGACGTCGAAACGCTTCAGCAAGCAACGGAGATTCCGGGTTAGCCGTGATGAATTGAAGAAGTGTTTCCTCACCCATGCCTGTCGTATCAGTCGTGTCGTCCTCATCGGTCTCGATTGTCTGAGATTCTTCCTGCTGAGGGAAAGCTTTTTCTTTAGCATAATAGAGTTCCGCGAGTTCGAGACGCACCAGTTGTCTCATGAAACTGTTGAGAGAGGGGTCGTTTTCTACGCTTCGGGCGTATTCAATCCCTCCGGAATAATCCTCCAATTTCCGACGCAGCAATACTCCGAGTATTTTGACCACCGGTTCCAGTTTTTCGTTCTGCGCGGCTAACTCCTGCAAGCGTGTGTACGCCGATGTGTCACTCAGTTCATTCATGGGAGCGCCTAATTGATGCTCAGCAAGAACAGCCGCAGCTAGCAGCCGGATCTGTTCATCTTTTGTCACAGAAAGTCGCTCTGCCAATACCACACCATCTAGATCGGGATTATGCTTGGCACAGTACAGCATGCCGCGCGCTGCATAGGGGAAGAGAGGATGCTGCTGGGGTACATTTTGAAGGCACTCGTAGGCTTCCGCGAGCCGTCCGAGTTCGATAAGCGCCCGACCTCGCCAGTACAGGGCTTCCTCAGCACTCATGCCGTGTTTATTGTTGCTCAATTCACGGAGTGCTTGCACCGGTTTGCCGGCGCGTACCAATTGCTCTGCATGGCTGCCTTCCGCACCGTCAGCCGCCAACCATACGCCGGTGGTTATAGCAAGTGTCAGTAGTCCGTATCCTCTCATAGCGTCGAAGTTGATTTCGGTGCCACATGGGATGTATTGAGCGGCCTCATCAGGTGTTGGATATAACGCACGCCGGACGCGGTAAGAGCGGCGTCTTTACTACTATTTTTCACACGATTAAATGTTACGTTCTGCTGAACCGTTGGTGCTGCAGCGCAAGAGATGATTTGAGGTGTTTGAACGATTTGGTCAGACGGATAGACGGCGAGCGGTATACCCTCAGCACTCAGTGCAATATCCAGCGAGTGGGGCTGTTTGCTCCAGTCTCCTTGTTTCAAAAATGGGTAACGCTTCAGCAAATCTGGCATCTGACCCGGGTAAGGAGTACGCACCCGGTAGTGTTCGCGTAAACTCTTCCAGTGTCGGCTTATGGATAACGGCTGTCCGTCTTTGCAGGCAAGCAGAACGGGCTCCGGATTTATCCCTATCAAATTGAGCCCGTTATATATTCCATGTTTGTTGGCGGGTGGGCAGAATTGGTCGTATTGAGAGTGTATCAACAAACATATCTCAAGGTGGACGTGAGAGCGTTCACGGTTAATGCCCGCTCCGCTGTGCCCCATCAGTCCCAACACATTGCCTGTACCGACGAATTGCCCGACCTTGCAATCTACTCTCGCCATGTGAGCGTAGAGGCTGAATATGATCCCCTCGGGGACCCGATGACTTACCACAACATAACGTCCATAATTACTCAACCCCGGCTTTTCATTGGCGTACACCACTTTGCCGGGAGCTATGGGGTGGATGAGGTCTTGAGGTTCTCCAGAGGTATCGCGCTTCATCGGCTTTATATCAATCCCTTCATGCATGCGTGAATACATGATGCTGCCGTCCGCCGTGCGGAATGGGGAACGAACCATGCCGTATCCGCCGGCTTGCCAAGGCTTGCTCTTCTCCCCTTCGAAATTCCGATCGCAATACATGTAAAAATCCTCGCCGTGTCCACTGGCAATGCTGTGGTTAGAAGTGGGGAAACGATAGACTAAGTCACAGGCACGAGGAGGAGAGGCTTGCACCCACAGGCTGGTTGCCCAGATGAACAAAATCACGCCTGGAATGCGCTGGATGGGGCTAATCATTGCGCTCCTCTTGAAAAGATCTCACCGATGGTGCGCCCGGTATAATCCTTCTTCTGAATCCGCTTTTTAGAATCCAACTTAGGAAGGGGGCGAGGATTCTTCTTCATAAAGCGTTTTTTCTCCATTTCTTCATTCTCTGGCTTAATATCACGTGCGATTTCTTTGAGATCATATCCATTTAATCCACCCCATATCACAAGTTTGCCGTCCGTGATCGGTCGATCGATACGCACGGGCTGAAAAGCGAGTCCATTGACAACTGGGAGTATCAACATGCCTTCGTTTTCCACGGATACACTATACAGACGGTTAATGAGTTCATCCTTTAATGTCAGCACAATTCCGTAGCTGCCATCCTGCATATTCATAAAGGAGTGGTACGACTTGAAGTTTTCGTGATTAACAATGGGCATGCGCGTGTAAGGCCGTCCGTTGTACATGAGGATGAATTTTGATGTACTCCCCTCGGTTGACTTGGCTTCCGACAAAAAAAAGATCGGGTAAGGTTTCTGTTGGCATGAACTAAGCAGCATGACAACCGGTGCGAGCAGCATCAAATAGCGTCGGATTGTGTTCATAAGTCCGCGGGGATTTTAACACAAAAACATTTCGATTGCGAGCAGAAAAAAAAGCACGTTCGCAATGCATTGCTCTGCGGCCTTTAAAGCGCGGCTTGACCTAAGGGAGGGGATGTGGTAAAATTCCTCCCGCTTGGCAAAACGAAGAGAGTTTTAACTTAAAAATCAATATGAAACCGGCAACGTTTAACTGTACCGTATTACGCGATGGTCATCAATCTCTGGCTGCCACCCGTATGTCCACTGAACAAATGGAGCCGATTGCTCCGATCTTGGACACTATGGGCTTTTCTGCGTTGGAAACATGGGGGGGGGCTTCGATTGATGCCGGATTGCGCTTTCTGGGTGAGCTGCCTTTTGAGCGCTTGAACAGGCTCAAAGAACTTGCCCCCAAGACACCCCACATGATGCTGCTTCGCGGGCAGAATATGGTGGGTTATACCAACTACGCAGACGATGTGGTGGAGTCTTTCGTGAAGTTGAGCGCAAAGCACGGCATGAACATTTTTCGCATTTTTGACTGCTTGAATGATCCGGAGAATATGCAAACTTCCATCCGCGCCGCTAAAGAAGTGGGAGCAGTGGCTCACGGCACCATATGCTACACGACGTCCCCCGTGCATAACTTGGAATACTTTGCAAAGCTTGGACAAAAGATCGCCGATATGGGGGCGGACGGTATAGTCATTAAGGATATGGCTGGTCTTATCCCACCGGCAGAGACGGCCGCGCTTGTGAGCGAACTTAAGAAAAAGGTGGGGCTGCCGGTGTGGGTACACACGCATGAGACAGCTGGCTTGGGTGCAGCCACGTATGTCGCCGGCATCAATGCTGGGGCAGATGCGGTGGATTGCTCCATCGCGCCCTTTGCAAATGGGACGGGGCAGCCGGATTGCATGCGCATGCTCGCCTTGCTTAAGGGGTATGAACGTTGTCCGGTGGTGGCTGATGATTTCAAAGAAAAGCTCACTAAAATCTCGGCCATGCTCCAGCCTATCTATGACAGTTTGAGCCGTTTCACCAACCACAAAAACGAGATTGTGAACAGCGATACGTTGCGTTACCAGGTGCCTGGAGGAATGCTCTCCAATTTCCGCAATCAGCTCAAGGAAATGAACATGACTGACAAGTTTGAAGAGGTGTTTGCCGAGATACCAGTGGTGCGCAAAGCTTTGGGTTGGATCCCATTGGTCACGCCGACTTCGCAAATTGTCGGTGTGCAGGCCATGATGAATGTGAAGTTTGGCCGGTGGAAGAACATCACGCCCCAGTGTGCGGATGTAGCGCTCGGTTATTATGGGCATACTCCCGCTCCAGTGGATCCGGAGCTGCAGGCTCTCTGTGCTAAAAAAGCTGGTAAAGATCCCATCTCCTGCCGTCCCGCAGACCTCATCAAGCCCGATATGCAGAATTTGCGCGATAAGCTGACGGCGAAAAATATACCCGCGACGGATGAGAATTGCGTGATTTATGCCATGTTCCCTCAGCAGCTGGAGGACTATTATGCCGGCAAGCGTCCTGAGCCTCCCACCGCCAAGAAAACGGAGAATTTTGGTGCGCCTGTAGCGCTCACCAGTGTTGGCGTGTCGGCGGCTATCTCTGGGCACGATATGAAACTCAACGTGCTCGGTAAGGTGTACGATGTTCATATCGAAGAGAAGTAAACATGGATGCGGCAATGGGCGCGAAGCTTATTATCATTGGAACAGGACCAGCGGGGTACACAGCGGCCATCTACGCAGCGCGTGCAGATCTGGAACCGCTCGTTTTCGCTGGGAACCAACTTGGCGGTCAGTTGACGACCACGACCGAGGTGGAGAACTTCCCGGGTTTCCCTGAAGGTATTCTGGGACCGGATCTCATGTTTGCCATGGGGCAGCAGGCGGAGAAGTTCGGCGCGAAGACTATTTATGAAGAAGTCCTCTCCGTGACGCGAGAGGAGGAGACGGGACTCTTTGTTGTCTCTTCTCACGCAGCGGCGTACAAGGCTGCTGCTGTCATTGTTGCCACGGGAGCTACAGCTCGCTACCTTGGTTTGCCCGGCGAGAAGGAATTAATCGGGCACGGTCTTACCGCTTGCGCCACCTGCGATGGTTCGTTTTACCGCGATGTGCCGGTGTGTGTGGTGGGAGGTGGCGACAGCGCTTGTGAGGAGGCTCATTTTCTTACCCGCTTTGCGAGCAAGGTCTATTTGCTCCACCGTCGTGATACTCTGCGAGCCAGCAAAGCCATGCAGCAGCGAGTTCTTTCGCATGAGAAGATCGCACCCGTCTGGAACGCGGTTATAGCTGAGTACAAACGTGATGCCGACGGAGAACTCTGCGGCGTTGTCCTGCGTGATACGCAAACGGGAAAGTTGAGCGATTTGGCTGTAAAGTGCGTTTTTATGGCCATTGGACACTCGCCAAACAGCGGCATTGTCAGAGACTTGGTGGATATTGATTCTTCCGGTTTTATCATCACACAAAATAATGCCACAGCCACTAAGACACCTGGCCTCTTTGCTGCGGGAGATGTAGCAGATCCCGTATATCGCCAGGCTATTTCAGCAGCAGGCATGGGCTGCCGCGCTGCTCTGGAGGCGGAGCGCTATTTTCTCACTCTTTAATACATCCAATCATCCATGAAATACGCTACATTGATTCTCCCTGTCGCGCTGGTAATGCTCAGTGCGTGTAATTCTGATCCGTATAAGAACGCAATCATGACGAGGGGTGCTGCCCTGTACGCCAGCAAAAATTATACCCAAGCGCTGCCTTTGCTGCGTGAAGCGGCTCAAGCCAACAACCCGGATGCACAGCTCTTGCTCGCTAAAAGTTATGACTTCGGTCACGGCGTACCTGCCAACATGAAAGAAGCGGTCAAGTGGTACACGGCCGCCGCGAACGGTGGTAATGCGAACGCTCAGGACAACTTGGGTACTTGCTATGCCACAGGCTCAGGCGTTCCCAAAAATTTAGTCAAAGCCTTTTCGCTCTACAATCAGGCTGCCGCACAGAATGATGCCTCAGCTCTCAATAACCTTGGTCTTTGTTACCTGAATGGTGAAGGCACCGAGGCTGACCCGGGCATGGCTGCCGAATGTTTTCGTCGTGCCGCTAAACTTGGTAATTCCAACGGTCAATATAACCTTGGACGATGCTATTTCCACGGCCTTGGCGTCGAGCAAGACCTTGAGCAGTCTAAGCAATGGGTCAAGAAAGCCGCTCTTCAAGGTCACAAAAACGCCACAGCTTTCATGGAAGACAACGAGTGGATTTAGGGTGATCACGAAAGCTCCTCCCGCATCTTTGTGCGTTGCTTCCGAGCGAGCCATATGCCAATCGCTTTATCCGTCGCTTCCTCCCCTTGTTCGTGGATGACGTAGAAGGACTCGTTGGAGTACGAACAGTTTATTGATGAATGGGTTGAGGTGTGGGAGACTCAGCTTCTAGAATTGACAGCAACTGAGGGAGAAGTCGCCGAGTCATCATTTGGGAGAAGATAACGTTCATATGGTCGCGATCGCACATGAGGAGCTGATCGCCTTGAATAGAATGGAAGGCTTCTCCCGGAGCGAGAATTTTGAGAGGTTCTACGAGATGGCAGAGGCCCTCGTCTGCCATTTGTTTCAGGATGGGGAGGGAAGAAGCCGTTTGCTTCAGATAGTCCTCCGGTGTGCAGGTTGTAACGATTCCGGGGAGTTTCATACCTCTTACGCTATAGATTTTTTTGTAATGTGCGACATGTTCAAAGATAGGGGTGGAAGCAATCAGTGTTACCTGAACATGCAGATCGACTAATTCCTGCAGAAAAGCGCGCAGCTGAGCAGGTAGTTCGCGTGCATCAGCGGCGTTAAAACGCTGCATCCAATGTTGGGAGATGATAACATGCCTGATTTTTTTGTTCTGTCGGATCCACTGGAGAAGAGCTTTCTCATCTTCTCCTTCTTTTTTATCGCCCTCTACGTGGAAAGGTTTGACGTATGTAGAAAGATAAACACCGGAATAGGGAGTCTCCCGGAACACGGTATCAAATCCAGCATAGAATGCGGCAGCATGACTGTCGCCGATCAGCAAAATAGAAGGGGGGATATCCGGGTTGCCGAAGGCGAGTAATGGGGTTTCTAGGAATTGAGCCGTCACCTCCTTTTTTTGCCCACTCAACATGAAAAAATGGCGCGTGGGGGTCAGACTCTTTGGCAGCGTACTGCAAAGATCAACATCCTGACACAGGTGCCATTTTTCATACTTGGGCTTCGCGGTGAGATGCCGCTCCTGTAGTGTCATCCACTGGGTAAAGCCTTCTTTTTGAATACCACGCAAGCAAAGTAACAGAGTGCAGCCCCAGAAAAGAAGGATGAGCCACCACCTCATACGACGACTTTCTACGTATTTCCAAAATAGCCACCCCATAACCAGGGAAAGCATACCGATTCCTATCTCGTCCGCTACCCCCACGTGCCCCAGCACCCATAAACGCCACAGGACGATAATAGGCATGTGAACCAGATAAATAGAGAACGAGATACCTCCCAGCCAAGTGATAGGTTTATTCGTGAGCAAGGCGTTCAGAGGTGAAAACGATCCATAGCGGATCACCAGAACGGTGCCCATGACACACAGAAGCGTTGTTGGAAGCTTTGCCACACATGCCATTCCTGGTATCATGTCACAGAGGGCAGGGATCAAGATAAGCACCAGTCCCGCCAGACAGAGTATGGAGGCGAGTGTGCGGCGGTGCTTGAGTTCTGGTAAATAAAATACTACGCCTCCTGCGAGGACCTCCCAAATGCGCGGGAAGGTAGCGTAATAGGAAGGAGCCTTCAACCCTTCTTGCCACAAGGGACAACCCATCCATTGGAACAATTCGACTATCTGTTCCCGGTAAGCTAATGAAAAGGAAAGTACCCCTGCTAAAATTGCAATGAGCACGGCAGTTTTATGAGATAGGTGATGCGTGATGCAGCGTCCAACGGCATAGAGCAAACTAATTTGAAGAACAACGGATAGGTACCACAAATGCAGGAGGGGCATGAAGGCTGAATCCGGAGCAAAATAGTCAGCAAGAGCATTCTCGAGAAATATGTTCGCTCCCATTACGGCCGCGGCTGCCCCATTTTGACACGTTGTGTACTCATCATTCGCATAAATGAGCAATATCCCGAGGAGTACCGTGAGGAGGATCACCACGAGCATGGGAGGCACGATCCGTCGGACTCGCCTGAGAAAATAATCCCATGAAGCGCGGTATGCTGACTGCTCGTCCAAAGAGTTTTTCCAAGGCCTTAGCATCAAGAATCCCATCAGTACCAAAAACATATCCACTCCCAAGTATCCATGCCCCCAAACTGCACTATTTAAGTGGAAAAGAAACACTAAAATGATTGCTATACCCCTTAAGCCTTCAATATGAGGAATCAATGTATTTTCTTTCATGCCGGGGGAAAGAGTACCTCATTTTGAAAGAGATATACTTTTATTATTGATATTATCGATTGATAATGTGTTATTTGCACATGAGATTTTCTGCTCCTTTTACTTCCTAAAAAACACCTCTCTTTTCAAATGTAAACTTTAAATCATTGAACAAAAATATATTGTGAATATCATGCTTGACATCTCTTTCAAAAAGAGATGCCGAAGCTGACGGAGGCGGGAGTGGATGAGGATGGGAAGAAGGTGTATGAGGTGGAG
>CANQAC010000025.1 GCA_947589345.1 uncultured Akkermansia sp.
GTAAAGCATTGGAGCAAACCGTGACCAACGCCGTGAGCGGCGATGGCACCGTGGAATTTGCGGGATCTGTCACTTACGGCGGCGAGATCAGCGGCGGCGTCACTCTGAAGAACAGCGGTAAGAAGAAAGACGTCCTTCTCATCACGGGTAGTACGACCTCGGAGGATGTAAAGCTTGATACAGGCTCAGGTAAGATCGTGCTGGGTGACTCGAAAAAATCTGTCAACTGGAGCGGGAAGACTATTTCCGGCAGTGCCGGCGGTGAAGTCGTACTGAGCAACGTCACTCTGAGTGATGGAGGATTTACCAACTGCAAAGGCGCTACATTGAGCGTGGAAACTGCCAAGGCACCGAGTTATGGACAACCCGGCGGCGTGGTGGATTTGGGAGGGATGAATGTAAGCACAGACGCGATTCCCCTGAGCCGCATCGTTGTTAACGAGCGCGGTCAGCTCAAGGGAGTGGGAGGAACTATCACCGTGGGAGGAGACCGTGGCACGACGGTGGACGTTTACCTCGCCAGCATGAATGTCGGAGATAAGGGGTTGGCTGCCATCGTTGGCGACGAGGAGAACGAGCTGGTGTTTGATGTGAAGAATCCTGATTCGCTGAAGCTGTACGTAGGAGCCAGTGCGGCGGGAGCGATCGCTGAGAGCTTCCAGGACAACGGGGGAGAAGCGATCCTGCATGTTGTCGAAAATGGGAGCATCGGCAAGACCGGGGAAAAAGTGGATAAATACCTTGTTGTGAACGACGAAGCGCAAGCTGTACTCGAGGTGGCGGGTGCCAAGATAGAGGCGAGTGAAGGAGATGTCCTCATCACAGGGTCCGTTGATCATGTCTATATTGTGCGCGATGAGATGACGCTGGAGGGGGATGGCGCGAACGTGCTTGGAGAAAGCAGAGCCACTCTTCTTTCGCGAGAAAGGAGCAAACTGCACCTCTCCCAAGAAGGTACAGCTGACAATAAAGACGACGACATCACCGTCAACAACCTTGTGGGTGTGAACGGGAGTGAACTCACTGTCGAGAACACCGCCGATTCCCCTGAAACCGACCGCTTCACCGTCCACTTCAACAACACGAAACAGGACATCACGCAAAAGGATGTGGAAGGTGACGGGGAGAAGGAGGATGTGGAAGGGCAGGATACGTCTTTCTACGGCTCCATCACAGCCGGCGCCGGCGTCGATGTGGAGAAGGAGGGACTGGGAACCTTCACGGTCGGCGGCAATTACACGCTGGAAGACGGCGACACCACCATCACGGCGGGACGCCTCGTGCTCCAAGGCGAGGAGAACAGCATGGAGGACCTCGTCTTCAACTACACGGGAGAGCCCGGCAAGGGAAAACAAGGCAACACGACGAAGAAGGAAGAGCGAGGACTCGTGCTGGCCGACGGCGGGACGACGACCGTGAACGGGTCAATCACGGAGAGTACGGATGAGACGGGCGGCAAGAGTGACGCCATCGAGATTCAGGATGACTCCAAACTCGTGCTCAAGGGCGAGAGTGACCTGAAACACGCCAGCATCACCGGCGACGGAAGCGGTACGGTGAAGTTGGAAGAAGGCGCGAGCCTGACGCTCTCCGGCGAGGCGAAAGACGCCGAAGGAAAGCCCAACACGCAGCTTTCCGGCGTGGGTGTGACCTTAGCGGAAAACTCCACGCTGGATGTCGGCAAGGGAGAGAACGACGTGACCAAATTGGAAGGCGACGGCTTGCTCAAGAGCGCCGGTGGCGGCAAACTGACCGTAGGCGGCGATGCCGAGAAGAGCGGCGGCTCGTTCTCGGGTACGCTGGGATCGAGCGACGGAGGTAAAGCCGGCACCCTGGCGGTGGCGGACGGGGTGGACTTCACCCTGGACAACGCCAACTCGACAGAGGATGAGGCTTGGGATGTGAAGCTGGGCAAGGGAGCGAACCTGACCGTGGACGTGAGCGAGAAGAGTCCGACTGACCCCTCCGACAAGCTGACGCTGGGTGACGTGGACCTGGGCGACGGGACGATGACGGTGGACTTCGGCGAGAAGCCTGTCAACGGTAATGCGCTGGAGGCCAACATCGCGGGCGTGGGCAAGAGCGGCACGCTGGATTTCCACAGCGATGGCAATGTTCCGGATGGCGAGAAGGTGGAGACCGGCATCACCGTGGCTGATGGGCTGAGGAAAACCTTCCCGGACCACGTGAAGTTTACCGGCGCCGGCAACTTCTTGAAGGACCGCGAGGTGAGCGTGAACCCGAATGGCAAGCTGATGGTGACGACCAAGGAGGCGAAGGAGAACAAGTTTGAGCAGGCGCTGCGGGAGCTGCCGGATAATGTGAGCAAGAATGCTCTGGCGGGCGCGACGATGATGTGGGATTCGCTGAAGGAGAAGTCGCAGCTTCAGGCCTTCTTCGATGCGCTGAGCAAGAAGGAATCGGACTACGACAAGTTGGCGTTCCAGCTGATCTCGATGTTCGACAACGGGCAGAACGCCGAACTGGAAAGCACGCTGGAGGCGGTGGCCGGGTCGTCCATCTCGACGCTGGGACCGGCGCTGGCGGAGGACTTGCACCGTCAGTTGAAAGCCATCCGCAACCGCACCACCACCATGGCCGGTGATGTGAGCTATGATTCCTACGACAATCTGCCCATCTGGCACGCCTGGATCAACGGCGAGGGCGGCTACCACAAACTGGATTCCGATGGAGGCGCGCCGGGCTACACGCTCAACAACTGGGGCGGCACCGTGGGCGTGGATGTGGATGTGACGCCGCAGACCACCATGGGCTTGGCGATTACGGCGATGTACGGCGACCTGAAGCCGAGTGCGGCGGACGGAGCGACGGGCAACCTGGATACGACCTACCTGAGCGCGTTCCTGAGGGCGACGAGCGGGGCGTGGATCCACACCTTCGTGGTGAGCGGAGGGCTGGCGGATGTGCAGCTGGACCGCACGGTGAACTACGGAGCGGGGAGCTACCACACCAAGGGGAGCACGGACGGCTACGCCGTGGGAGCGATGTACGAGGTGGGCTACACGAGGCTCGTGAACAAGGAAGGCACCGTGGCCTTGCAGCCGGTGTTCAATGTGGAGGTGCGCCACGCGAGCATCAAGGGGTACAACGAGACGGGAAGCGACGCGGGGCTTTCGGTGGACGACATCGGGCAGGATGTGGTGACGTTCGGGATGGGAGCGAGGATGCAGAGCATCGTGGGCGAGAATGCGTTTAACCGGACCTCGATCTTTGAGGCGCGGCTGCTGGTGAAAGCCGATGCGGGAGACCGGAGCGGCACGGCGATGAACGCGATGCTGCACGATGCGACGCGGGCGGAAGTGGAGAGCGCGGAGGTGGGAGCCGTGGGAGTGGAAGCGGGGATGGGGATTACGATTCCGCTGGGGTCGTCCTCGGGGAGCATCTTCATGGATGCGTCGGTGGAGTGGAGGAAAGGGTGGACGAGTGTGGACGCCGCAGCCGGGTACCGGGTCAATTTCTGAGGATGAGTTGACCTGAATGAACAAGCTTTCTCGCTGTGAAGCGGGGAACAAAGAAGAAAGAAAAGAAAAGCGCGGTGCCGGGCTTCCCGACACCGCGCGATTTTTGGACGCTCAACGCGTTGCATGATCTTGACAAATCCGCCGCCGTGACGGCAGGGCGGAATTTCTCCCGACGCAGGAGGAAACAGGCTCAGAGCGAGAATGCTGCCGGAAAGCGGATGGCGAATTTTCCCGGCGTGTCACCGTGTTCCCTGGTCGATCCTGCTGCAAAAGGTGGGCGGCAAACGAATCAGACGGGCTTGTCGGGGAAGGAGCGGGAGGGACGGAAGCGGAGTTTGCCCGTCGGGGAAAGAGAAAAGGAGCCAAAGCGCATGATGGTGAACTTGTCTCCCCGCTGCGCCAGGCGGGAGATAGCACACAGCACGGCATCCACGGCGGCGGAAGCCGTGCTGTGCGTGGTTCCCGGACCCATCAGACGACGAACCCGGGCGGTGAGGCTTTTCTTATTCACCTTTCTTGAGAGCATCGCGGATCTCGCGCAGCAGGAGCGTGTCCTCCGGCGTGGGAGCAGGTTGCTCCGGCTCCTCCTTGGCTTTGGCCCGGAAGGAGCAGAGAATGCGAATGGCAAAGAAGATGGAGAGCGAGATGATGAGGAAGTCAAGCACGGTTTGGCAGAAGACGCCGTATTTGATCTCCGCAGCTCCTTCAGCTTCGCTGAGCTTCCAGGAGAGGGCGGCGAGATTCTGCGTGCCGCCGGTGAGGACAGAGACGAGTGGCATGATGATGTCGCTCACCAGGGAGGAGACAATCTTGCCGAAGGCGCCGCCGATGATGACACCGACGGCCATATCCATGACGTTACCCTTGAGAGCGAAGGCTTTGAACTCCTCGATCCAAGCGGGTTTGAGTTTGGTCATATCCATAATGTATAATGTGGTTGGTTTGTGGTTGTTCAGGAGATGTTTTTGAAGGCCTTGACGCCCCACTCGGAGCATTGCCATGGCTCGCCGGGCGAGGCGGTGAAAATGCACACGCCGCCGGTGGGAACCTTGATGTCGTGTGTGGCGCAAAAGCCCGCGTAGTCGCCGGTGATGTGAGGGGCGAAGCGGATGGTGCCGTTGGAGGAGACGCAGAGCAGGGTTTCGCCTTCCTCGACGGAATCAGCAATGCTCTGCCAGGCGGCGGCGAGAGCGGCGGGATTTGCCGCCCAGCCATTCGGAACGATGGCTTGAGCATTCCACAGCTCAATGGCGCGCATGCCGAGAGCCTCCAGCTCTTCCTCGCTGAGAGCGGCGGGGTCCTGGCCGGCGGTCCGGGCAGTGACGCGACCGAGGCGTCGTGCAACGGCTTGCTCGGTCTGATTTTCATCCGGTCCGTAGTCAATTTCCACAAGACGGTTTTCCACTTGCACGGGGCAGGGGTTGCCGAGAGCCTCGGCGGCAAGTTCAGCCGTGCGGCGGGTGCGCTGCAGGGGCGCCGCCAGGATGCGAGCGGGGATGATGCCCCGTTTTTTCAGGTAGAGACCGATGCCGCGTGCGCGCTCTTCCTCCACGAGTGGGAGGTCTGTGCGTGCGCCGACGCGGGTGGGGGTTTCCCCGGGGCGGAAGGTGTTGCCGTGGCGTGCGATGATGAGGGTTCTCATGGCGGAGAAGGGTGGGGGTGTTCAGGCGAGGTCTTCCTCGATGCGCAGGTTGTCGATGATGTACTGGCGTCGGTCGTCGGTGTTGTCGCCCATGTAGAAGCGAAGGACGTCGCGCAGGTTGTGGGCGTTCTCCAGGGTGACGGACTGCAGGCGGATGTCCTCGCCGATGAAGTTCTTGAACTCGGCGGGGGAGATTTCGCCAAGTCCTTTGAAGCGGGTGATTTCCGGGGTTTTGCCGAGTTTTTTCACGGCTCGGTCACGCTCGGCTTCCGAGTAGCAGTAGATGGTTTTTTGCTTGTTGCGCACCCGGAAGAGAGGCGTCTGCAGGATGAAGAGATGACCCTCGCGGATGAGTTCCGGGAAGTACTGGATGAAGAAGGTGAGCATGAGCAGGCGAATGTGCATGCCGTCCACGTCCGCATCGGTGGCGATGATGACTTTGTTGTAGCGCAGGTCATCGATGGATTTATCGATGTTGAGGGCGAGGTGCAGGAAGTCGAGTTCCTCGTTGCGCTTTTCCTCGAAGAGGGTGGATTTATTCATGCCGTAGCTGTTGGCGGGCTTGCCGCGTAGGGAGAATACGGCCTGAGTTTCGGCATCGCGCGCGGTGGTGATGGAGCCGGAGGCGGAGTCGCCCTCGGTGATGAAGAGCATGGTTTCCTCGGCGCGCTTGTGTTTGGAGTCGTAGTGCACGCGGCAGTCGCGCAGTTTTTTGGTGTGAATCTTCGCTTTCTTAGCGCGTTCCTTGGCGATCTTTCCGGTGACGCCGGCCACCTCCTTGCGCGTCTTTTCGTTCTCCTTGATCTTTTCCTCAATGGCCGCAGCCGTGTCCGGATGTCGGTGCAGGTAATTGTCCAACTCCTTGGCCAGAAAGTTGCCCACGAAGGTGCGGATGGTTTCCTTACCGGGGCCGATGGTGTTGCTGCCGAGCTTTGTTTTGGTCTGCGACTCAAAGACGGGTTCAATCACCTTGATGCTGATGGCGGCCTCAATGCAGGACCGGGTGTCGGCAGCCTCGTAATTCTTCTTGTAGAAGTTCTGCAGGGTTTTGGCGATGGCTTCCTTAAAGGCGTTCTGGTGAGTGCCGCCCATCGTGGTGTGCTGGCCGTTCACGAAAGAGTAGTACGACTCGCCGTAAGAATCCCCGTGCGTGATGACCACTTCGATGTCATCCCCAACGAGGTGGATCGGTTCGTAGAGGGGATCCGCGTTCATCTCCTCGCGCAGCAGGTCGAGCAGACCGTTTTTTGAGGTGAAGCTCTTGCCGTTGAACACGATGGTCAGCCCCGTGTTCAGGTAGCAGTAGTAGCGGCACATACGCTCCACGAACTCAAAGTTGTAGGCGGCTTCCTCCGGAAATATCGTGCGGTCCACCAGGAAGCAGACGCGAGTGCCGTCCGGCTCCTTGGTTTTGGTGGTGGAGTCGGTGCCCTTCACCTTCACCCCTTCGCGGAAAGTGATGGTGCGTGTTTTCCCTTCGCGATAAGCCTGCACCGTGAACTCGGAAGAGAGGGCGTTCACCGCTTTGATGCCCACGCCGTTGAGCCCCACGGATTTCTTGAAGGCCTCCCCGTCGTACTTGCCTCCGGTGTTGATTTGGGCGGCGCATTCATAGAGCTTCCCCAGCGGGATGCCGCGTCCGAAGTCGCGCACCTCGCATGCGCCGTCTTCGCCGATGTTGATGACGATTTTCTTGCCGTTGCCCATCACGAACTCGTCGATCGAGTTATCGATCACTTCCTTGAGCAGCACGTAAATTCCGTGATCCGATGCGGAGCCATCCCCCAAACTTCCAATGTACATGCCGGGACGCAGCCGTATGTGCTCCCGCCAATCCAGCGTCTTGATGTCCTCCTCTGTGTAATTGCTGTCCATAAACAAAGCCCACCCATTTTACCGGTTTCTTTTCCAAAAATCAAGCCCGGAGACGCGTGCGCGTCAATCGCATCCGGAGACGCCTCTGCGTCCGCAGCAAAGTTTGCTTTGCTTGACATGATGCGCCGGGTATGAGAGACTAGGCGGCGTGCTGGATATCTGCTTAATGGGGACGGGCGGGACGCTGCCCATGGCGAACAGGTGGCTCACCTCGCTGATGGTGCGCTACAAGGGACACAGCGTGCTGATCGATTGCGGGGAGGGGACGCAGGTGGCGGCGGTGAAAGCGGGAATGAGCCTGAAGCCGATTGACAAGATACTGCTCACGCATTTGCACGCCGATCACGTGAGCGGACTTCCGGGGATGCTCCTGAGCATCGGCAACAGCGGGCGCACGGAGGCCATTTCCATCGTGGGACCGGTGGGTACGGAGAGGGTGGTGCGCGCGTTGCGTTGCATTGCGCCGAATCTGCCGTTCGACGTCAAGGTGTCGGAACTGGAGACGGAGGAGGAGACGATGTTTTTCATGGAGTGCGATATACACGCCTTTGCGTTGAATCACGGGGTGCCGTGCTACGGCTACAGCTTTACCCTGCCGAGGGGTGGAAAATTCGACGCCGGGAAAGCGCGCCGGGAGGGCATACCGCTCAAGTTGTGGAAGACGCTGCAACGCGGGGAGAACGCGGAGTATGAGGGTCGCACCTACACGCCGGATATGGTGCTCGGTCCGCCGCGCAAGGGGATCAAGGTGACGTACTGCACGGACACGCGGCCGACGCCGATTATCCCGCGCGTGGCAGCCGACTCCGACCTCTTCATCTGCGAGGGGATGTACGGCACGGCAGATATGCCGGCGAGCAGCTGGACCAATCGGCACTTGCTCTTTGAGGAGGCCGCGCAAATGGCGGCGGAGGCGGGCGGAGTGAAGGAACTCTGGCTGACGCATTACAGTCCGTCCATGCCCAATCCCAAAGCCTACCGGGACGTAGCTCGAGCCATTTTCCCGAATACGTACACCCCGCGCGACGGATGGACCAAGTCCATCGCCTTTGAAGATGACCCGGAGACCTGATCGTCGTCGTCGGCATGACTGATATGATTGTCTGTACGCATCAAAAATCGTGACAACCGGCGGCATCGAAAATGGCAGCCATGTCCATTGACAAAGGATACCGGTGCGAGTAAAATGGGGCGCGGTTCGCGATGGCAAAGGATGAAAAACTTGAGGAGCTGGAGAAGCGCAGCATGGGTTCGCTGCTGCTCAGTTACTCTCTTCCTGCAATCGTCGGGATGGTGGCGACATCGGTGTACAACATCGTGGATGCCATTTACGTCGGGCAGTGGTGCGGGGCGCTGGCGATAGCGGGCATGGCGTTGGTGTTCCCGGTGATGAATCTGACGGTGGCGGTGGGAACGCTGGTGGGGCTGGGCAGTGCGGCCACAGCATCCATCACGCTGGGGCAGGGTAAGTTTGATCGAGCGCACCGGGTTCTGGGCCATTGCGTGATGCTCAGCACGCTCTTCGGGGTGACGGTAGGGTGGTTGCCAATACCTTGGTTACGCGAGATTTTGACGATGTTCGGGGCGGAGGGACGAGCCTTGGAACCGGCTTACGATTTCATGCTGGTGATCATGTGGGGCTTTCCGGTGAGCAGCACCTTCATGAACCTGAATCACTTGATGCGTGCAAGCGGTTACCCGCGCAAGGCGATGGTGAGCCTCATCATCTCGATGGTGGTGAATGTGGCGGCGGCGCCCATTTTCATCTGCTGGTGGGATTGGGGAATGACGGGGGCGGCTCTGGCTACGGTGGTGGCGCAGGTAGTGGGGATGATCTGGGTGCTGAGGCACTTTGCGGATGGGAAAAATGTGCTGCATTTTCGGCGAGGCATTTACGCCCTGCAAGCGCGTCTGGTGAGACGGATCTGCACGGTGGGGCTGCCGCCCTGTCTGCTCAATATCGTGGGCTGCGTGGTGGTGATGTTCTTTAACCAGCGTTTCCTGCAATTCGATGGTGAGATGGGAGTGGGGGCTTATGGCGTGGTGAACCGTGTCCTCTTTCTCTTCGTGATGGTGGTGCTGGGAATCACCCAGGGTTTGCAGCCTATTGCCGGGTACAACCTCGGCATCGGCAACTACTGTCGCGTGCGACGCGTGCTCTTTCTGGCCGTTTGTTGGGCTACGATCATTACCTTCATCGGAGCCGCGACGATGGAGGTGTTTGCGGAGCAGGTGGTGCGCCTCTTTGTGAGCGCCGAAGATGCCGACTCGCTGCGACTCATTGAGCTGGCCACACTCGGCACTCGCCTCATGGGCATCTGCTTTGTCTTCGTGGGGTCGCAGATTGTTATCGGTAACTTTTTCCAGGCGATCGGTCGCCCGGTGATGAGCATTTTCCTGAACCTCACGCGGCAGTTGATCTTCCTGATTCCGGCGCTCTGGTTGCTGCCTCAGTGGTTGGGGGAGCCGGGAGTATGGCTGTCGCAGACGACGGCGGATTTTCTGTCTTTTCTGCTGGGCTTTACGGTGTTGCTCACTTTCCTTCGCCGCGTTTTCCCGCACCGGAACGCCACGCTTGACAACCCCGCCGAAGACCGGAAAACACGGCTCGCCTGACGCCATGCTCTTCTTATCATGAATCGAGAACTGATTATTGCCACGCGCAACACCCACAAGGCGCAGGAGATAGCCGCCATTCTGCCCGCTTGCCGCATCCGCACGCTCGCGGATTTTCCGAATCTGCCGGAAGTGGAGGAAACCGGGCGTACCTTCGCAGAGAATGCCGCGCTCAAAGCTCGGCAGATTTCTGCTCGTACGGGCGGGTTGGCGCTGGCGGATGATTCCGGATTGTGTGTGGAGGCGCTCTCCGGGATGCCCGGCATTCTCTCCGCCCGCTATGCCGGGGAGCATGGAAACGATGACGCGAACAACCGAAAGTTGCTCGCCGAGCTGTCGGCGCTGAGGTCGTTGGCTCCTTTTCGCGCGCATTTCGTTTGTGCCATGTGCCTGGCGCGCGACGGACAAGAACTTGCCGCCTTCACGGGCTGCCTGCCGGGACGCATCACCCTCTCCCCGCGCGGCGCCAACGGCTTTGGTTACGACCCCCTCTTCGTGCCGGACGGCTTTTCCTGCACGCTCGCCGAGTTGCCCGCCGAGAAAAAGAACGCCATCTCGCACCGGGCTAAAGCGCTGGAACAGGTGGCGGCTTATTTTGACGCTGAAGGCGATGCGCTGTCGCATACTCCGTTCCCTTGAGCTTCACGCGTTTGTGCGGAGGACATTTCCGGTCCGTTCGCGGGGATAAGTCCTTTTTGCGCGGCACAGGCGCCGGGGGCTCCACTGACCCCATCGATCCGGCGGATTCCCGCGTGGACGTTTTTTGGCTTGGGTCGGATGCGCTTTTCACGCGGTTCGGATGCTTTGGAGTCTCTTCGGAGATGAGACTCTATGCCGCTTATTTTGAAGAGAAAAACAGGGAAAATGGGGAAGTGTGCGAGAGAAGGGCAGCTTCGTCCTGCATGGAGGCACGGCTCCTGCGCAGGACGAGGAGGAGCGTAGCCCGAGGCGGTACCCCGCCCCGCATCTGCGGAATTCGCCTTATACCCCTCCATCGTCCATGCTTCGGCGCGTTTTAAAGCTCGTTTTTCCCGGGGTAACGGCGAAAAAATGTCAAGTAGGCAAAAAAAAGACTTGCCAAGCGGGCAGAAAATGATAAACTACGTCTCCCCTCCGGGCGCATCCGAATATGCGGAAAGAGAGGGAATTATCGGGCAAGCCGCCGGAAAAACGGCCAATTTCTCTCGGAAAGAGAGGGTGTTGGGTTATTGGCGGCAAGGTCTGAAGAACAATCAACAAGCAGGAAACATGCCGACCATCAATCAGCTCGTCCGTAAGGGACGCACCGTACCGGAAGAGAAGTCGAAATCACGCGCTCTTCACAGCTGTCCGCAGCGTCGCGGGGTTTGTCTTCAAGTGATGACCCGCACGCCGAAGAAACCGAACTCCGCCTTGCGTAAAGTGGCCAAGGTGAGATTGACGAACGGGGAAGAAGTGATCGCCTACATCGGCGGCGAGGGTCATAATTTGCAAGAGCACTCCATTGTGCTGGTGCGTGGTGGCCGTGTCAAGGACTTGCCGGGTGTGCGTTATCACATAGTGCGCGGGGCGCTGGATTGCCTGGGCGTTGAGAAGCGCCGCCGCGGTCGCTCGAAGTACGGTGCGAAGCGACCCAAGGAAGGTGCAGCAGCTCCCGCTAAGAAAAAGTAATCTTTAACCTTTAACCTGAATACTGAGCTATGGCACGTCGTAAACGCGTCTATAAAAAGATGGAGCACCACGACTCGCGGTATGATTCCGCGCTGGTGGGGCGATTTATCGGCAAGGTGATGCTTTCCGGCAAGCGTTCGCTGGCAGAGCGCATCGTGTACAAGGCGATTGATCTCGCCAATGAAGGCACGGAGATGGTGAGTCCGCTTGAGGTGCTGACCCGCGCCATTGAGAATGCCAAACCGCGCGTGGAAGTGAAGAGCCGCCGCGTGGGCGGAGCTACCTACCAGGTGCCGCTGGAAGTGGCGCCGGAGCGCTCCGAAGCCTTGGCGATGCGTTGGATTATCGGCTATGCGCGCAACCGCAAGGGCGTACCTATGGCGAAGGCGCTGGCCAACGAGATCAAGGAAGCCGCCTCCAACCAGGGAGCCGCCGTGCGTAAGCGCGATGACGTTCATAAAATGGCGCAGGCGAACCGCGCCTTTGCACACTTCCGCTGGTAATCCCGGCGGAAGCTTTTTTTGCTCATCAAACGAACAGTAAAACTCAACCCTAAGATAAGACAATGGCAAGTGTAAGCAGTCCCGACCGCAAGGAGCCTTTGGAGCGTTACCGCAACTTCGGCATTGCGGCGCATATTGATGGTGGCAAGACCACGCTCTCCGAGCGTATCCTCTTCTACACCGGCATGATCCACAAGATTGGTGAGGTGCATGACGGCGCCGCCACCACCGACTGGATGGAGCAGGAGCAGGAACGCGGCATCACCATCACCTCCGCAGCCGTGACGACCAACTGGAAACAACTGCCGGCCGAGGGGTGCTACAAATTGTTTGAAGGGCAGAACTTCCAGCTTAACGTGATTGACACCCCGGGGCACGTGGACTTCACGGCCGAGGTGGAGCGCAGCTTGCGCGTGCTGGACGGAGCGATCGTGGTGTTCTGTGGTGTGGCCGGTGTGCAGCCGCAGACGCAGACGGTGTGGCGCCAGGCGAGCAAGTACAACGTGCCGCGCATCTGCTTTGTGAACAAGATGGATCGCACGGGTGCGAACTTTGCCAATGTGCTGAACGACATCCGCACGAAGCTGGGCGCTAATGCCGCGCCGATCCTCATGCCCATCGGGGCGGAGGATAGCTTGCGCGGGCAGATTGACGTGGTGAACCAGAAGGCAATCATCTACTCTGACTCTGACCGGCTGGGTTCCACCTACACCGTGGAGGAGATACCCGAGGAGCTGAAAGAAGCGGCTGCCGCTGCACTGGAAGACCTCAAAGAGCGCGTGGCCAATGTGGATGAAGAACTGGGTGAGCTCTTCCTGATGGAGGAACCCATTGACGCGCCTACGCTGAAGGCAGCTATTCGCCGCGCCACGATTGCGAATGAGTTTGTGCCTGTGGCCGGAGGGTCTGCCTTCAAGAACAAGGGCGTGCAGGCGCTGTTGGATGCCGTGGTGGATTACCTGCCCAGTCCGCTGGAGGCCAAGGTGGCCACGGTGACTTCCACCATCTCCTCCGGTCTGGATGAGAATGGCTATGAAATTTTCGAAAAGAAGGAGATCATTCCCTCCGACGATGATAAGCCGGTGGCTCTCGCTTTCAAGCTGTGGGCGGACAAGTTCGTGGGTTCTCTCGTGTTCATCCGCGTGTACACGGGCGTGATCCGCAAGGGCGACACGGTGTACAACCCGCGCACCCGCAAGCGCGAGCGCGTGGGACGTCTGCTGCAGATTCAGGCGAATGTGCATACGGATGTGGACGAAGTGTTCTCCGGCGACATAGCGGCCATCGTGGGCTTGAAGAATGCGACCACGGGCGACACGCTGGCGAGCGACGACTACGATTACACGCTTGAGCCGCCGACTTTCCCGGACACCGTGATTTCCATGGCGGTGGAGCCGCTCACTAAGGCCGACCAGGAGAAGATGAGCAACGCTCTGCAGCGTCTCTCCGCCGAGGACCCGACCTTCCGCGTGAAGACCGATGAGGAGACCGGACAGACCATCATCGCCGGCATGGGTGAGCTTCATCTGGACATTATCGTGGATCGTCTGAAACGCGAGTTCAAGGTGGAGGCCAATACCGGCAAACCCCAGATTGCCTACCGCGAGACCATCACGAAGTCTGCCGACCATGTGCAGGGCAAGTTGGTGAAGCAGAGCGGTGGTCGCGGGCAGTACGGCGATGTGATCATCGATATGCGTCCGGGTGAGCGAGGAAGCGGCTTGAAGATTGCCAACAAGATTGTGGGTGGCGCGATTCCGAAGGAGTACATGAATGCCGTGTATGCCGGGTTGAATGAGGCCATGAACTCCGGCATCGTGGCCGGTTATCCGGTGGAAGACGTGGAAGTGGATGTGGTGGATGGTTCCTACCACGAGGTGGACTCCAATGAAAACGCCTTCAAGATGGCTGCCATCTTCGCCATGAAGAATGCCTTTGCCAAGTGTGCGCCGGTGCTGCTGGAGCCCATCATGAGCGTGGAAGTGGTCACCCCGGCCGAAAACCAGGGGGATATCATGGGCGACCTCAACCGCCGCCGCGCTCAGGTGAACAGCATGGAGCACAAGGGCAGCGAGTGCGTGCTCACCGCGGCTGTGCCGCTGGCAGAGATGTTCGGCTATTCCACCGATATCCGCACGCTTTCCAAAGGTCTGGCTTCCTACTCCATGGAGCCTTCTCACTTCGAGCAGGTGCCGCCCAACCTCGTCGCCCAAATCGTCAAGGCTCGCGGCGGAAACGCCAAATAATTTCTCTTAACTCATATTATTAACAACTAACATAACCGCACGTTCATGCAAAGTCCTAAAATCCGCATTCGACTTCGCGCCTTCGACAGCCGTGCAATCGACCGATCCGCTACCGAGATCGTGGAGACTGCCAAGCGCACCGGGGCGAAAGTAGCCGGGCCGATTCCTTTGCCGACTCGCATCGAGAAGTTCTCTGTGAACCGCTCGGTTCGTGTCAATAAGAAATCAGCTGACCAGTTCGAGATACGCACGCACAAGCGTTTGCTCGATATCGTGGAACCGACCTCCCGCACGGTGGAAGAGCTCAAGAAGCTCAATCTGCCGGCCGGTGTGGACATCGCCATCAAGATCTAACGCTAACCCTGATTCATTGACATGTCTTTAGGACTTATCGGAAAGAAAGTGGGCATGACCCGCATCTTCAACAAGGAAACGGGCGCCATGGTGCCTGTGACCGTGATTGATGTGACCGGGAACACCTTTGCCCAAGTTAAAACGCCTGAAAAAGATGGCTACTCCGCCGTGCAGGTGGCGTATGGCTCCAAAAAGGAGAGCCGTCTGAGTCGCCCGGTGGCCGGTCACTACAAGAAGCTTGGCATTGAGCCGGCCGAAGTGCTCCGCGAGTTTCGCGTGGATGCCGCCGAGCTGCCCCAGGAGGGCTCCTCTCACCCCGGCTGCGAGCTTTTTGCCGAGGGCGCCTGGGTGGATGTCGTCGGCACCAGCAAGGGCAAGGGCTTCCAAGGCGTGATGCGCCGTCATAATTTCCACGGTTCGCCCATGACTCACGGCAGCATGATGCACCGCCGCACCGGCGGTGTGGGCGCTTGCGCCACGCCATCCCGTGTGTGGAAGGGACAGAAGATGCCCGGACGCATGGGTAACGGGCGCAAAACCGTGCAAAACTTGAAGGTAGTGCAGGTGCGCAAGGAGGATCAGGTCATCCTGGTGTCCGGACCAGTTCCCGGCGCCAAGGGTAGCGTGGTCATCATCCGCCCCGCCAAGAAAAAATCGGCTAATAAGTAAGACGAACTTAGGAGAACCTATCTATGTCCGCAAAAGAAATGACCATTGATGCCGCGCATGAGGCGAACATCGTGACGGTGGGCCCCGAGAAGGGAGACCAGGCCGTGCACGACCTCATCGTGGCTTACCAAGCCAACCGCCGCCAGGGCAGCGCTTGCACCAAGACGCGTGCTGAGGTGAGCGGCAATAACCGTAAAATCTACCGCCAGAAAGGTACCGGCAATGCTCGTCATGGCGACAAGCGCAGCCCTATTTTTGTGGGTGGCGGTGTTGTTTTCGGTCCCAAGCCGCGTGATTACTCCAAGAAGGTAAACCAGCGTGTACGCAAACTGGCTCTTCGCCGTGTATTGGGGGATATACTCAGTGGCGGCAAGGTGCTCAGCGTGCCGAGTTTCAGTATTCAGGACGGCAAGACGAAGAGTTTTGTGGCCGCCGTGAAGGAAATCGCCGGGGAAGAGCGCAAGGTACTCATCGTGGCCGATCAGTTTGACGAGCTGACGAAGCGCGCGGGTCGCAATGTGGCGAGCGTGCTGCTCATGAGCGCGGCAGAGGTGAACATCGAGCACTTGCTCAATGCGAGTAAGGTGGTGCTCGTTGATTCTGCTCTGGAAACCATAGCCAACCGCACCAAGTAATATGAACGACATTCACGATGTAATCAAAAAGCCGCGCATCTCGGAGAAGGCGACCCTGCTGCACGAGACGAGCGGTGAAGTAGTGCTCGAGGTGGCCGTGAAGGCGACCAAGATCGAGATTCGGCAAGCGGTGGAGAAGCTGCTGGGCAAGAAGGTGGTTGCCGTGCGCACGGCCAATTACGATGGCAAGGAGCGCCGCAAGCGCACCAAGAACCACGGCGTGAGCCCCTCTTGGAAGAAAGCTTATGTGAAGCTCGCCCCGGGCGAGTCGCTCGAGCTGGTCTGATGTCGGTATGAACCTTTAACGAAGTAAGCTACCATGTCACTTAAGTCATTCAAGCCTACCACTCCTTCAAATCGCTACAAGGTGCTTCCCTCCTTTGATGAGATCACCAAGAGCACGCCGGAGAAGAAACTTCTGGAGCCGCTGCGCAAAAGCGGTGGCCGCAATAATAACGGTCGCATCACCACGCGCCACATCGGCGGTGGTCACAAGCGCCATTATCGTCTGGTGGATTTCCACCGCAGCCGCCACGAGGCCGCCAAGGTGATCGCCGTGGAGTATGATCCGAACCGCACCTGCCGCATTGCTCTGCTGCAGTACCAGGACGGCACGAAGAGCTACATATTGGCTCCTGTCGGACTTGGGCCGGGCATGACGGTGCAGAGCGGTGAGAGCGTAGCCCCGAAAGTGGGCAACGCGATGCCCCTCAAGAATGTGCCGCTCGGCACGGCCATCCACAATATCGAAATACGCCCCGGGTCGGGCGGTAAGGTGGCTCGCTCTGCCGGACAGCAGGCTGTGCTTTCCAACCGCGATGGCGAGTACGCCCTCGTGAAGATGCCTTCCGGCGAGGTGCGACGCTTCCGCGTGGATTGCTACTGCACCATCGGTCAGGTGGGTAATACGCAGCACATGAATGAGTCTTCCGGCAAAGCCGGTCGTACCCGCTGGATGGGTATTCGTCCCACGGTGCGTGGCATGTGCATGAACCCGGTGGATCACCCCAATGGCGGTGGTGAAGGTAAATCCAAGTCCGGTGGCGGTCGTCAACACCTCAAGTCTCCGTGGGGACACGTGAAGGGGCAGAAGACGCGCCGCATCCGCAAACCGAGCGATACCTTCATTGTGCAACGTCGCAAGAGCAAGTAACAGAAAAAATTTAACCAACTAGAAAACAATGGGACGTTCCCTCAAAAAAGGACCTTTCGTGAGCCAATCTTTGCTGGACAAAGTGGATGCCCAGCTGCAGAGCGGCGACCGCAAGCCGATTAAAACCTGGAGCCGCGCATCCATGGTGGTGCCGGACTTCGTGGGACTCACCTTCCTGGTACACGCCGGCAAAAACTTTGCCACCGTGTATGTGACGGAAAATATGGTGGGTCACAAGCTGGGCGAGTTTGCCCCCACGCGCATCTTCAAGGCGCATGGCGGTATCGGTAAGAAGTAACTTGCAGGATTAACAACTAACGCCATGGTCATTTTCCTCCAACGCGCATGCAAGGTTCTGCTGCTCTTCTCCGGGGCGGCCGGCTTGGTGTGCGCTGCAGAGGCCGATCGTGGAACACAACACAAGATCTCTCAACTCGAGAAACAAGTGGCTACCCTGCGCGAGAGTTATGCCCTTGCGCGGGCGGACGCTGACCAGGCACGTAAGCAGATGGGCGAAATCCGCGCTCGTCTGGAGGCCCTGGGCGGCGCTGCTCTCGGGGAGAGTGAGGAGCGCATCATCGACACCGCTGCACAGCTCGAAAGCACCCGCGAGGAACTCGAAGCGCTGCGCAAGGCTGCGATGAACCTCTCCGCGGCCATCAATGCGTACATGAGTACGGCAATGGTGGAGGATGCTGCGGCGCGCCAGGCACTCGAGGCCGCCCTGCGCGAGCAGGAGGTGGCTTTGGGTATGCGGATGGCTCCGCAGGATGATCTCTCCGGCACTCCGGAGGAGTCTCAGGTGCTCAGCATCGATTTAGAGTCGGGGCTGATCGTCATCAACGCGGGGCGTGAGGCGCGCGTGCGAGTGGGTATGCCCATGGAAATATCCCGGGGCGACCAGGCTATTGCGCGCGCCATTGTCACGGATGTGCGCAAGAAGGTATCCGGCCTTCTCGTGCAGCAGCACCTCAATCCCAATCTTTCGGTCAACGTTGGGGATCGTGTGTCTGTCACAACCAATCAGTAATACCACAACAATGGAAGTTAAAGCAATATGCAAAAATGCCCGCATCTCGGCCAAGAAGATGCGTGACGTAGCTGCGGCCGTGCAGGGTATGCCTGTGGCCAAGGCGATTGACGTGCTGAGCTACTCACCCAAGAAGGGAGCTTACTTGATCAACAAGACGATCAAGTCTGCCGTAGCAAACGCAGAGAACAACAATGGACTTGCCGCTGACGAGCTGGTGCTTAAAAGCGTGCAAGTGGACGAGGGGATGACCTTCCGGCGGACGATGCCGCGTGCGCGTGGTTCCGCAAACGTCATTCGCAAGCGCACCGCCCACATCACTGTGGTGGTGTCCAATGATGAGAAGAAATAACTCAGCACCCGAACCTCTATACACATATGGGACAAAAAGTAAATCCTATTGGTTTTCGTCTTGCGGTGACAAGGGATTGGCGTTCCAAGTGGTACGCCACCGGCAAGGATTATGCGGCCAAGCTGCATGAGGACTTTAAGATTCGCAAGTACATCAAAGATTACACCGTGAAGGTGAACAGCGACTTGAAGGGGACCTCCCCCGCCATCTCGCGCATCACCATCGAGCGCGCCTGGAACAGCGTGCGTGTCACCATTTCCACGGCTCGCCCCGGTCTTGTCATCGGCCCCAAGGGCAAATACATCGAAGAGATGACTGCGGCCTTGACCAAGCTCTGCGGTGGCGCCCAGGTGAAGCTGGACATCCTTGAAATCCGCCAGCCGGAACTGGATGCCCAACTGGTGGCTGAGAATATCGCTACTCAGCTGGAGCGTCGAGTGTCCTTCCGCCGTGCCATGAAGCGCGCCGTTCAGGTGGCCATGGATTTCGGGGCTGACGGCATCCGCGTGCGGTGCGCAGGTCGCTTGGGCGGCGCAGATATCGCGCGTGCCGAGCAGTACCGCGAGGGCAAGGTGGCTCTGCAGACACTGCGCGCTCCTATCGACTACGGCTTTGCAGAAGCTCGTACGCTCTACGGACTTATTGGTGTGAAGTGCTGGATCAACAAGCGTGCGGACGTAGGAGGATCTGCGGCAAGCGGTCGCTCCGGCAGCCGCGGTCCGCGTTCACGTCGGGAACGCTCTGAGAGCAATCGTCGGGAAGCGTGAGACACAACGGAACCCCTAAAATTAGAAAGGAAACAAAAACATGCCTTTAATGCCAAAACGAGTGAAGGGAAATCTTCGCAAGATGCACCGCGGCAATCGCGGCGGTAATGCAACGAGCGGAGATTACGTGGCATTCGGTGATTACGGGTTGCAGGTGCTTACGCGCGGCTGGGTCACCAACAATCAGATTGAGGCTTGCCGTGTGGCTATCAACCGCTACTTGCGCCGCCGTGGTCGCGTGTACATCCGCATTTTCCCGCAGAAATCCTTTACCAAGCGTCCGCCTGACACCCGTATGGGTAAGGGCAAAGGTGCCGTGGAAGGCTGGGTGGCCGTCTGCCGCCCCGGCAATATCATGTTCGAGGTCGGTGGCGTTTCTGAATCGGCTGCCAAGGAGGCTCTTCGCCTCGCCTCCAACAAGCTGGGCATTCGTACGCGTCTCGTTTATCGCCAGGGTGTGGAACCCCAGGCATAAAATCCTGTTAACCATCCAACCTGATTTAGAATTATGCCTGTTAAAAAAGCAAAAGACTTTCGCGGGATGAACGCCAAGGAATTGGCGGCTCACATTCGCAGCCTCCGCAAGGAGCTTTTCGACTTGCGCCTCAAGCACGGCGCCGGTTCTCTGGAGAATAACCAGAAGCTGCGCGTGCTGCGCAAGGAGCTTGCCTGCGCCCTCACGGTGCAGGGGGAAGGTGCCGCAGCGCCCGCGTCCGGTACCGAGGAAAAATAATCACCCCTAACGCAGATTTATCCTAATATGAGCGAAGAAATTACTACAACCAAACCTCAGGGGTTGCGCAAGACCCGCGTGGGTGTTGTTGTGTCCACCAAGATGGCCAAGACTATTGTGGTGGAATATGTGGCGCGCGTGCCGCACCCGGTGTTCAAGAAAATCGTGAAGCGCAGCAAGAAGTACTACGCGCATGACGAGAAGGAGAGCGCCAAGGTCGGCGATACCGTGCGCATTCGTGAGACTCGTCCGCTCTCCGCGCTCAAGCGCTGGGAGCTTGTGGAGATCATCAAACACTAAAACACGCTAGAAAGGAGATCGACTATGCTTCAAATGGAATCTCTCGTGCAGGTGGCCGACAACACCGGCGCCCGCACGGCTAAGCTCATCGGTGTGATCGGCAAAGCGACTGACCAGGCTCACATCGGCGATATTGTCACGTGCCACATCCGCGAATCCATCCCCACAGCTGCTGTGAAGAAGGGTACCGTGGTGAAGGCCGTGGTGGTGCGCACTTCTGCCCCCATTCGCCGAGATGACGGTTCTGTGCTGCGTTTCGACTCAAACGCGGTCGTCTGCATCGACAAGGACAACAACCCGCGCGGCACTCGTATCTTCGGGCCTGTTGCCCGTGAACTCCGCGAAAAAGGGTTTATGAAGATTGTGTCCCTCGCACCCGAGGTGCTCTGAGGTGTCAGCTCTCATCGTTTCGCCCCGGCGCTTGCTACGAAGGAAGCGTCGGGGCTTTTTTTGAGAAGGGGACTCCCCCCGTTTGTAAGCGGGAATATGCCTCCGGAGGGGGTGGGGCAATTTCCTGATCAATTTTATTGTCAGGGCGCGAGATCGAGTTCCTGAGCCCGCCAAGCGAGCAGGGGGCTTTCTTGCGAGGTGAGCGGGTAATTTATGCCCGGGACGGATTAGGTCTCCTGCGCATCGCGGATATCCTGGATGGTAATAACGGGGACGAGTTCGTGCGGGATGGTGAGGAAGGAGTCCGGGATGTCGCCGGCGGCGATAAGGAGATGTGGAGAGCAGGAAATGCTGTGCGCTGAGGCGTTGCTGACAGCTTCCTGACGAAGAATGAGGAGAGTTTGTTGAGCTGCCCGGCTCGCAGCCTGCGCCCATTCGGCTTGCAGTGCGTGGCGGTAGGAAATGCGTTGCGGAGAGCTTGCAGCCGCCGGACAGAGCAGGGCGAGAGACGGGTGATGCTCACGCAGGAAACGGAGCGCACCTCCCTCTGCGCGGATGAGCTGCGTTTCCTTGTCCAGGTACCCGCCGGGCAGGATGACTTGCTGTGTCAGAGCCGGTGCGCGCAAAGCCTCTGCAACCTGCAGAGAAGGGGTGATCAAGGTGCATGGAAGGCTACCGAGATGAGTGAGCAGATGAAGCAGCAAGGGAGCATCGTCTGCGTAAATGCACACATGTTCCGGCAGATGCGCGAGAATGTGTCGGATATATTGGCTGTCCACGCTGGAAAAATCGTTCCGATCGACAGAATGAGGAATAAACCGGGCGCCGCCGTGTACGCGTTGAAGCAGGCGTTGCCGCTGCAGGGCGATCAAATCTGTGCGAACGGTCTCTTCGGTAACCCCCAATTCCTGCGCTACTGCAGCGGTGCGCAGATAACCTCGCTGCTCCAGCAGGGAGAGAATGAGAGAGCGCCTTTCGTGCGGCACGTACATGGTTACCATCAATGGACGATGTTCTGCAACTCGTGCAGCACGCAGCCGGCGGCTTTGCTGAATTGACCGGATACACGAATGGGGAGGCATTCGTGTGCGTGAGCGGTTATGTCCTTAATGCGCAGAGCCAGTGTTTCGGCGCGGCGCAGAACTAATGCTTTGTTGCCCGTTGAGTGTTCGTGGGTGAGCATGATGGTGGCAAGCGAGTGCGAGATGACGCTCGCAAAGATGGAAAGAATATGCTCAACGGCGTTATTTTTGCGGTAGAGTTCGAATTTGGAAGTGATGTTGTCCCGAATGACCGAGATGAGACCGGCGATCGCTTTAAAAAGAGGAGTACTCATGGCGCGGCGCAGGCGTTTGCCCTCACTCGGAGTCATAAAATCACATACCTCCCAGCCGCGCCAATTCAGCGGGAATCCTATGTCACGCCCTTTTTCAGCCTCTTGCGCCAGACGATTTATCACATCTAAACGGTCCAGCACAAAAGCCTCCGCCAATAAGCCGCGCGGATGTACCATGTATTTATTGTTCACTGACGGGACAATGGCCATGTAGGCCTCTACTCGGTTGAGTATGTGATCCCACTTGCACACCGGCATGTCGTTCCCAAGCATGTTCAACGCAGGACCTCGAAAGCTTGCAACATTTGCAAGCACATGGTCGTGCAGCGTGGACATGTTGATGAACTCCCGGGCATTTTCAACAGCTCGGTCGCACATCCACTCCGGCAAGGATATTTGTGAGGAGAATGACTCGCTCTCAATGAGCACCCGCGTTTGAATTCCGGCAAAAAATTCCAGGGAAAGGGCATTCGCTAAGCGACCCTCTTTTATGCTGGACAGTTGCCGCCGTGACAGGGTCATGTCCCCCATGATCAGGGGAGTGGTCGTATTTTGCAGATCCTTGATAAACTGGTAGAGTTGGGTCTGTACAAGGACTGGTTCAGGCAGTTCGTGGGGGCATTGAAATGATGCGATGCAGCCTGCAATATCCCCGAGACAATCGCCGGGAATAGTCAGTTGCAGCGGCTCCTCTTCTCCCGCATAGTGCAGGAGGAGCTTTGTTGTGCCACGGATGGTGTTATCAATGGCGCCTCCGCGGATAATGGGGGTGAGATCAACTAGCATGGACTGGAAGAGTTGCAGGCGGGTGCGGGCAGGGTGCGGGCGAGTTCCTCCACGCGCGCGGCGGCGCTCATGAGTTCGGTAACGGCATCCCATCGCCCGCTCAGAAAGGCCTCGCGCGGCTCGGCGGGCATGTGTATGGGGTAAGATGTCGCGCCATCGCTAAGCTGCATGGTTTGAAGGTCGAGCGTCCACTCTGTCTTTGGCTGTGCAGCGAGTTTTGCGTTGATGACCGCCAGGTCTGCGGCGTTCACGCATACGCAGGGCAGACCGATGCCGGACGAATTGCCGAAGAAGATTTCCGCAAAGCTTTCCGCCACGACAGCTTGAATGCCGGAGCGTTTGATGGCTTGGGGAGCGTGCTCACGCGATGAGCCGCAGCCGAAGTTTTCTCCGCCGATGATGATGGTGGCGCCGCTGTGCCGGGGAGCGTCGATGGGGTGTTGCTTGCTCGTGCCATCTGCGTTGAATCGTTCATCGTAGAACATTTTTCCGGCCAGTTCATCAAAGGTGACGCACTTCAGAAATCGCGCGGGGATAATGCGATCAGTATCCATATTGGCGCCGGGTACCGGCACTGCTTTGCCGGTGATCTGGGTGATGGGATGAAGAATTGCAGGCATAGTGACTTAAAGTTGAGTGTCGGGGAAGACTTCCCGCGGATCGCTGATGCGGCCCGTGATAGCGGTTGCGACCGCCACGAGCGGACTCATGAGCAGGGTGCGCCCGGTGGGGCTGCCCTGGCGCCCTTTGAAGTTGCGGTTGCTGGTGGAAGCGCACAGCTGGTCGCCCACGAGTTTATCGGGGTTCATAGCGAGGCACATCGAACAGCCGGGCAAGCGCCATTCAAATCCCGCTTCACGAAAAATATCGGCAATGCCTTCGTCTTCGCACATTCTGGCGGTCATTTGCGAACCGGGTACGGCCAGTGCGCGCACTCCTTCCGCCACGTGTCGTCCCTTCAGCAGCGGCGCTACAGCCCGGAAGTCTTGTAGGCGCCCGTTGGTGCAGGAGCCGATGAACACGACATCCACTTTCTTTCCTTTCAGCGGTTCTCCGGGAGTGAATTTCATGTATTCGTATGCTGCCTGCCACGAGCGTTTTTGCTCGTCGTTTCCGGCCTGGCTCGGCTCGGGCAGGGTGGCGGAAATGCCCACACTCATGTCAGGCGAAGTTCCCCAGGTAACCGTAGGTTCAATGTCATCTGCCTCGATGTGTATGATGTCGTCATACACCGCATCCGCATCGCTCGCAAAGCTCTTCCAGCGCGCCACGGCGGCGTCCCAATCCGCGCCCTGTGGAGCGTAGGGACGCCCTTTCAGATAAGCGAAGGTGGTTTCATCCGGGTTCACATAGCCGCAGCGTGCGGCGCCCTCGATAGCGAGGTTGCAGAGAGTGAGCCGCCCGTCCATATCCATTCGTTCCACAACCGAGCCGGCAAACTCGTACGCATAGCCCAAGCCACCCTGCGCGCCAAGTTTGCCGATAATATGCAGCGCCACGTCTTTGGCCGTGACGCCCGGACGCAGCCGTCCCTCCACGCGTACCTGACGCACCTTGAGCGGGGAGAGAGCAAGTGTCTGTGTGGCCAGCACATCACGCACCTGGGTGGAGCCTATTCCCATGGCGACGGCTCCCATTGCACCGTGCGTGGCGGTGTGAGAATCGCCGCATACGATGGTCATGCCCGGCTGAGAGATGCCCAGCTCCGGCCCGATCATGTGTACGATTCCTTGCTGCCCGCTCGGTAAGTCAAAAAGACGAATGCCAGCTTCGCGACAGTTGCTGCGCAGAGCGGAAATCATCTTTTGCGCGCGCTCATCCGTGAAGGGTTCGCGTTGGTCGTCTGTGGGGATGATATGATCTACCGTGGCAAATGTGCGTTCCGGGTGCAGCACCGGCAACCCGCTCTCCCGCAGCATTGCAAACGCCTGCGGGCTGGTCACTTCATGTACATAATGCGTGGCGATGAAAAGCTGCGTACGCCCATCTGGCAGCGTCCCCACCGTATGCGCCTCCCATACTTTTTGGTACAGTGTCTTACCCATGTTGTTCGTTTGACGATGACTCTACCACGCTCCACCCCACCCCGTCAAGAGGCGCCGGCGTCATGGCGAAACAACGGCACGAGGAAATACAATGTCAGGTGATATTTTTGCTCTGTCTTACCACGCTGTTGAAAAAGTGAACATGAGCAGAAGACTGAATGAGAATGATCGAGTAAGACGCTCGTTCAGAGACCATGCCTCTGCCTGTAAGATCAATAAGAAGCTCCTGATGTCACTGATTGATCAATGAGTAGAGGTCGAAGGTTTCATCAATGTTTTTAGCGCAAACGAATACGTGGATTATTATCGCATGATGAATAGTTCAAAATCAATCCAGTGGTAAGACAGAGTCAAAACACGTTCCTCGAGTCCAGGGACAGTTATATGGATGATCGAAAACGCAATAATTTTTCGGGTAATTGTCGATCAATAGGTTCCTGTCGATATTCAGGGACTTCATCATGGGTGTGTCAAATGAATCGTCGTTTTGGATATCGTTGACTCTTGAGGATATGAGTTTGCTTACATTTTGCTTGACGAGTATCTTTAGTTGAAACAAATACGAATGACAGAGACCATCAAAGTTGTACACATATTCATCGGGAAAGACTCTCGTTAGTTCCTTGTTGATGATTTCTCTAAAATCTAGTCTTTCTTTATCAATGGAAAAGAGAACGCCATCATGGTACCACTCTTTCCCCAGAATGAGTTTACCTCTTTTGTTTAATTCGCCATTTTTCCAGTCCTTGAAGATACAATCGGCTGTGCTTCCAAAGAAGATGCTTGGGTCTTTTTCATAGCTATATCGAAAATCCTCCAGAACTAAACGGTTTGAATTTTGAGGGGAGTTATAGATATACATGAAAAATGTAGGTCGTGATTCTTTGGGTGTTATGATTGTCAGGAAATTGACGTCATAGGTTCCCCAGGCGCCTGTAGGCTTCGGAATTGACTCTTTATCATATTCTTCAACAGTAAAATCAATGGCTTCGCAAGTCTTTTCATTGATGGAGAAGGTAATATCAAACAAGTATTCATGGGTCTTTTCGTCATACCCCTTTACAAAATCTTCGTCAAACACCCTGGAAAGCACACTTTTGACTATTTCCACTAGTATGGCTTCTGCGTGCTCTGTGGGGAATACAAATTTTTTGCTAAGGTTGCTGAGACCAAACACGAAGTTGTCTCTGTCAGAGAGTTCCACACTCGTCCAGTCCTCTACAATTTTCCTGGCTATCTCTGTAAAATCTTCCTTTTTATCTGCTACGTCTATCAGGTTTATTTCTTCGTCGGCATAGGAAATTTCAATGTTTTCTTTCCTGCCCTTATCAGACTTTCTTAGCTCGATATTGAACCAATTTTTACCAGCCTCGATACAGAATCTGATGTGTTTCTCGTTCATTTTTTTTGATGGTGGCTTCGTGCTGTTTTTTTTGAATGAGGTATCATGTTATGATTTCGTCAGGACTCAGGGGAGGCAGGGGAAGCTCCGGCAGCGCGCAGGAGCGCGGCGACATCGGCGTGCTGGTTCTCTAAGGCGGCGCTCAGAGCTGTTTTGCCTTCAACCGAGATATTCACGTCGGCTCCGGCTTTCAGCAAGATGGGGACGATTTCCGTCCAACCACCTTTAGCCGCAGCCATCAAGGGAGTACGAGGGCACACCACGAGACGGGGATCTGCCGGGGTATTGACGTCCACCCCGGCAGCAAGCAAGAGCCTGACCAGATCCGTCTGTCCTGATGCCGCCGCCGCCGAGAGCAGGGTAGGTCCCACTCGATGGCAAGAACGGTCATCAGCGTCCAATCCCTGCTCCAACAAGAACTTCACGATTCCTTTATTCACGCGCTTCTGTCGAACACCTCGCGCTAAGGTCCGGTAAACGTTGGTGTCATTGAGATTCGCACCCAATTCCAACATACGGGCGATGATTTCTCTGCTCCATCCGTTTCCGATTGCACTCGCCAAGGTGCCTCCTTGTGCGTTTGCACCTGCCTCCAGAAGCAATTTCACAACGGAGGGATGTCCACGGTAGGCAGCGATTTCCACTGCTGTCTTTTCGCGTTGAGAGTAACCACCTGCCCACCGGGGACGTATGTTAACCCCCGCTCCCTGTTCAATCAGGAGCTTCACGACATCCGTACGCCCGAAACATGCCGCATGCCACAGAGCGTCGCTCAATTCCTTTTTTGTGGGCTTTTCTGCGACGGAAGCAAGGATGAACGTGATCATGCGCAGATTTCCTCCCGCCGCGGCGGCTTCCAAAATCGTGTAGAACGGACCTGAGTCGTTCATATCCGCCCCCGCATCCAGAATCATCTTGAAGGCGGACATATCCCCACTCCAGGCTGCACGGGTGAGGGGCGCGGAATGTCCTTTAGGAGCGCTCAGATCCGCCCCCGCATCCAGCAGCATACGTATGAGCTTCACGTTCTTTTGGCTCGCGGCTTCACCCAGAGCTGTGCCGCTGGACGTCACGGCGTTCACCTCCGCCCCTGCATCCAAAAGCGTCTGCACGATGTCCGTGCGCCCTCCATTCACAGCGCGCACCAGCGGAGTCAGATACCCTTTTGCATTCACATTCGCCCCGGCTTTCAGCAGGAATTTGATCATGGACAGCTTCTTCCCTTCAATCGCCTCGTCGAGCGGCGTCCGGTCGTTTCTCATGCAATTCACATCTGCCCCGTACTGCAGCAGGAGCTTGACCATGGGGATGTGACCGGATGCTACCGCAGCATGGAGGGGCATTTCACTGTCCTCATCTTCCGGCTTATCGTTCGGATTCGCGCCCGCTTCCAACAATTTCCTTGCCTTCTCGATGCCATTTTTCCCTTCGTGGACGGCGAGAAGAAGATCCCGGAAGACCTTCTTCTTTTCTCTTGTTTTCTGTGTCTCTTTTTGATTTTTCATTTTGGGTTGATTGTGTGTTAGGTTGTTCTTTTGCTTGGATGTATTTTACTTCTAAGGGTAGTTACAATCTGTCCCACCACTCTCCGGGTATGTGACCGATCACGATGTAGGAAACATCAGGAAGAGATCGGTCTTTTTGAAAAGCGTCGAGTATGCGCAACGTGTATTTCATATTCGGTAATATTTTAAGAAGGCTCTGTCCAGCCACAGCATTATACAGAAGTTCTGTGAAAATTAATTCTTTATCTTAATGGGGAGTTTTTAAGTTAAATGAGCATCTTGTTGCTTCAAATGTACTCCCACACCTGTTTCCCCATCATCTCCAGTTCGGAGAAAATTACGGGGAAAGTTCCGAGAAAAAACGACAACATGCTATGCGTATACGCGGTCCGATATCTGAGCAGCGAACATCTGGGTTTGTCGATAGCGCCTGCTTGGCGCAGGATGCGAGCGAGGAAAAGATTCCCATTATTCAGTGCGTACATAAGGGG
>CANQAC010000026.1 GCA_947589345.1 uncultured Akkermansia sp.
ACAGCTCCCTCTTCACACGCTCCATCCGCCGCAGCACCTCCGAGTAGTGCTCCTCATTGCTGATATAGCGGGTCTGTGGTTTGGCGGACATGAGGGAGAAAACCTTAGGATGCCATCCAATACTTCAGCGTGTGAAAATTACAGAATTTCACAGTTATAGGTTTCGATTAACTTGATTAGATTGACAACTCTCTCATTTATGTCAGGATTTTCTCGAAGAGGAAATTTCGTGTAAGAATTCCACCACCACCAGCGGTCTGAATCATTATTAATTTCTGTTTTTTCAGGATGTCTACGAAGACCGAATTCTATTGGATTGTTTGTACTGCCACAACACATACAGAGCAGGGCTTTTTCTCCTTCGTCTATGAGTTCTACTTCAATGCCGCAGGAAAGCCATGAACGAGCATAAGTTCTCTCGTCAGTCTGATCTACCTTAACCTGATGACCGGAGTCTAAATTAGCCCATATATGGATTTTGCTTTCTAGATCAGGCGGCAGTTTTTTTGCGAAACTTTCCTTAAACTCCTTGAATAGATCTTTTCTTTCATCCTCTTCTGCAAATGAAAAGAAACTCTCTATTTTTAGCTCTGTGTAAAATTCTTCATATAGTTTTTCCAACCTTTTGGCGATGAAGTAAAAAAGTTGGAATGAAGTTTTTTTATTATCCCAAATAGATGATGTTGGCGTTTCTGTTAAAAAGCTCCCATTTATTTCGAAGTCTTTGAAAAGATCTCCTGAAGTGTTTATCTCAACATAAGCGGGAAAGTCAGAAAATAGATCATCCTTGTATTCTTGATATTCACTCTTACCTTCTTGGGCTGAATATGGAGCTTCGTCTTGTTTACTGCGATTGATCATGAATGGGATAGGGGCAAGATTGCCAATACAATCTTTCATTTTAGCCGCGTATTTTACGTATTTTCCACTCCCTTTTTCTACCCAAGCTTTTGGAAAGATGTGGTCGTAGTCCCATGGGCGATTTTCTTCATTGTAAGCAGCATCGGCAGGATTGTAATCGTACCTCGTTTCTATGTATTTGCGACATGCATACAGGAGGAATATACATCCGGTTTTACTATGAACATTCCATGTCCTATCAATTCCATTATTATAAAGTGGATCAGACCATGCTTTTTCTAATTCATCTATGTCCATATTTTCTGCAGCTATAGATATGTTTTCGTATACACGCAGAGGCGGCGGTTGAATTAACCAGTCGTTGCGAAAGCATTCATAGACAAATCTTCGCAAATGATCCGTCTGAATTTCGGTATCTTCAGCAAAATTTTTATAGGCTTGAGAACAGATTATTGAAATCTTACTTCTCTTCCTCCTCTTACCTACCTCGGTTGCAAAGCAGACTGACAACATAGAGAAAGCTGTAAGCATTTGGCAAAATTCCATATTTTCTTCTTTAGCCTTTGTCGAAAGATAAAGAAGCAAAAGGTAGATACTCGTGTATGCTTGATCTCCATACAGTAAACTGAGAATAAACTTAGGTAGGCCCCATTTACGCGAAATTAAATCTTTTCCTTGGGAAATAGACTTTGCGGAGGATACCAGTGTGTCAGGATATAAAATCATTTTTTCAAAACGCTCGATTTTCTCCGCAAAATTGTTGATAAATTCCTTGAATTCTCTTTTTTGAGACAATTCAAAGACATCTTTACGTTTAATATCGTTTCTCCATTCTTTTTGATAGACTGCGAAATAAAAGCGCATAGAGATAGTAGCGAGTCGCGCCGGGCGCATCCGATTCTCCGCAATCTTATCAATCTGTACCAACTCCGGCACAATAGATTTCAGAATAGAATAGTTTATATCTTCCTGAGAAGGAAGAGTTCCGGAGCGATTCAAGCGTGAAAAGAAGACGGCGATGTCTGAATCTGCATTTTGGTCGTTTTCATCATCTTTCTTTAGATTAAAAGTTTCCGGAACGATGGACACGACGACTTTTGAAGTATGTGCGATTCTCAACCCTTCATTGATATGATTTTTTAAGTTGCATTCTAGTTTTTCCCGTTTATTACTATCCTTTATTTCCTTGCAAAAATGCTTGTACCACGGAGGTTCCTTGCAAAAATACTCGTGCCACCGGTCACTTTCCTTGCAAAATTGCTTACTAGGCTCAGTAATACTTTCCATAGTAATACCTTGATTTTTCTCCCAAAGATGCCAGAGAAAAGCAAGAGGAACGGGAAGTCCTGCTTTCACAGGCCACATCTCTTGTGGAGTCGGTTTCTCTTTTACCGGATCACCCCTGAAGTTAATCTCTTCTAAGGCCCTGCTACGATCTGCTGCATCGAGCAATTTATTTCTTGTTTCGTTTTCTCCGTCATTTATTCGGTACCCCCAAGGTTGTCCCGGTGTCGTTAGGTAAAGAAAAAATTTTCGACTACAAGATTGAACAGATCCAAATTCTGGCAACAAATCAAGCCACAGAAGACTGCTCGGTTCTTCGGCAAACAGGAATTGTGTTTTTATGCCTAAAGAGATCGCATGGACTCTTTGCTGACCATCAAAGATTCCATGAGTCGCATTTGTATTGCTCTGTTTATAGGATGAGTTCTCTTTATATCCAATGAGTGTGATAGTTCCGATGGGAATCCCGCGCATAAGTGAATCCCAAAGAACTTCTATTTGTGCGGGATTCCATACCAATCCCCGTTGGAAGAGAGGAATATCCAAGATATATGATCCTTCGTCAGTCTCGATTCTATGTTCTTCTCCGTCGCTTTGAAGCTGTGGAAGTTTTCGATCTGAGAGTGCTTCTAAACTACAAAGTATTTGTCCCTCATTGCGAGGGCGGGTCTGTAGATCGCCTATCGTTTTTCTAAACTCACTGCTCATAATTTCTGGATGCGTTATCTCGTCTAACGACGCGCATTGTATCGTGGAGGGGCGGCGGTGGACAAGGAAAAAAATAAGGGCGGAGGTCTCGTCCTGGGGGCGAAAATAAATTCTTAAGGGTTTCAACGGTTTGCAGACGCGGTTATTTTCTTTTGCGTTAATTATCAGCATTTTAAAGTTAGTCAATTTTGATACCCTCTTAACATAAGTATGACACAAAAGGAGCGGGAAGTTCCGGGGACGAGGAGGGCATGTCCGGGGGAGTGAATCCGAGCATCTCGGCAAAGATTTTTGTTGAACGTGAGACGGATTACAAATACGTGCCGATATGAAAACGAAATCAGATAAAACGATGGCGCTGGAGGCGAGGAAGGACCGGCGCACGCGGACGCTGTGCGACTTCCGTGGCATCGCGAGGCGATTCATGAGACAGTGCAAAGATCTGCGAATCGGCGCTGGCGCAGCATCTCCGTCGTACATAGGCAAACGCAATTTCCTCCAATGCGTTTGCCCTGCCCCATATGAGTTTGCACTTGATATACAGCGACTGGGAGCGTATGATTTGTGGCGTATGAGAAGAAAGCGACGAGTCGTGATCCTGGGTTCCACAGGAAGTATAGGTACAAGCGCTCTCAAAGTAGCTCGTTGTTTGCCGGAGTTCATGCAAGTCGTTGGAGTAGCGGCTCACAGTCGCGTGAAGGATCTGGCGGCCCAAGCCCATGAGTTTGGCGTCCGACACGTTGGCGTTTTTGATGAGTCCCGCCGCAGTGAGTTGTCTCAGTTGTTGCCGTCCGGAACTCAGGTGCATGTGGGAGCAGAAGGACTCTGCGAACTGGCTGCTCTGACCGAGGCAGACATGATTTTAGTGGCCATCTCCGGCACTGCGGGGTTGCAGCCCACTCTCAGAGCCATTGAGAACGGTAAGGATTTAGCCATAGCAAGCAAGGAGGTGCTGGTGATGGCAGGCGAGCTGGTGATGACCCGCGCAGCAGCTGCTGGAATTCAGGTGCTTCCGATAGATAGTGAACACAATGCTATTTTTCAATGTATTCATGCCAATGCGGGCGACCCTGAAAGGGTGAAGCGGTTGATTCTGACAGCCAGTGGGGGCCCCTTCCGCTGCACTCCGGAGAACGAATTGGAACGCGTCACTCTGGAACAGGCTCTGCGTCACCCCACCTGGAACATGGGGCGTAAGATCACGATTGATTCGGCCACGCTATTCAACAAGGGACTGGAAATGATTGAAGCGCGCTGGCTTTTTGGTGTGCCGATCGAGAAAGTGGATGTCTTGGTACACCCCCAGAGCATCGTCCATTCTCTGGTCGAATTTGTGGATGGTTCTATGTTGGCGCAGCTCAGCTGCAGTGATATGTGTTTTCCCATACAATATGCGGTCACTTACCCGGATCGTGTGGATGGAAAGTTGCGTCCGCTGAGACTGGAGGAACTTTGCGATCTGCACTTTGAGTTGCCCCGCCGAGATGTCTTCCCTGCCCTGGATTTAGCGCGGCGGGCAGCAAGCGTAGGCGGCACCATGCCCGCCATGTACAACGCAGCGAATGAGGAAGCGGTGCAAGCTTTTATCGACGGTAAACTGAGCTTCCCCGGCATCTGGCGCACGGTGGAGCAAGTTCTCGCCGGTGTACAGCCGCACGCAGACTGCCCGAGTCTTCAGACTGTATTGGATGACGATGCTGCCGCGCGGGAGCTTGCCCGCAGCGTCATCGGCTGAAAGATTTTTGCATCACTACATGCAGGAGCGCGCTGACCCCGAGCAACATGGGATAAGTGAGTTCCGGTATGATTTGCCCCGCACTCAAACCGCTGAGGCGAGATGCCATGAGCAGCTGCGCACCGTAAGGCAAAGCTCCCTGAACCAGGCAGGAAAAAGTATCCAGGATACTGGCCACTCGAGGAGCCGGTATATGAAATTTTTCTGCAACGGCGCGCGCGATATCACCCACAGTCAGGATAGCCACCGTGTTGTTAGCCGTGCAGAGGTTGGACAGAGAAACCATGAGGGCAATGCCTAGTTGAGCCGATCGACGGCCACGCATGCCGCGCATGAGAAGCTGAACCAGCCAGGTGATGCCGCCATAGTACCGGATAAGCCCGAGCAAACCGCCGGCAAGCAGGGTCACACAAATGAGTTCGCCCATGCCGAGTACTCCCTGCCCTAACGACGAGAGCCACTGAGAAATGTCACAGCCCCGGATTCCCCCCAGAATCCCTGTGGCGACAATTCCGATGAAAAGAGCCGGCAAAACGTGCATGCCCGCCAGAGCCAACACCAGCACGGACAAATAAGGCAACGCCCCACCCCACTCGGCTGTTGTCGAATCCTTGGGCAGCTCACAGCCCCCTTGCCCACGGATGATGTAGATGACCAGCGCCACAATGGCCGCCGGCAGAACAATACGCAAATTTGCGCGAAACTTATCACGCATCGCGCATCCCTGAGTGCGGGTTGCCGCTATTGTCGTATCCGAAATAAAACTCAAGTTATCGCCAAAAAAGGCCCCACCCACGACAATACCGCAAATCATCGAGGGATCCATACCAGTGCCGCTTGCCAACCCGGTTGCCACCGGCATCAGCGCTACAATGGTGCCAACGGAGGTACCGATGGAGAGCGAAACGAGGCAGGATGCGAGAAAAAGACCGGCGGGAATCATACCCGGTGGCATGAAATGCAACGTCAGCGACACCGTGGCGGCCACCGCCCCCAAGTTCCGTGCTGATTCAGCGAACGCGCCGGCCATCATGAAGATCCAGATCATCATCATGATATCCCTGTGTGCTGCGCCGCGGGAAAAGATGTCGACTTTCACGCTGAAAGGCACTTTGGGGAAAAGTACCATCCCCCATACCGCCGCTGCCAAAAAAGCCACAGATACCGGGAGCGCGCTAAAATTCCCAGTCAGAAATGCCGTGCCGGAATAAAGGATGAAAAAAAGCACCGGGGCGCTCAAAATCCAGCGAGCCCGCAAATGATCTGACTGGTGTGGTTGGTCGGTGTTCATGATGCAGCCTCCGTGATTCCCGGACGGTCCACCGCTCCGACTTGCCGCAGGAGCGTCGGTAGGCTTTCCCGACCGGAGAGATAAGCTTTGTAGAGATGCATGAGACGCTTCACCTGGTTGGCATCTTCGGTGAGAAACTCCAAGCGGAACCTCCGCAGGCCTCTCCGGATAGCGGGGAAAGCACAGCGGGCAGAACTTTGAGCATGCGCATTGAAAAGCGTGTTGCGGCACCCCTCATCACTGCGGAGGTAATGCGCGGCTCCGGTTCGGTCAATCACACGCACATCGTGCCGCTCACAGGGGCGCCCGCAGTCCTTGAAATTATGCCCGTGCGTCAGAAAAGCGCAGAAAACGCAATGTTCGCTGTGGAAAAGCGGCATGTGCTGGTGGAGTACCAATTCCCAATAAGGGGTTCCTCCACAGTCCAACAGTTGGATAATTTGCTCCGCATTCAAGTCATAAGAAACCGTGCATGCCTCCAAGCCCTGATCCACTAAAAGCTTCAGACTGTATGTATTGGAAACATTGAGCGAAAAATCCCCGCACAGGCGTACTCCCTTCCCTCGCCAGTACTCCAGCGCTCCCAGATTACGCACCAACACGCCATCCGGGTGCATGGCTTGCAGATATTTGAAATATCCGGTCTCATGCGGCTTCATGATGCGAAGACAGGCGCCCCAAAGAGAAACGGAGGGAGCAATATTTCTCATGCGCTGCGCCACATCGGGGAGCTTTTGCAGGTTGGGAAGGTCAAGGTAGATCCTTTTTGCCCCACTTTCAAGCGCGGCCATCGCTTGCTCTTCTGTGCGTACCAACACGCTCCATTCAACAGCATCCGAGGGCGTTGACGGAGCAAAATGAGGCAGTTCGACCGGCGTCCGCGAGCGCGGAAATGATTGAGTTCTATCTTGTAGAAGTTTGACAAGTTCGCGCCGCATCCGATTGAGTTCTGACACGGGGAGCATGCATGCTCCTTCCAATTTCACATGGAGCGAACCAAGTACGAACCCGGTATTGCCGAGTCGACCTAACTGCGTTCGCAGATAATCTGGGGTGAGCGCGTGTTTCTGAGCCGCTGCCAGAGGCATCTTACTCTGCACACTCATCCCCCGGCACGTGAGTTCGAGCCTCTCGCCCACATCCCCGTTCACCTGAATATGAAGCTCCGTATGAGCAGCCACAGCAGGCACGCGCAACGGCATCCATGTGGCTCGCAATTCTCTCTCAAGCACAGGATCAGAGGTCTTCCATAACAACTGCCCCGCATGAACAGTCTTCCAGTCGATACTGCACGATTTTTCGTAAAAGAAAAGCGTACGTCCCTCAATCTTCACAATGCGGCCTCCCTGCTCATCATTGCGATCAGTCCCCTGATCTACCACAAAACCATCTCCGGGAGCAATCGGAATACGCGGATGTTCCTTCAGGGTGATACTCCCGTGGACACAGCTCTCAACCTCCCCTGCCAACATCCCCCGTTTTTTGCCAAACCTGCCATGCGTCAGTCCGGGGTGATCCGTTCCTTTCAACCAACCGGTGGAAAAGCCGCGAGAAAAGGTCAGTTTCATGGCGTAGATGTCACGCGGGGCGGGGGTATGGGGGGCCCGATGGGGGGTCAGGGCCGCGTCTAATGCGCGGCGGTAGGCCCGCACCACGGCCGCCACATATTCCGGTTTCTTTTGCCGTCCTTCAATTTTAAAGCATTGAACACCAGCATGAAGCATTTGAGGCAAAAGATTGATGGCACACAAATCCTGGGGGGAAAAGAGGTAGCGTTGCTCACCAAGGTTGAGAGCTTTGCCGTCCACTCGCAAATGGTAGGGCAAACGACAAGCTTGAGCGCACTCACCGCGATTAGCACTGCGCTGTCCCAGGCTTTCACTGGTCAAACACTGCCCTGAATATGCCACACACAAGGCACCATGACAGAATACTTCGATGCGCGCGCGCGTGGAAGCGGCACAGGCTGCAATCTCATTCAGCGACAGCTCGCGCGCCAACACAATCTGCTCCGGGGCAAAGAGATCATCTATCAGTCGTACGGCCTCCGGGCAGCTCACGGTCATCTGGGTGGAAATATGCAGTTGCATGTTCCAGCGTCCATCGCGCTTCTGTCTGGCTATCACGTCCGCCAAGCCCATATCCTGGACAATAACACCGTCCACTCCGGATTCATTCAACACATCCAGACATTCCACCGCCGCCTCCATCTCTCCGGGAAACACCAGCACATTCATGGTCACATATCCCCTCACGCCTCGTTCGTGCAAAAAGTGCATGATCCCGGGCAGCTCCTCACGTTTGAAGTTGCCGGCGCGCATGCGCGCGTTGAACTGCTCAACTCCAAAATACACGGCATCCGCCCCATTGGCCACGGCGGCGCGCATGCTCTCCCACGTCCCCGCAGGAGCAAGTAATTCCGCTTTATCCGGCGTCATCCCTCCCACATCCTACCACCGCCGCTCATGCATGTCAACTCACCGAACTTGCGCTCGGCGAAATCCTGCATCCATTCAGCTTCAAGGCGGCGGAACGGTCTCTTTGCGGGGATTGTCATCACCCATTTTATTATCTTTTCAACTTATTTATTTTTAATATATTAACTCATTGGCAGACCAGGGAGCAAAAAAAATGCTTGCCAAACGGGGAGGCTGTATGGTAAAGTTGGGAGACGTGCGCTTGATTGATAACGAGTTCTGAGCGTAAATAACAATAAAGGACTACGCATGAAAGCCCCATTAACATGTGCCCTGACACTGATGAGCCTCCTCCTGTTGGCAGGGGTTTCAAAGGCTGGCACCGAGGCAAAGTCTTCGAAGGCAACGCCCTCCACAAACTTGAATGCGATCAGTCGTGACTTTATCATGCCCGCGGCGCCGTCTCCTTCTGCGCGACCGAATCCCAAGCTCCCCAAGCTCGGACGTGATCGGCACGGGATGCCGTTTTACCATCCTTCTCAACTCAATCGGGTGGTGCGAACAACTGCTTACAGTCACTCAGAACTCGACCATCTGAGCTATGGCGCTCGCAACGCCGTGGGCACCCAGCTCAAGTACACGAATCAGGTACGCAGCGCGGCGGCCGACTGGTCTGTTTACCCGTTGGGAACCCGTTTTATGATCAAAGGGGAACCCTACGTGTACGTTGTGGACGACTACGGCGGCGCTCTGGTTGGTACCGGCACCATTGATATTTACCACCCCACCAAGGATTTGATGCGCAAGTGGGGGGTGCGCGTCGTGGAGATTCAAGTGCTGCGCTGGGGGTCGTCCCAGCTGAGCATGAAAGTTTTGGCTGATCGCACCCGCTACCGTCACTGCGCTAAAATGCAAGCGGCCCTGCGCGAGCAAAGTCGTCATCGTCGCGCTCTTCGTTGAGACTGCCGGACCTTTCCCCTGCCTTTCTGAAAGACGATTGTCCTTCTGACGTTCCTCCTTGTCAAGGGGTGTTTGCCGGACAGATTCGTCTTTGTTATTGACGCGCTTTGCCCCATTTGATATCATGCCGGCGTCATGAAGATTGTCGCGAAGCCCCTTTTTGTCATCATCCTTGCGCTGACAGCGGCGAACTGGAACAACGTAATCCCGACGGCCGATGCAGCCCCCGTACCCAAGGCGAAAGAAGAAAAAACTAATCGGGAGCAGTTTTTGTCCAAGATAGACGAGTTGGAGAAAAGCGGGATATTACCGGAAGAAGCCGTGACGGAGATGCGCAACCATCTCCAGGCATGGGTGAACGGTGAAGAAGATTTTTCCCATTACGATTATCTGTCGCCCATCATGGATTACCTCCTTTTTTCGGGCAACTATGATCAACTACCGGACGGATTGATTTCGGATATGATCAAGCTCGGAGCGCCCGTTACATCCATCGGCACGCCGCTCCACGCGGCCTGTCTGGAGGGCTCCGTAGCTGCCGCCCGCAAGGCGCTCAGGGCAAAAATGAATCCAAACGCCCAATTCACTCACCAAGTGAAAGGGCACGGTAACGAAAAGTCTTTCTCGTATACACCCCTGAAGTTAGCTATCCTGCTTCATCCTGAAAACTTCAAATTGGTACAGTTATTGCTCAAAAGCGGTGCGAAGCCGGATTCGGGGGATACCCTGAGTCAAAATGGGCTACAGAGTATGCTGGTCAAAATCATAGGATCCAAGAAAACGATCAAGAATCCGGAAGCTCTGGCTCGAACCGTCCAGTACATGCTGGAAGCCGGCGTCTCTGCGGAAGGCAAGACTTGGATGGGAAGCAATGGCGCTCCCCCGCGCCCGCTTTGGTACGCATGTAAAATGGCTAATGTCCCGCTTGTTGAGCAGCTGCTCAAGCATGGAGCCGCTGCGAATTTTGTTGATCAAAGCGGAGGTATGATGACTCGTGAACCCTATCTTCACGCAGCCTGCGGAGATACCCCGGAACAGCTCAAAATCCTCTCCTTGCTCCTGAAAGGGAAGGCAAATCCTAAGACTGTCAATGCGCAAGGAGAGACGGCCTGCCAATATGCAGAGAGCAAAGGCTATGAAAAAGCGGCTCAGCTCTTGCATGCCGGCAAATAAATCAGATTCAGGCGGACGGGGGCGGAAGGGTCTCAAGCCGGGGGCGCCCCTGCTCCACGGCTCGTGCAGGGGGCGCAGGGATGAGCTGCGTTTCGCCTGACTCCTGCTGTTGCGTCTTGCCTGCTTGATTTCGGCAAGGATTATGCTTGACAATTCAGTTCTGAAGGTGCATAACTTGCTCGCAAACTTTCGGTTGTTCAAATTGATATTGTGCTATGAAGTACCTCTGTCTTATACTTACCGCTCTGCTTACTGCGGCCTGTACAGCGCAAAATAAAATCGCCGATGCCATGGGTATGGGTTATGCCTTCCGACCCAAAAAACTTTTTACCCCGGCGAGAGACGCCGTATCCGATGGCTATTGGGACGTGCCGGAAGGGGTGCATGGCGAGCATGTCATTGTCGTTGACACTCGTTTGCAGCAGGCGAAATATTACATCGGCGGCCGCCAGGTCGGTCTTTCCGATATATCCTCCGGACGTGCCGGCCACGGCACACCCCAAGGGACCTTTTCCGTCATCGCCAAGGACATTGACCACAAATCATCCTCCTACGGCAGTATCGTTGATGCGGCGGGCAACACGCTCGTGTCGGAGTACACCGTGGGCGACCCGATACCGCCTGGCGGTCGTTACAAAGGAGCGGAGATGAACTTCGGTTTGCAAATCACCTCCGGAGGCATCTGGATGCACGAGGGCATCGTGACATCCGCGCCGGAGAGCCATGGATGCATCCGCCTGCCGCGCAAGATGGCCAAGATATTCTTTGAAAACACGCCGATCGGGTCCAAGGTCATCATCCAATAAGCATCGTCCGACATGCACTCATACCTGCGCTCCTTTTTCGTCCTGTTTGGTCTGGTTGTCGTACAAACTACCGTGCCATCGTGCATGACGATGCAGGATCCTGAACTCACGGCAGCTAAGGAAGAATTGGCAGCCCTGCGCCAGCAGCAAAGTCGCTGCAATTACGCGCCTTCCTCCTACGAGTACTTCGTGTCCCACAACCAGTATCCGGTCACCATCAAAATTTTCAAGGATCAGGAATTGCTCCGACAAGCTCCTAAAAACTGCCGCGTCGTCATCTGCCTGGAGCAACAGCGCGGACGCCTCTACGTCCATGGACAAGTGGCCGCAGACTGGCCGGTTTCCACCGGTATCCCGGGGCGGGAAACTCCCGTTGGCAACTTCTCCATACGCGAAAAGAAGGAAACGTACGCTTCCAACCGCTACGGCAAAATGTTGGATAAAGACGGGAAGTGCGTGAATCGCGATGCCGACGCCTTTTCCGATCCCGTACCGGAAGGCGGTTCCTTTGTCGGTTCTCCCATGCCCTGTTGGATGCGCCTCACCGGTGACGGAGTCGGCATGCATATCGGGAAAGTGCGCGCGGGACACCGCCTTTCGCACGGTTGCATACGCACGCCGGGAGAAATGGCTCGCACACTTTACCGAATCACCTCCATCGGCACCAAAGTTGCCGTGGTCAAAAACATTGAGCAGGACTTCCCGGCTCGTGAGGCGTTGTCGGCCGGCGCGAATCAAAATGCTCTGGAGAAAAGGATTCACGAGGTCGAAAAAAAGGTGTACGATTTGGAGATGAAGGCGTACCTTGCTCGCCAAAATAAAAATTGATTTTTGGCGACGAGAAAAGAAGAGTGCGCACTTTAGCATTGGCAAAACCATGCAGAATGTGGTAGCATGAGGCACAGGAAATGCGTACGCTGGATCTCTACATCTTCCGACAACTTGCAGCGGTAACCCTGCTCGGGGTTGTATCGCTGACATTGTTGATGCTGCTGGGCCAGCTTTTTAAGGAATTGCACGCTCTTTTGGTCGAAAGCGGCGCTCCTCCGAGCATCGTGATTGATTTCGTCCTTCAGGTCATTCCTTTTTCTCTCACCTTCTCGGTCCCGTGGGGATTCCTGACGGCGGTGCTTCTTGTGTACGGTCGTTTGGCGGCCGACAATGAGCTGACTTCGATGCGTATGGCCGGTCTCAGCCTGTGGCGATTGAGCCTCCCCGCTTTTGTCATGGCTATTCTGCTGTCCGCCCTCTGTTATTACATCAACATTGATGTGGCTCCGCGCGGGAAAAACGCCATGAGTGAACTCGCGATGCAGGCCGCTACGGATAATCCGCGCAATCTCCTCCAATCCGGGCGAAGCGCAACGAAGTTGGACCGCATTCGCCTCTTTATCAACAGGAGGCAGGGAGACACGCTGTACGGTCTGCACATCTATCCTGACACAGACAAAAACGACCCTGCGACGCCAAAATTTCAGGCCATGCATGCGCAGAACGCCGACATCGGTCAATTCGACCAGCAATCACGCCAGCTTTACCTCACGCTTCACCACGCCACCATTGAACAGAACGGGCACGATCAAACCACGAACTTACCCCTCATTGATGAGATGCCCCTGCGGATACATATTCCCCTCTACAACCGTCGTAAAATGAAGCCCAATCGCTTCACCAACGAGGAGATAGAGCAGGCTTTGCAACATCTGGATCGCATCCGCTGTCTGGACCATGCCACCGTACACCGGTACGCGAGAGCAGCAGGCAACAACAAACTCTTCCCATGCGCGAAATTGCTGATGGATGATACGGCGCGTGAAGTCCTCTTTTACACGACGCAGCTCAATCCAACGAACGAATTGGCCTTCCGAACGGAGGGGGTGCAGCGGGCGTCTTTTGCATGCGCTTGCATCGTCTTTTCGCTGATCGGCGTACCTCTTGCAATCACGGCGAGGCGGCGCGACACCTCAACCGGGTTTGCCCTGGGCATCCTGGTGGCCGCCGTTTATTTTGTGGCATTAATCTTCTGTGAATTGTCACGCAAAACGCCGGGGATCACGCCCTACATCGTACTTTGGCTGCCGAACGTGCTGTGCGTAGCCTTTGCCATCTGGCAGCACCACAAGGCCCTGTACCGAGGGTAGGGATTACTCCGGCTTCCAAATGCCGCCCCTGTTGAGTGCGCAATCCAAGGAACGGAAAATCCGTTGCGGACTGAATCCCTGCTCTCTCAAGCTGCGAATGGATCGAGCCTTGTCGCGTTTGGAGAGACGGTTCCCCGATACATCGCGCAGCAGCATGTGGTGGGCATACAAGGGCGTCGGCAATCCCAGCACGGCCTGCAGGGCGCGCTGCAAAGGAGTGCAGGCAAGCAAATCTTCGCCGCGTGTCACTAAATTGACCCCCTGCTCCGCATCATCGACCACGACCGCGAGATGGTAACTCGCGGGCGTATCTTTGCGAGAAATGATAACATCTTCACATTCGGAGGGTATGCAGAGCCGGGTTCCCGTGCGCAGGTCCTCCCATTTCAGGCAGCCTACCAAATCCTGAACACGTTGCATATCAATGCGCCAAGCATGGGGGACGCCTTTGTCCAAAAGCTCCTGCACACGATCCGCGGGCAAGTTGCGACAACGTCGGCTGTAATGCGGACATTCGCCGTCGTGGGGAGCTCGCGCCATGGCGGCCCATTCAGCGCGTATCTCGGCACGCGTACAAAAGCACGGGTAAAGCAAGCCCAGCGAGCGAATGCGATTCAGAGCCTGTTCATACACCTTCATTCGACGGCTCTGCACCATTACTTCTCCATCAAAATGCAGCCCCAACCAGGCCAGATCTTCGAACAGACCCGTCAGCCACATCGGGTTCTGCGTTCGCGCCGTGTCAATATCCTCCACCCGAAGCAGGCAACTCCCGCCATGGACGTCGGCCAGACGCCGCGCGCGCGCAGCCGCCAGCACATGCCCCACGTGCAACTCCCCGCTCGGCGTGGGGGCGAAACGTGTGGTGACAGGATGCCTCAAACTCATTCGTAGGAGGCTTTCACGATGACATTCATGACGCGCTTGATACCGTCCTTAGCAATCGTGGACTGGGGATATTTGCACTGAGCTTTGTAGAAACAAGCGAGAGCGGAGCCGTATTCCCCGTGGCTTTCGCAAGCTTCGCCATCGCGCAGAGCCTGCACAAAGTCGTGAGCATTTGATTCAATCTCCCGCAGTGTCAAGGTCATCTCCGAATCATTGGCAAATTTTTCATCGCTCTTTTGCCATTCGACAAGTTTTTCATAAGCCATGCACGGGCCGATGGAATTGTCCTGCTTGGCCACCTCCTTGATCTGAGAGAGCATGCCATCCATGCGCATGACAAGTTCAATAACCTCCTCGTACTTCTTGGAAAGATCAGGATCCATGGCCACAATCTTGAAGTGCTCGCGTTCGCGGGCGATGCGACGGTACTCCTTTCCTTCATAAAGACGCCGGAACTCATCTTTGATGGGGTCTCCCTCATCAATTTTGGCAAGCATCTCGGTACCTTTGTCCAAGTTGGGGTTGCGGGGCCAGATGATACCGGCTTCCGTGATGTACTTGTTAAAATCCTCTTCATTGCCGGCGCGCAACGCTTTGCTGGCATTGCGGATGGCTAAATCGCTCTGCCTCTTCTTACCCGTCGTGTAGCTGAGCAGCATCGAATCGTCAAAGTCCACATCCATTTCCTTCATCTTGGCGGCCACCTCTTCCACCGTCGCGTAATCACGCGCATTCAGCGCCGTGAGCGCACGCTTGCGCAGTGTCCAATAGCGCGCTATGCGCTGGCGAGCGTCTGTCGGGAAAGTGGCGACACTCTGCATGTACTCGCCGACGGCAACCGCCTCAATGAGGTGCTGAGTAGCTTCGGCCAGCTTATTTCTGGCCAGCATGCCGTAAACCGACTGAATGCTCTGGTCAACCTCACGGCGCATGTTGCTGGCCATGGAATCAATGGCGTTCACAGTGGGCGGCAAACCCATGCCTCCCGTGAACAATTCATTAGCTTTCGAGTCCTCTTTCAGGAGCAGCTTGGTATCCCCTTCCCGGAATATGAAGCGGTAAACGCGCGCTCCCACGCAAGCGTGGTCAAAGCGCCGGGAAAACAGCATGGTCAGGAGGACAGACTGGTAGTTAACCTTGGCGGCCAGGCGCGCCGTCTCATTGGTGGTCAGGTTAGCCGCCTGCGTGGCTTCTTTTTTTGCAACATCCTTGAGATATTGGGCGATACGCAGTGCATTCATGTCTCCGCCCGGGTCAATTTTAGGAGCATCCTTGCCGCCATTGGCCGATTTGGCGGAGATGCTGGTTTTGCGGGCAACATTGTAGTTCTGCCAGCTATCGGCCTGACGAAGCAGATCCTTCATCTCGCCTTCCAGCTTTTCATTGCTGTGTTCACGTTTTAACGCTTCGCGCTGCACGTCGAGAGCGCTGACGATTGTGGTCGCCAGCGTGCCGGACTGCTGGGCGTCCGCGGGGTAGTCGGAAGCCTCGTAGAGGAGCTTGCCGATCTTGATGAGCGTCTCGCCGCCGATTGAGTAATGGCGGTCACGCCCGGACTTGCGCGTCAACTGCAGCATCTCTTTGAACAAAGCTCGGTAGCGCTTGGATTCAGCGGTATTGTCAGGCACCTGCTGCAGGAATTTTTCAAACCGTGCGCGCACCGCCGCGTTATTCCCGACGTCGAAGACGCCGCCATTGTACTTCACGGTGTCGGTGGAAGGATCCATCAATGGCATTTCCATTCCTAAGAGCTGAGGATTAGGCGTCTCTCCCCTGTGGGCGGGGTCATCTGTGGCGGGCTTGACAGAAGAGCCGCTGGCATCCACGCTGGTGGGCATAGCGGGACTTGGGGCGGGAGCAGCGGTTCCACCGCCGCCTGCGGCGGGCATTTGAGCCACGCTCACTCCCGCTGCGGCGAGAGACAATACCAGAATAGCAGATTTTTTGCGTTTCATCACTTGTTTTCTACATTTTTAACAACTAAAACCCCTTTCACCTGCTTCCCGTCTGCGGTACGCCCGGTGCGGCAGGTCGTTTCAAACAAGAAACGATCGCCACGCGTAAGATTCGTGCGCAAATGCACATTGCCCGGCACGAGCAAAGGCAGTCTTTCATCCGGATTGTCCGGTATGGAAATACTCACGACGCGCGAACTGCCGATGGTCTCGATGCTCTCCACGCGCCCGTCGAATACGTAAACATTTCCCGAAGAAGCAAAGCGCGATCCATCCATCCGGTAGTCAGATATGCGGAAGTCCGGGGTGGGTTCCATCCCCCGCGCTCCGCTTCCCTTCTTGAGGATCCCGGACCCCAAAATAAGGGCAACCACAACCACGGCCCCAATACCCCCAAACAAGGGTATCAGGTTCATTTTTCCTTTTCTTTTGCCGCCGCCTCGGCGTGCTCTTCTTGCTGCCATAATGTATCGATGTGTTGGTCGTTAAAACGAGGTGAAAAAAGGTTAATCCCAGCGGGGGCGGCGGCAGCCAATCCACGTGAGCAGCACGCCCACCGCCACGTGCACCCAGAGAACAATGCTGCAAAGTCCCGCGGCGCTGAAACTCGTCTGCACAATGCTCTTGACGGCTTTGAGCACATCGGATGTCAACCCACCCTCTATGCTCCCGCTCCATGCCCAGTACGCCGAGATAAAGGGTTGCGTAAACAGTTCGACCATATCCGGCAGAGCCAGCACCGCCCCGGATAGCGGCAGTTGGAAGCCGACGAGGTAGATGCTCAGCAAGGAAGATTGGTCCGGCGTGTTGCAATTGGCGGAAATTCCCAGGCAAACGCTGGTCATGGCCGCATTGGCCAGGAGGAGGAAATAAAGGTGATTGAGTTCATCTCCCCGGAATTCCCAGAAAAATTGGACAAAGGCGTACATCCAGATGCTTTGCAGAATAACCAGAATCGCCAGGAAAATCATCTTGGACGTCACATAGGCCCCCACCCGCATACCGGCAAACCTCTCCTTTTCCATAATCAAGCGCTCGCCGGCTATCTCACGGGAGGCGTTGTTCGACCCCATCAGACCCAGCAGGATAACCTCAAACATGATGATGCCGGAAACAGCGGAACCCACCCGCGCACGCACCTCAGCCTGCGCCTGCTGAGCTTGAATCTCCACCGCCACATCCGACCCGGAGGTGTCCGTCAGCGTGAGCAACTGGTCCTGCCCCTTGCTGGAAAACAAGGCCACCAGAATCGGGAAAATCACGATCATGGCGATTTGCAGCAGCAGCTGCGTGCGGTCACGCATCAACACCATAAAGCGCCGCCTCAGCAATTGCCCCATCTGCGTGACAAAACTCGGCATGGGCGCTTCATCTTCGTCCACCGGTTTGGGGGGAGGCGGTTGCAAGCCCAGAGACTTGTATTTTTCGACATGTTCGGTCTCCAGTCGCTGGTAGTAAGCGACGCGGTGTTTCAGCCAGCTCATGCGCCATTCTTCCGGAGCCCGCAGGGCAAGCTGGGGGTAAACCTCTTCAAAGCTGTTCACGCCGAAGTAGTGACTCATGGCGTTGGGAGAGCCATGATAGGCGAGATTGCCTCGCACCATCACCATGATGCTGTCGTACAATTCCATCTGCGCAAGGCTGTGCGTCACGGAAATGACGATGCGCCCATCCTTGCGACTCAGGTCGTGCAGGAGCTGCACAATCTCACGCTCGGAGCGCGGGTCCAATCCGCTCGTCACCTCATCGCACAGCAAGATGCGCGGACTGCTGACCAATTCCATGGCCAATGCAAGACGGCGTTTTTGCCCGCCGGAGAGCAGCTTCACCTGCCGATCAGCTATATCCGTCATGCCGGTCTCGGCCAGCACGTTGTCAATCAGATCGTTCAGCTCATCTTCGTCGGCTGCCACTCGCAGGCGCGCGGCGCTCTCGATGCTCTCATCCACGGTGAGCTCGTCAAACGCAATGCTGAATTGCGGAACGTAGCCAATTTCATGCGGTTCAAAGTCTCCATCCTCCGAGAGATCCCGCCCTTCCCAGATAAAAGTGCCGTCCGTCGCCGTCTTGATGCCCGCAATCGTCTTGAGCAGCGTCGTCTTGCCGCAGCCGGACGGTCCCACAATCGCCATGAAATGGCCGCGGGGGATGCAAAAGTTCACCTCGTTGAGCAGAAAGAGGGACTCGTCCCCATTCTCAACCTCCAGACTGATGTTACGTGCTTCCAGCATAATCCTCCGGGGTGATCTTAACAAATGAACGCCACGCCTGCAAGCACAAAAGAGTTTCTTGATAACAAAAATCAGGCGGATTTTTCAAAAAGCGAGGCGTTGCAAACTTGACGCATGCGTTGCGATGTGAGAAAATAACCGCCAGATGAAGGATCCGGTCGTCAAGAAGGTCGATAAAATTTCCGTGGCTCATTTTTATGAGTTGTACCGCTCCCAGCTGGAGTTGGAACTGCTCAACAGCCCGCTGGGGATGACTCGTTCCATTTTGCGACCCGCATTGAATCGCCCGGGTCTCGCCCTCTCCGGCTTTTTCGGGTACTACGCCCAGGAGCGCATTCAAATTTTCGGCTCCGGCGAAATGGCCTACCTGGGTGAGCTGAAAGATCCCGAGAGAAGCGAGCGCATGCATCGAATCTGCGCCAATGACGTGCCGTGCCTCATTTTTTCGCGCGGGGCGGATGTGCCGGCGGACATCGTGAGCATAGCGGATGAATGTTCCGTGCCGGTTTTCCGCTCAGCGCTGCCCACCATGAGCCTGGTGAACCGCGCGACAATCATCCTCGAAAATGAGTTTGCCGACAGCACGACGCTGCACGGCTGCATGGTCGATGTGCGCGGCGTCGGCGTCCTCATCACGGGAGAGAGCGGCATCGGCAAGAGCGAGGTTTCGCTCGGTCTCGTCGAACGCGGCGCCTCCCTGATCGCGGATGACATGGTGTGCATCCGCAACATAAGCGGGGACCTCATCGCTTCATCTCCCAAACTGAGCAGCGGCTTCATTGAAATTCGCGGCATCGGCATTATCAATGTCACAGACCTCTACGGCCTGCGCGCTTTCCGTCGGCAGAAAAAAATCAACCTCATCATCAATTTGACCGGGGGCGAGATGACGGAAACGGAGCGTCTCGGACTGGAGCGCAAAATGACGTCGATCCTCGGGGTCGAGGTGGAGCGCATCACCCTGCCTGTCGCTCCGGGGCGCGATATGACTCGTTTGGTTGAGGTGGCCGCCCTCGGTCAATACCTCCGCCAGAATGGTTATGATATGGCACGAGAGTTTTCCCGGCGATTGCACGAAGAAATATCCACACGCAACATTCACATCCACGGTAACGATGAATAACAGTATCCAACTTCACACGATTGTCTCCCTGCTGAACAACATGCTTTCCGTTCAGTTCATTCAGGATTCGCCCATGGCCATCAACGGCCTCCAGGTCGAGAACAACGGGAAAGTCCACAAAATAGCCACCGCGGTGGACGCCACGCAGAAGACGCTGGACGATGCCGTGGAGGCCGGGGCCGACCTTCTCATTGTCCACCATGGCATTTTCTGGTGCGGGTTGCGTCCCCTCGTCGGGTGGTGGCGCAAAAAGATTGAAACCTGCCTGAACAATAATCTCGCCGTTTACTCGGCTCACCTTCCGCTGGATGTTCACCAGTCCCTCGGCAACAATATCTGCATTGCCCGGCAACTGGGGTTGCAGCGCATTTCTACGGAGATGGAGCGCCATGGCATCGCGATGGCCGTCTCAGGCGTTTTCAGCGGCACGGTCGGTCAGTTGCGCGACCTGTACGCCAGCATTACCGAATCGGAGGTCACGGGCAACGTGGCCAACCCCGATGCGCCGGCGGGTCGCGTCATTATCTCCTCAGGCTCTGCCGGTCCGGAGGTGTACCGTGTTCAGGAAAAAGGCTTCGACACCTTCCTCACCGGGGAGCAGAATCACTGGGTGTTCAACGCGGCACAGGATATGAAGATGAATGTGTTGTTTGCCGGTCACTATGCCACGGAGACATTCGGGGTGAAAGCGGTGGGAGCCATGCTCCACGAGCGCTACGACTTGCCGACCGTCTTCCTGCATAATCCGACCCGCATGTGAGATGTTGCACATCGTGGAAGATTGCCCGGGCGTCCGGCTCGACCAGTACCTCGCGGCACACCTGCCGGAGCTGTCGCGCGCCCGCATCCAGAGCCTCGTCAAGGACGGATTCGTTCGTCGCGACGACGGCTCTCCCTGCAAGCCCCGGACTCCCGTGGAAATCGGCATGCGACTGCGCATCGACATCCCGGATCCCACGCCCGCCGCCGCACAGCCCCAGGACATCGCACTGCGCATTCTCTACGAGGATTCCCATCTCATCGTGCTGGATAAAGAGAGCGGCATGGTGGTGCATCCCGCCGCCGGGAACCCGGATGGCACCTTGGTGAATGCGCTGCTGTACCACTGCGGCGATCTTTCCGGGATCGGCGGTGTGGAGCGTCCCGGCATCGTGCACCGCCTCGACAAAGACACGAGCGGGTGCATCGTGGTGGCAAAAAACGATGCGGCTCACCGCGCGCTCGCTTCGCAGTTTGCCGAGCGCGACACGCAAAAAATCTACCTGGCGGTGGCACAGGGGCATCTTCATCCGGAGGAAGGCACGGTGTTCACCCATATCGGACGCCACCCGGTCAATCGTCTCAAAATGACTGTCGTCAACCCCGGCAGCGGCAAACCCGCCATCACGGATTACCGTCTCCTGCACTACGACGCCGCCACGGACAGTTCGCTTGTTCTCTGCACGCTGCACACCGGCCGCACCCATCAAATACGTGTGCACATGCTTCACCTGGGGCACCCTCTCATTGGCGATCCCGTTTACGCTCATCCCAAGCGCCAGAAGGCGCAGACAGGTCGGCTCATGCTGCACGCCTGGCGCCTTTCCTTCATCCACCCGGTGAGCGGAGAGAGACTGTTTTTCACAGCTCCCATCCCTCCGGAGTTTGAGCCGTGGAGCCGGAGCGCTTCCCTCCCCTCGACGTGGCCATGAGCAGCGCGCACCCCTCCTCCGACTGCCTGCCAGGAGCCCTTTCCCGGCGATGCGTCTGTGCTTGCCAAGAAGTTAGAGCGGTGGTACAATGAACTCGTCGGAGGGAGACAAGCATGAAAGAAATGAAAGAAAAGCTGTTTGATGAGATTCTGGAGGCTCGCGAGCGGGTGTATGCCGTGGGAACGGCAACACCGCTGCAACAACTCTGTCTGCCGGGCATCGACGCTGTGGTTTATGCGAAACGTGAGGATCTGGGACCCATCAAGGCGTACAAATGGCGCGGCGCGTTCAACTGCATGGCCAAGCTCTCCCCGGAGCAGCGTGCCGGCGGTGTCGTCGCCGCCAGTGCCGGCAATCATGGTCAGGGTGTCGCGTTAGCCGCCTCTCGGCTCGGGTGCAAAGCCCATATTTTCATGCCTCGCTCGACTCCCATCGTCAAGCAAAACGCGGTTCGCATGCACGGCGGCGAGCATGCGGAAATTATCCTGACCGGCGATTCCTACGATGCGGCCTCGGCGGCTGCTCACCGCTTCGCCGAGGAACGCGGTCTCACCTTTGTGCACCCCTACGACGACCTCACGACCATGGGCGGGCAAGGAACATTGGCGGATGAAGTGGTGATGAGCGGTTGCGGTCCGTTTGACCGGGTGTATCTGCAGATCGGTGGCGGCGGGCTTGCGTCGGCGTGCGCCTGCTGGTTCAAGAAGTTCTGGCCGACCTGCCGCTGCATCGGCGTAGAGGGAGTGAACCAGGCCTCGATGAAACTGGCCGTAGAGACCGGCAAGCGGACGGAGTTATCCTATGTCGATGTCTTTTGCGATGGCACCGCTGTCCGCATCGCCGGTGAAAACACCTTTGAACTGTGCCGCGAGCTGCTGGATGAGTACGTGACTGTCAGCAACGATGAAGTTTGTCAGGCGATCCGCGCCGTGTGGAACAGCTTGCGCGTCGCCCCGGAACCCTCCGGCGCCATGGGTCTTGCCGCTCTCATGCAAGACTGGGACCACGGGCGGATCCGAGCGGGAGAAAAATGTCTCGTCATCCTCTCCGGCGCCAACATGGACTTCTCCCAGCTCGGCGTTGTAGCCGGTCGCGCCGGCGTCCGCGAGAGCAATCGCAAGCTGCGCTACCTGCGCATCCCCATGCAAACAAAGCGCGGACAAATTCTCAACTATCTCGAGAACATCCCCGAGGGGGTCCAGCTGATGGATGTGCAGTTCGGTCGCATCAATGCGGATCTGCAGTACCCGGTCTTTGGCGTTCTCGGCACCGAGGAGCAATTCGATGAAATCAACCGCCGTCTGCACGAGCATGGCATGGAGGCTCAGGATGTGACGAATGACGAAGACGTGCTCTTCCGCATGATATCCTACGACCGCGTCCACCTGAGTCATCCCGTGTTCTTCGTCATCGAGTTCCCGGAGCGTCCCGGCGCCTTCCTGGAGTTTATGCGCGTCATGGGGGAGTTTGCCAACCTGTGCTATTTCAATTACCGGTATTCCGGAGAATCAGTCGGTCGCGCTCTCGTCGGTCTGGAGTTCGCAACGCGCGAGGATCGGGATGAATGCCGAACCCGCGCCGAGCAAATGAAAGGCACGACGATTCAGCGCATCCATGAGCTGAATGACGACGTGCGCCGCCGGGTGTTGGGACGTATGAGTCCGGAGAAGGACGTATGCTGATTCTCGCCTCACAATCCCCGCGGCGTCGCGATCTCTTGCTGCGCGAGCGCGTCGCCTTTTGCGTCATCTGTCGTGAAACGCGTGAGCAGAACTCGGCCGAGCTTCCTCCGGAGCAGCTCTGCGCCCGCAACGCTTCAGCCAAGGCCGAGGCCGTGGCCGCAGATTACCCGAACCATGTGATTGTGGCGGCCGACACGCTCGTCTTTCTCGACGGACGCCCCCTGGGCAAACCGAGCGATCCGGCGGATGCCCACCGCATGCTTTCCCTCCTGCAGGGGCGTACCCACAGCGTTTGCACGGCGGTGGCCCTCATCATGCCCTCCGGTGAGCGGCGCGACTTCGCCGTGACAAGCCGCGTCACATTCCGCGCCATGAGCGATGCGGACATCGACCGCTACCTGGCCGAAGTCCCCGTGCTGGACAAAGCCGGCGCCTACGCCATGCAGGAAAAAAGCGAGCTGATTGTCGCCCGCGTGGATGGGGACGTTGACAACGTGGTGGGGCTTCCTGTCGCGCGCCTCTTGCAGGAGCTGACGCGATAACTCAGCTCTTTTTGCTACGTCGCATCCGCACTCCCTGCGCCAAGGTGTCGAGAATGGTCAGGGTTCCATCCCAACCCACGCAAGCATCGGTGATGCTCACCCCGTACTGCAGCGGGGTCTTGCCGTCGCACGCCTGATTACCCGGCAGCAGGTTGCTCTCCACCATCACGGCGCCGATGTGTTGCTCCCCGGCCGCAAGTTGAGCGGCCACATCCTGAGCAACCGTGAGCTGCTCCTGCCATTTCTTATGGCTGTTGCCGTGGGAGCAATCGACCATGATGCGGTTGGATATCCCGACCTTTTGCTGAGCGGCCCAAGCTTTTTCCACGTGTTCATGCCCGTAGTTCGGTCCCTGAGTGGAGCCGCGCAGAATGATATGGCAGAGCGGATTGCCGATGGTGGAGACAATCGCCGACAGCCCCTGCTTCGTCACGGAAAGGAAGCAATGGGGATGCGCGGCGGAAACGATGCCGTCCACTGCAATCTGCACGCTTCCGGTTGTGCCGTTTTTGAAGCCGATGGGCATGGATAAGCCGCTGGCCAGCTCGCGGTGAACCTGACTCTCGGTCGTACGCGCGCCGATGGCTCCCCAGGCGATCAAATCGCTGATGTACTGCGGCGTGATGACATCCAGAAACTCCGTCGCCGCCGGCACTTTCATCTCAGCCAGCCGCAGCAGCAAGCCGCGCGCCATGCGGAGTCCGCTGTTCACCTTGTAGGTGCCGTCCATGAACGGGTCGTTGATGAGCCCCTTCCACCCTACCGTGGTGCGCGGCTTCTCAAAATACACCCGCATGATGAGTTGCAACTCGTCCGCGTAGCGCGGCATCGCCTCCGCCAAATGCTCCGCGTAATCGAGCGCAGCGGCGGTGTCGTGTATGGAACACGGGCCCACAATCACCGCCAGCCGGTCATCGTCCCCCTGCAAAATACGCCGGTAATTCTCGCGCGCATCGTAAACGACGCGTGCCGCGTCGTGCCCCACGGGAAAGTCCTGAATCAAGATCGCCGGCGGAATGAGCGGACGCGCCTCCGTGATGCGCACATCATCCGTGATCACCGGTTCCGTCATTTTTTCGCCGCCTTCTTCCATGAGTAAATGTTGTCAATAATAGCGTCGTTCAAAGCATCCTGCGCTTCCAGAGCAGCCCTTCTGGCCTCCTTCTTGCTCATCTTCTTCCCCTTCGTCTTAGGAGCGGTGCCGCTGCGAAGCGCTACCTTGCGCTTGCCGGAGTGGGCGGGCGCAATGCCGTCGGAATCCGGTCCCAGTCCGTAAACCAAGCAGTTTTCCCGGCGGATGCGCTGGTTGGTGAAGGGGTCGATGCACCCCTCCGTCATCTCGCAGAGAACGACGTAGTACGGCTTGCCCCACGGGTCGTAGAGTCCCAGTTCGTTGCCGTTTTCGCCGAAGAGTCCGTCGCGAGCGGACTCGGCGCGCGTCGGTTTGATGTAAGCGTCGTTGTTGATGTTGAGCTTGATGTCGGTATCCTCATACCCGGTGAGCACGGCCAGCAATCCGGCGTCCTTGCCCGGTTCGGTGATCAGGTAAATCTGGTCGTCCTTATCCGGTTTGGCTTTGCGTGGATAATAGGGCATGATGCCATTGTGGTCCTGCTTGAAGCTGGAGACTCCGGCCACCAGGTCAGCGCAGGTTTTTGAAGAAGACGCGATGCGCGCATTCTCCTGCACGCCCATAATAGCCGGGTATGCAATGCCCATCAGAGTGGCAAGTATAGCAATGACAACAATAAGCTCCAAAAGAGTGAAGCCTCGGAACTGTTCCGCGCTGGTAGCTGTTTTCATACCCTCATGCTAGCACATTCCTCCCGGCGGAGCAAGAGATTTTTTGAGCCGATGCGGACCGTTGCGCAACTCTTTTCGCCCGGGCTCATCCGCGCCCCTTGTTGAACCGCACCACCTCGCGTCTGGCCTCGCGCATTTCGGCTCGTTCCTTCAAGTCATAGCGCCGGTCGCGGAAGGTTTTGCCGCGTCCCAAACCGAGTTCCGCCTTCACCTTTCCGCTCCTCCAATACAGCCGCAACAGGGGCAAGGCATACCCCCGCTGGCTGGTTTTGAGCTCCATCTTCAGAATCTCGCGCTTGTGCGCCAGGAGTCGCCGCGGTCGCCGGGTCTCGTGCTGAAACCAGCTTCCGGCCGTCTCCCACGGTTGAATATCCGTTCCGTAAAGGAAGAGTTGCCCTTTCTCAACGCGAGCGAACGCATCCGCAATGTTCACCTTGCCCGCGCGGATGGACTTCACCTCCGTCCCGCGCAACTCCACGCCGCACTCAAAACGCTCGGTTATCTCGTAGTCTCGACCGGCCTTTTTATTGGCTGCAATCTGCTTGAGCGGCGCATTCTGTGTTTTCTGAGCCATACGTCCTCCATGGGTCAGCGCAAGAACTGCCGGTCAGCGCGTTGCATCGCGCCGCTTCCCGCGGGAGCCTCACGCCTTATTTTCCTCATCGCCGCTCAGGGCATCGAAGAAATCGGGAGCTTCCTCCGGCTCCTCCTGCTCGTGCCACTGCAATTTTCCTTCAATGATCTCGGTGAGGGCTATATCCCCCGCGCCCATCTCGGGCGTTGTGGGTATGTACGGATCCGCTCCGTGGTTGATCTGCTGCACCCTCTTTGAAACAATGTTGATGAACAGTTGATTATCCCCGACTTTGCGGCTTGCTTTTTCGATAAGTTCTGTTTTCATGGATGATAGATCTCCGTTGCGCCCCACCTGAAGCGTTCCGCATGGTATCACACTCCGCCCGGCTTGGCAAGCGCAATTTTTGCCATCTCACCGGCGCGTGAACGGCGGGTTGCTCCCGTGCAGTTCTCCAACCCGTTTTTTCAAGTGGAGAGTCCGGATGCACAAATCCGAGGAATCGCGGCAAGAGCGCTTCCCTGAGCCGCCTGCCCGCTCGTCATGACAGAATGAGTCGGCAGAATCCACGCGGTGATGACGAACTCAGGCCATCGCGCGCGTCTTTCCGCATTCTTTTGGCTTGACTTTCGACGCTCGTTCGCGTAGAAATGGTTTCCGCCATCCTTATGAATAAGAAAATCTGGTTAACTGCGTTTACCGTCGCGTCTCTGACGAAAATCTTGTTAGTTCCGTTTGTCGTCGCGTCCGTGGCGGCGCCTTGGTGCGCTTCGGCTGATGAGCCTGTGGAAACTCCGAAAACCCGCATCCTCCATATCGACGTCAATGGGAAAGACCAAGTTGTTATCGCCGGGTCGGGTATCGTGACCATTGCCAAACACCGCTTCCTGCTCAATGGCAACACCCCGGTCACCGAAGTCACGATCGATACGGTGGGCAACAACTCGCTGCGCTTTTATTGCGTGGAAGCCAAGGGGGCGGATTTGTCGTTGCCCTCTTCACCATCTCCCAAGGAGCTGAGCGGGCAGGTTGACCGGCAGGTCCCCGGCTCCCTCAAACAAAAGGGACAGAGCGTCGATCCGGTCCCGTCCATCAAATTCCCGGAGGGAACGTACGGACACACCATCGAGTACCAGGTGAAGAATACGGGCGATCTCGATACCATCTTCAAGCAGGCCTGCGCCGTCTGGGAATCCGGCGCCGAAAAGGCCGTGAAAATCAAGCTTTCCAAATAAACACTACTCCATCATTAACATCTCATGAAAAACTGCATGATCACCCTGATAGGTATGAGCCTCTGCGCTGCGGCCGGTTCCGCATGGTGCGATGAAGCGGCTCCCGCTCCTCAACCCGCCGCACCGGCTGAGCAAGTCGCACCGGCTGAACAAGCTGCACCGGCTGAACAAGCTGCACCCGCTGAGCAAACCGCACCGGCTGAGCAAGCCGCACCGGCTGAACAGGCTGCACCCGCTGAGCAGGCTGCACCGGCTGAACAAGCTGCACCGGCTGAGCAAGCCGCACCGGC
>CANQAC010000027.1 GCA_947589345.1 uncultured Akkermansia sp.
ATGACATGGCAGGGACGGAAGAGGTTTTAGTGCTCGATAGCACGTAAAGTTTTATGGATTTGCCCAAAAATCGCCAATCCTCCCATCATCATGCTTCCCTCCCATGAATCTACATTTTCTTGGGACGAATGTGGAGAGATATCCTCCACAGTGCGCTCTATTGACGAAAAATCTCTGCTTGGGGCGAAAAGAAAGGACCGCAACACGCAAAATGCGCCGCCATGAGCGGCGCATGCATGTCCTCCCTGTATGTGTTTATGCGAGGGAGGGCTTGCGTGTTCGCTTACTTGAGTGAGTACGCAAAGCTATCGGTCGGCTTGAGTGAAGCGATAAACTCCGTAAGGAGCTCCACTGTCGCAAGCACATCTCCCAGATCCGCCGTTTCAATGGGGCTATGCATGTAGCGCAAGGGGAGAGAGAGGTTGGTGGCCGGAATACCGCCACGGGAGCGGAAAATGGAATCCGTATTTGTACCCGTGGTGCGGCCGGATGTTTCCCTTTGTAAAGGAATATTTTTGCGCGTTGCCAAGTCCTCAAGTCTCTCATTAATCATGGGGTGGCAAGCGGGGCCAATGCACAAGCATGGTCCACTGCCAAGTTTAACTTCACCGTAGCGAGCGGGGGAGAGTCCGGGAGTATCGGTTGCGTGCGTTACATCCAAGCAAATAGCTGCATCCGGGTTCAAACGGTACGTCACCATTTCCGCACCGATGCAACCTACTTCTTCTTGCACACTGTTGACAAAGGCTATATTCCAAGTCGGAGAAATTTTGCGCTCGTGGAGTACGCGAGCTGTTTCAGCGGTAATAAACCCACAGAGGCGATCATCCAGTGCTCGGCAAACGAGTCGCTTGTTCATCATGAGCGGTCCATCCAAATAAACGGCACGGTCACCCACTCGTAAGCCCAAGTCCTCCACCTCCCTGCGGGAGCTGCATCCCAAGTCAACGTACAGTTCCCAAAGTTTAGGAGCTTTGTCTTGGTCATCACGAATATGGATAGCCGTATTCCCAATAACTCCGATGACCTCTCCCTTGGAACCGAAGAATCGCAACCGGCGACCGCGGGCAATGGCAACATCAGAACCGCCGAGACGCTCCACGTAAGCAAAGCCGTCGTCAGTGATATGACGAATGGAAAAACCTATCTCATCCGCATGGGCATCCAGCATAAGCGTGGGGGCATTTTTCTTTTTGCTGTGCAGGATGGCCCAGGTGGATCCGTATGCATCGCAGTTTTGGGTATCTGTGAAAGGAGCTACGTATTCAGCCCACAATTTTTGGGCACGAATTTCCATGCCCGTGGGAGACGGAGTCTCAAGCAAATGGTGTAAAAAATCAATAGATGTGTTTTTCATAGTGGTAAAGAGAAGATGTTAAATATTCCGATAGGCAATATCACCGCGGCGCTGACTACCGTGAAAATCAACCTTGGCGGCCTCGGCGTACGCACGGGTGCGAGCGTCCTGCAAAGTATTACCCGTAGCCGTAATGGCGAGGACGCGCCCTCCGGCGGCTTGCCATGCCGAGTCCACTCGCTTGGTTCCGCAGTGAAAAACACGAGCCTCACAAGTGTCTAGCCCCGTTATAACGTCGCCGCTATGCGAAGAAGCCGGATACCCAGCCGAAGCCAGAATGCAGCACACGCTCCATCCTTCGTTGAAATCGATGAGTTCCGGTCTAAAATCACCCTTCGCTCCAGCGTAGCAGAAAGAGGCAAGGTCCCCCCGAAGGAGAGGCATGACAGCCTCACACTCCGGATCCCCAAAACGGCAGTTGTACTCAATCACTTTCGGTCCGTCCGGAGTAAGCATAAGTCCGAAATACAGGAATCCCCTATAGGGTAAACCGTCCTGCCGTAAGCCTGCCACGGTAGGTGCTACAATCCTGGCTTCAATCGTGCGTATCGTATCGTCATCGGTGAGACGTCGTGAGGCAACTGCTCCCATACCACCTGTATTGGGACCCTCATCTCCATCCTTCAAGCGCTTGTAATCACGTGCCGGACACAATATCAGGAATTTATCATCGCATACCGCTGCAAAGATCGAAATCTCCGGACCTGACAAATACTCTTCCACAAGCAGGCGGCCCTCGCCAAAACGCTTTTCCTCGAATACTTCATTCAGGAAGGCGTCAGCAGTCGCTTCATCCGGACACACGGCCACACCCTTGCCGGCGGCCAGACCATCAAACTTCAACACGGTAGGATAATGCCCGGCAATAGCTGCGCGTGCCTCCTGCGCGTTCGCCACTGCCACAGCAGCTCCGGTGGGTATACCATGTTTCATCAAAAATTTCTTTGCAAACTCTTTGGAGGCTTCAAGCTGCGCACTTTCTTTGGGAGGGCCCCAGCATGGAATACCGGCCTTGGCACAGAGATTAGACAACCCATCACCGCTCACCAGATAACTCTCCTCGCCTGCCACGCACAAGTCTATTCCCTCTGCAACCATCGCATCAATTAAGCTATTCAAACCATCAGCATGCAGCGGCTTTGCTGACTGAAAAATGGCATCACTGCCGGGAAATGCAAAAAGTTGGGGGTGACAGGGGGAGGAAGCTAAGGTTTCCACCAGGGCTTGCTCTCGCCCTCCTTTTCCAATGACGGCGATTTTCATAACGCCGCCCATAGTAGCAAAGCCACCCTATCTTGTCAAGGGACTTAAACCGCCGCAAAGCGCACATCCGGAACGGGATTCGAACCCGTGTTGCCCGCGTGAAAGGCGAGAGTCCTAGGCCTCTAGACGATCCGGACAAATCATCTCCGCTGAAAAGCGGTGCGGGGGCAATTTATCACAGAGCTCGACTGATGGCAAGTCCAAAAGCTGAAAAAAATTATCCAGTGCATATCGCCTCTCTCGGGACTCCGGAGAACAATCGTGGAATAGACGTACAAAAAGAGACATGAGGTCACGAAAAAAAATAACGAGAGACGAACGAAAGGGAGTGCGGAGCGAGCCTGCTGTACTGGAGCAAAAATTAGCATGTTTCTTGTGCTGGTGCAGAGTGTTTGTAAAAGCTTTCAATAAAAAAGGAAGCTCATACGGAGTTGCTAAAAAAAACAAAGCCTCGAGCCGCATGGAGCGACTCGAGGCGGTTATGAAAAAGAAGGCAAGAGAATTACTCCGCAGAAGGCTGCTCAGCGGCCGGGGTTTCCGCGGAAGTGGCCGTACCAGTGGTAGTGTTCGGCGTTTTTTCCTCCTCGGTCTGACGGGGCAAATCAATGATTTCGATGAGAGCCATTGGGGCGCTATCAGTCTTGCGCTGTCCAAGCTTCACAATACGAGTATACCCTCCGTTGCGTTCCTTAGTGGCCTCCGCTACCTCTGCAAAGAGCTTCTTCACAGAAGCCGGCTGGGGAAGTTTCGCAAGGGCAAGACGGCGCGCATGAAGCGAACCATTTTTCCCGAGGGTGATGAGCTTTTCCACGTAAGGACGCAAAGCCTTAGCCTTGGCCAAGGTTGTGGTAATCCGTCCGTGATTGATAAGGCTGCATGCCTGGTTTGCCAGCAAAGCATTGCGGTGCGATGCGGTGCGCTGCAGTTTGGCCTTTTTTACTCCGTGTCTCATGGTATTAGTGTAATGTCAAGTATAGATAGGGTGTAGAATTTACTCGCTGATCTCATCGTCGTCATCAAAACCGAAAGTTTCAATGTTGTGGGTAATGAGATCCTGGAGATCGTTACCGTGTGATTCATCCGCTGTTTCACGGGCACGCGATTGAGGCGTAGCGGGAGCCGCCAGCAAACTCGGGTCGAATGTCATACCCAACGACAGCCCGTATTGCACCAACTTCTCCTTGATTTCGTTCAGTGACTTCTTACCGAAATTGCGGTACTTGAGCATCTCGCTCTCCGTCTTCATGGCCAGTTCACCGACGGTCGTTATATTGGCATTGTTCAAACAGTTGGCAGCGCGTACGGAAAGTTCGATTTCGTTCACGCTCATGGAAAGCAGCTTGCGAAGTTGGGCAGTGTTAGCATCCGTCTCGCCATCATTAGCCTTGTCGAAGGTGACACTCCGGGAATCTCCCTCAACAAATACGTCGAGATGGTGGCGGAGAATGCTGGCCGCTTGCAGCATTGCATCACCGGGCGTCAAACGCCCATCCGTCCATACATCCAAAATGAGCTTATCAAACTCAGTCATCTGCCCCACACGAGCATTATCAACCGCGTACTTCACACGAGTAACAGGCGAAAAGATAGAGTCAATGGGAATCACTCCAATTGGACGATCCTTTTCATTGTTGTCATCGGCCGTGTAAAAGCCTCGTCCCACATTCACTTCGAAGTCGCAGTCAAAGATAGTACTCTGATCCAAGTGGCAAATGACTTGATCCTTGTTCACAACAGTGTAGATGTGATCCTCTTGGATGTCACCGGCGGTGACAACGCCCTGTTTCGTCACATGCAAGGAGAGGGTACGAGGTTCCTTTCCGTGGTGAATAAATTTAATCTTTTTGAGGTTAAGGATAATCTCTGTGACATCCTCAACAACACCCGGAAGCGATGTAAACTCATGCTGAGCGCCAGCAATTCGCACGCTTGTGATAGCTGCCCCCTCCAGGGAACTGAGCAGCACGCGACGCAGGGAATTGCCAAGCGTGTGACCAAACCCGGTCTCTATCGGTTCGGCGACAAAAGTCACGTGGTTCGGATCGTCCGGGTCCTCAATTCGCTTCAGGGTATCCGGGATTTCAAAATGGGCCAGTTGAATGACCTCCTTTTCTTCGCTGTTGTTGGTGTCAGACATAATTGTTCTGGGTTGGCCGGGTTTCCCCTCATGCGAGCTTAGCTTTCGATGAAAATGAAGGACCTACGACCGATGGAACGACTCGCGCGCTGCGAGGATACACACTCTCTCATGTTTTAGCAAGACTTTTTCACGAATATGTCACATTTAATACCTAAATTCGTACTATATCGGTAATTTTTCTAAAAATTGAAACCACGTTATCTGATACCTGAGAGAACGTTCTCCGCAAAAAACCACTTGACAAGGAAAACACGGGATTCCTATAATGCACCATGCTCGCTAGCAGGACATTTCTGCTGATCCCCGGACTCCTGTTGCTGTTGCCTCAAAGCGGCGCACAGGACACGGCGGAGCCTGCCCTGCCGCGTCAAACTGAGGCAAATGGCGATCTGGAGGTGAAAAAACTGGGGGACCAAATTTTGCAGGAATCACGAGAGGTACTAAACCTGCTCAACAAGATTGTGGACCGGGAGACGGCTGAGCAAACTGCCCAGATCCTGGACCAAAAGCTGAAAAAACTGGACTGCATGCTGCGGGAGTTGGAGAAGCTTCCGTTGACGAACGAGCGTGACACACAGACCATCCACGCCGGCATGGCTGAACTTACGCACATTTCCCAGAGTTGTCTGACGGTTATGCAAAAACTGAACGAGATTGGCGCCTATGGGAGTGATGCTCTCATGGGAGTTTTTTCTCACTACAGGGTAGGAGAAAATCAAAGTTCTGATCCGCAAGCGGACGATATGCCGCACGGACAGCTCTGCAATGCATTGGCAGATGCCATAGAAGACGCGCTGTACACGCTGCGCAAGGTACACGATGAGGCCAGTGCCCGGGACTGCTCGCATACGGTGGAGGATATGATGCCAAATATTGAGCGCACAAACAAAATGCTCTCACAACTTGACCCTCTACGCACCGCGGAGCAGCGCGATGCGTTGCAACCGATCCGAGAGCGCCTACTGCACGTCAGTTCCGAAGTCCGCACCATCAATGAACAGTTGCAGCAAAAAGAATTTTACGGTGTGCCGGAACTTGGTTCAGTTCTTGAACGCCTTATTCGATCCACCATCCATTGAGGCCTCTTATCTCCCGAGTTCATCCGGCATCCCGTATTCCAACACAACTGCCGCCTCTGATTCAACCGACTTTTTTTCCTGATCCAGCAACTCCAGGCGCATATTGTGTATGTTTTGGGAGCGACCAATAAGTTCGTCAGCAGTGAGGGGGGTGCTATTGCTCAAGTAAGCAATGTTTTTGAGCATGAAGTTACGCCAATTGTGGTACTCATCCATGCTGGCGCGGAGCTTTTGCATGCGCGAGCGATGATTCATGAGTTCATCTGCCACTTTAATTTTCTCCCACTCATATCGTTCCTTGCTTCTCTTGTAAGTATCCCAATTGTAAAGCTCTGTATCCACCGAATAGCTGATACTCAAATTGATTCTCGTATCGTCTTTGTCAAGAAACGCACCGTTATACATGCCGCCGGAAGAGGAGAATAACGATGGGCTGTAAATACCCGTATTGATGGTGGGCAAGTAACTGAGAGCCACACTGTACTGAGCCATGCGAGACTGCTCCAGACGCATAGCAAATTGACACACCACAAGCTCACTGAGGCGATCAAGGCGTTTTTCGTACTCGCTCCATTTAATGTGGGGCATACTCTCGGGAATGATCTTCCAACGAGCATCCCGACGACCTATGAGGCGCGCCACTTCGCTCCAGTACTGCTCATCCCTATCGGCGTACTCCTTAGCAAGGTTCCTCAGATTAGTTGACGTATCCTGAGGAGCATGGTCAACCAAGTCACGGCGGCGCATGTCAATCTCGCGCTCGCGAACAAGCTTGTAAAGGCGCGAAACTGCTTCACGATATCTGCCCTCCTTGGCCTTCATAGCGGCAATGGTACGCACTTTCGCAGAATACACACGGTACGGCACCTGTGTCAATGCGGGTATAGAAAAGGTAACATTGATGGAACTGCTCATCTCATCAGCGCTCATCGGATTAGCCAATTCCGAGATCGTTCGCGTAATATAGCCATAGTACGAGACACCAGGTATCATCTCTGTGTATACGCTGAGTGAATCCCGCTCTGCCTGCCTTATAGCATCTTCCGCCTCCAATATCTGCAAGTTGTTCTTGGGAAGCATGCTCAACGCTTGAACCCACGTAATTGTACGCAAAGGTAGTTCCTCCCAATTCCTCGTACCTGCGTACATTTTTTTCACATCCCCTTCCACGCGCGCCAAATGTCGCTTCACACTGCACGAACACAGAAGCGCCAGCCCGAGAAGAATGGCCACAACGTTTTTCACCGCGCGCATTCTACCATATTAAACCAGGCCGAGCAAGCCTGATTCCTGAGGAAAAGTAGAAAATCAATAAAAATGAATCAATTTTTCGGAACGTCGAGATCGGTTAAGCGTCCGCCGTCATTCCATGCTCCGAACATCTCACCGCGCCGGGTGAAAGAAAGAAACTTGGTGAGGCGCATCTCGAAAAGCTGAGGGATCTTCCGCTTTATTTGGATTGTATCCAAGCGAACGCGGCGGTACAACTCCGGAAAAGAGCGGAAGTTTTTCCACACCCGTCTGTCCGCACGCAAAATTTTCAAAATATCCTCATCGATGCAAAATGGTCTGGCTCGTGAAAGAGCGGCACGCCCTAGCGGAGTCATAAGACCTAGCCGTTCAAGGCGGACGCAACGAGCCTTATTGAGTTCACTCCAGTTGCTGGCGGTTCCTGGACGACGTGGTGAGAAGCGCTGGCGAGTGACGCCATCCTCCATGCATCGTACTACACTATCGATCCAACCGAAGCACAAAGCCTCCTCCACAGCATCTAAATAACTCACGCAGTCCGATAAAGGTTGGCGTGAACGAGAGAGCTGCACCCAACACTCACGAGCAGTATCTGCATGCCGCATGTACCAACACCGCAACCCTGCTCGATCCACACCGTCGAGTCTTGAATCAAACTTCACGCCGAAAGATTAGCACGAACGTTGAGACAACGCAAGTTTAGCGTGCATTTTCTCTTGCAAATACAGGGCAGATACGGTATGATGCCGCGCGCTATGAGAGAATTGCCCAAGGCATATGACCCCTCCGCGGTTGAAGAAAAGTGGCAGCGACACTGGCAGGAGAAAGGCTGTTTCCACGCGGACCCGCATTCGCAGAAACAAGCGTACAGCATCGTGATGCCTCCGCCGAATGTGACAGGTGTGCTGCACATGGGCCACGTACTCAATAACACAATTCAAGATATTTTGGCTCGTCGTGCGCGGCAAGAGGGCAAGGAAGTATTATGGTTGCCGGGCACAGACCACGCCGGCATTGCTACCCAGGCTCGAGTGGAGAAAGAATTGTCTAAGAAAAATCCACCACGTACGCGCTTCGATGAGGGACGGGAGAACTTCGTGAAATTAGTGTGGGCTTGGAAAGAAGAACACGGAGGCATCATCATCAAACAACTCAAAAAACTGGGTTGCTCATGCGATTGGTTGCGCGAGCGCTTTACCATGGATACCCAATATGCAAGGTGGGTTGCACGCGTGTTTACCGAACTCTTCAATGAAGGGTTGATATACCGCGGTCTGCGAATGGTGAATTGGGATCCTGTATTACTCACCGCACTGTCGGATGAGGAGGTGATCATGACTCCGAGCAAAAGCAAGCTCTACACCATCCGTTACAAGCTCCAAGAGGATCCGAATCGTTGGCTCTTGGTTGCTACAACGCGTCCGGAAACCATCATGGCAGACGTAGCTGTGGCTGTAAATCCAAAAGATCCGCGGTATAGCAACTTGCTCGGTAAGAAAGTAATCCGTCCACTTTGCGAGGCGCCCATTCCCATTATCGCTGATGAACACGTGGAAATAGGCTTCGGTACCGGAGCGCTTAAAATTACTCCGGCTCACGATCGTGTCGACTTTGAAGTAGGAGTGCGTTTTGGTCTGGAAATTATCGACATCTTGACGCCCGATGGCCACATCAACTGCCCGGAGTGTCCGGAACTGCATGGGTTGGATCGCTTCGCTGCACGCGAAAAATCTGTAGAACTGCTGCGAAATAAGGAACTTTTGGAAAAGGAAGAAGCCTACGACAACAACGTGGGTGTAAGTCAACGTTCCGATGCGCCAATAGAACCGCGGCTGAGCATGCAGTGGTTCCTTAAATACCCCTGTGTACAAGAGGCCAAGGAAGCTGTGAGCCGAGGGGACATTACTTTCCGCCCAGCTCACTGGGCCAAGACGTACGCGCACTGGTTGGATAGCATCCAGGACTGGTGCATCAGCCGACAGCTTTGGTGGGGACACCGTATCCCCGTATGGTACCACAAAGATATGGCCACCGAGCTGAAGGAAGCTCCAAAATTGGATGCTGAAGATGCTGCGGCCGGGCGTATCTACGTGGGAGAAGAACCACCGAACGACCCGGAAAATTGGGTACAAGATGAAGATGCGCTTGATACATGGTTCAGCTCGTGGTTATGGCCCTTTGCCACAATGGATGACGAATGCCGCTCCAAGTTCTACCCAACTACCGATCTGGTAACGGGACCAGACATCATCTTCTTTTGGGTGTCTCGCATGATCATGGCTGGTTTTCGTTTTGCTGGCGGCAAGCCTTTCTCCAACGTGTTCTTTACTTCCATTGTCCGCGATCTGCAGGGGCGTAAGATGAGCAAAAGTCTCGGTAACAGCCCGGATCCACTCGATCTTATCGCTCGCTATGGAGCGGATGGGCTGCGCTTCGGACTGATGCGCATCGCCCCCACCGGAACGGATGTGAAATTTGATGAGAAACAGATTGAAGAGGGTAAAAATTTCGCCAACAAACTTTATAACGCGGCACGCTTCCGTATGATGCAAGGAGGGGCTTCCTCTGACCCGGCTCCCCACTTCTCACCAATACACATAGACATCCTCTCCAAACTAAAAGAGCTGCATGCTCAAGTAGCTGACGCTCTCGGGAAATATGAATTTAATGCGTGTACTCAGGCTCTCTATTCCTTCTTCTGGAATGAGTACTGCTCGCTCTTTCTGGAAGCTGTCAAGAATGACTTGCGAGAGGGAGCTGATCCCGCAGTGCGCAATGCCACCCTGCACACCATCGACACGGTGCTTCGGCACTACCTCGCCTTACTCGCGCCAATCATGCCTCATATCACAGAGGAATTATGGGAAAGCTTGGGATATGCCGCTCGGTACGATAATAAGCCGCTCATGCTCACTCCCCTTCCCTCGCCGGACACCCTGCTTTCTGGTTTGAGCGAGTCAGACATTTCGCTTGCACGCGCCTCTGCGGCGGCACTCTATGAAACGGCAAATCGCGCCCGTAATCTGAAAGCCGAATATAACCTTGCAACCAACAAAAATGTGAGGCTAGTTGTCAAACCAATGCTTCCTACAGATGCCGACTTGGCGAACAGGCTCGCGTTGCTTGCAGGAGCCAAAGAAACCATTGTGAAAAAGGATTACACAGCTCCGCGCGGCACACCCACTGCACTCACGCCGCTGGGGGAACTTTTCCTCCCACTGGAGGGGCTCGTGGACGTGGATGCTGAAAGGGCGCGCATTTCAAAGGAGCTTGATAAAATTTCGAAGGAGATTGCTAGAAGTCAAGCCAAACTCGACAACGAGTCCTTCGTAAAGCGCGCTCCCTCAGAGGTTGTCCAACAGGAGCAAGAGCGTTTACGAGAATGGAAAGAGAAAAAAGAGCATCTGCTCACCATGCAATCTGCACTGTCATGACGAACTCCATACTCTGTTGCAGTCTGGTATGGCCAGCGGCTTTCGGGTTGGTATCCATCTCGCTCATGGGTTCAGAACCTTCTCCGGATCATATTCCTTCTGGTCAAATTACCCCACCAACTACGCACCGTGAGGCGGCTCTCATGCTCATTGGTTTGCTTCAACAAACCCAAAGCTGTCTGGCCAGTTGTACGGATGCTGCATCGGTTCGGGCTGCTCTGCCCCAGTTGCGACTTCTTGCACGCCAAATTCACTCCTTCAAAGAAATGCAGGAACACCTGCCAGAACCAACTACTCAAGACTACATTGCCGCCCAAAATCTTACCGGCGATTTCAATACTGCATGGAACGCCATACGAGAGCATATCGAGCGCCTCGAAAATGCTCAGCTCATGACCCAAGAACTCTCCGAACTCTTGGGAATTGAAACATCCCCCTCTCGCTTGCCCTAGCTCGTTCTGCGCCTCTTCCAGCGCAGGGCTGCGATTTCATATTTCCCTTTTCAAAAAAATAACTTAACAAAAGATCTCCACAAAATGTGGCCCCCTGATCATCATTTCTACCCAACATAATCGAATAAGCCTTTTTTATGGGGGGGGTATCGTGGGGGTGGGAGACAAAATTCGGACTTGCAAAAAGTCAGCAAATCCGTATCATTCAGACATCTCTCTCACCACTAACATACATGAAAGCTCCCCGTGCCACAGCCGCAAATTTTAGTGAAGCCGATGCGCGAAGTCTGACAGACTTTATCATGTTCTCTCAACGCAACCTGATACTGAAACTCTCGCCGGAGCTTAATCGGGGTCGCGTCTCCTACCCTCAGTTTTTCTTGCTTGCCTATCTGGAAGAAGAAGAATGTCTCTCCATGAGCAGCATTGCGCGTATCATGGGACACTCCACGGCAGCAGCCACCGGCATGGTAGACAAACTGGAAGAACTTGGACACCTGAAACGTTTTACAGCCGCATCTGATCGTCGTAAAATCATGGTGAGCATCACAGAACGCGGAAAAAAACTTGTCGACGACATGCGCAGTAACATTGCCCAAGATCTCTCCCAACTCATGGCACGTCAAGATGAGAAACTTCCCCTCAAGAAAGTGCAACATTTGCTCGCTGCCAGTAAGTCTCAGAAAATTTCTCACTCTTGATAAGAATTATGGCTGAGTACACACCGTCGTACTTGGATCGCATCAACGTGTTCCCTGAAAACTTCGCTCGTTTTATCACACGCATTCCGGGAGTTCAGGTAAGTACTAATCGAGAAGAAGTCATCGCTGCGCTAACCCCCAAGCACGAACAGATTTTGCGCGATGGCGGCATTGACCCCAAATTCCTGCGGCGCGCTCAGCAAATTCATGGCAACCATGTAGCAATCGTGGGTGATATCGGCTGTTCCTATCCCGTGGAGGGAGTGGATGGTTTGTTCTGTGGCGGAGTGGCCGACTGCTGCTTGGGTATCTACGTAGCGGATTGCGCCGCCATATGGGTTTACGATACCGTGACGGGGAGTCGCGGCCTTGTACACTCTGGCAAAATGGGTACGCAGCTTAATATCGTGGGAGAACTTTTTTCGCGTATGTACAAAGTGCTCGGCGTGCGTGCAAAAGACTGCATTGCTGTCATATCTCCTTGCATACGTCCCCCCCACTACGAGGTGGACATCCCCTCGGCGGTGTGCGCACAACTCACGGAAGCAGGCGTACAATCCTGCAATATCGTGGATTCCGGCCTCGACACAGCGTCGGATCTGGGTACTTTTTACTCTTACCGTATGGAGAAGGGATGCACTGGGCGAATGCTCGCTCTGTTCGGTCGCTCCAATCCGGTTGCTTGATTGAGCATGGGCGCATCTCTCAAAAAAAATGAGTTGCGCCGCAGTATGCTCCAAATTTTGCGAACTCTTCCGCATGACTACATATGCGAACAGTCTGTCCGTCTCGTACAGCTGCTACGTCCCTTGCTGCAAGATTCCCATACCATGCGCATTTTCCTCTACGCTCCCTTGCCGCATGAAGTAGATTTGCGTGCCCTGCTCCATCTCTATCCGCAGCACTCCTTTTATTTTCCCCGCTGTCTGACCGGTCATCTCCTTTCTTTTCACCTCGTCACTGATCTTTCTAAACATCTGCTCCCTGGTTCCCTTGGCATTCCTGCCCCATTAGCCTCTCTTCCTGTTCTGACCCCTCAGCTTGCCGACCTCATTATTGTCCCCGGTCTCGCCTTCACGACCTCAGGATCGCGCCTCGGCTACGGAGGAGGTTACTACGACCGGTTGCTCGCCACTTGTCCCGCTGTCCCATCCCTTTCTCTTGCTCTCCCTGAGCAGCTCCTCCCTTCTCTCCCTTCCGAGGCTCATGACGTCCCCGTCTCGCGCGTCCTTTACATTTCCTGAAGCCTCTTCATCTTTTTTTTGACAATATGTATTGACATTCTCTCTTTTTTGTGTTAAATTACCCTTGTTCCTACAGAAATAGTAGGAATTATAAAACGCAAAGGAGACCAAAATCATGAGTAAGAAATATCGATTTGAAACCCTGCAGGTGCATGTGGGGCAAGAGCAGGCGGATCCGACGACGGACTCGCGGGCGGTGCCGATCTATGCGACGACATCATACGTATTTAAGGACAGCGCGGAAGCGGCGGGACGCTTTGCGTTGACGCGTCCGGGGAATATTTACACGCGCTTGATGAATCCCACGAGCGACGTGTTGGAGAAGAGAATCGCGGCGCTGGAAGGAGGCGTAGGAGCGTTGGCCGTGGCATCGGGCACGGCGGCGGTGGACTACGCGGTGCGCAACATCACGGGTGTGGGGGAGCACATAGTCTCCTCAACGACGCTCTACGGAGGCACCTACAACCTCTTTGCGCATCTGTTCAAGGAGGTGGGAATCGACGTCACCTTTGTGGACGCAGCGGAGCCGGGCAACTACGAGGCAGCGATACGTCCGAACACAAAGCTGCTCTACGTGGAGAGTCTGGGCAACCCGAACAGCGACGTGGCGGACATTGAAGCCATTGCCTCCATCGCGCACAAGCATGGGATACCGCTGGTAGTGGACAACACCTTCGCCACACCCTACCTGCTGCGTCCGATTGAGTACGGCGCGGATGTGGTGGTCCACAGCGCGACGAAATTCATCGGTGGTCACGGGACGGTAATGGGCGGTCTCATCATCGACGGCGGGAAATTCGACTGGACGCAAAACGACAAGTTCCCCGGTCTCTCCAAACCCAATCCCAGTTACCACGGTCTCGTGTTCACAGAGGCAGCCGGTGCGGCGGCGTACATCACGAAGATACGCACCACCCTGCTGCGCGACCAGGGGGCGGCCATCAGTCCGTTCAATTCCTTCCTCCTGCTTCAGGGGCTGGAGACGCTCTCGCTGCGTGTCGAGCGGCACGTGCAGAACGCGCTCGCCGTCGTGGACTACCTGAGCCACCATCCGCAAGTGGAGAGGGTGAATCACCCCGCCCTGCCCAGCCACCGCGATCACGAGCTCTACAAGAAATACTACCCCAACGGAGGGGCCAGCATCTTCACCTTCGAGATCAAAGGCGGCAAGCAAGAGGCGCAGCAGTTCTGCGAGAGTCTCAAGCTCTTCTCCCTGCTGGCGAATGTGGCGGATGCCAAGAGCCTCGTGATTCACCCGGCTTCGACGACGCATTCTCAGCTCAGCGAAGAGGAGCTGCGCGCCGGAGGCATCACTCCCTCTACCGTCCGTCTCTCCATCGGCATCGAGAATGTGCAGGACATCATCGATGACCTGGAACAAGCCTTCTCAACCATTCAATAAGACCATGCAACCATTCAATAAGACCATGAAAATTTACCAATCTGCAACGGAACTCGTGGGGCACACTCCCCTGCTGGAACCGATTCACTACAACCAGGCGCACGGACTCAAGGCGCGCCTCCTCGTGAAGCTGGAATACTTCAACCCCGCCGGCAGTGTGAAGGATCGCATCGCCAAGGCCATCATTGAGGATGCCGAAAAAACCGGTCGCTTACAGCCCGGAGGTATCATCATCGAACCCACGAGTGGCAACACAGGCATTGGTCTGGCAGCGGTCGCTGCCGCCAAGGGCTACCGCACCATTCTGACGATGCCCGAAACCATGAGCGTGGAACGTCGCAACATCCTCAAAGCTTACGGCGCGGAGATCGTACTCACCGACGGCGCCAAGGGCATGAAGGGAGCCATCGCCAAAGCCCAGGAACTGCATGAACAGACCCCAGGCTCCATCATCGCCGGCCAATTCGACAACCCCGTCAACCCCGCCACCCACTACGCCACAACCGGTCCGGAAATCTGGGACGACACGGAGGGGAGCGTGGATGTGCTCGTGGCCGGCGTGGGCACCGGCGGCACAGTCTCCGGCGCCGGAAAGTTTTTGAAGGAGAAAAAACCTGGTGTGTACGTGGTAGCGGTGGAGCCTTCTACCTCGGCCGTTCTTTCGACAGGCACCCCCGGCAGTCACAAAATCCAAGGCATCGGCGCCGGATTTGTTCCGGCAACGCTTGACACGAGCGTGTACGACGAAGTTATCGCCGTAGATAATGACGTTCCCTTCGAGACTGCCAAGGAACTGGGACGCAGGGATGGCGTGCTGGTCGGTATTTCTGCCGGCGCCGCCCTGTGGGCCGCCACGCAATTAGCGCAGAAGGATGAATTTGCAGGCAAAACAATCGTGGCCATCCTTCCGGACTCCGCCGACCGCTACTATTCTACTCCGTTGTTTGCATGAGACGTCTGCAAAGTCTTCCGCTACACCTTTACCTCGTAACGGATGAAGCAAGGAAATGTGCCAACGGCTTGCTGCCAACCGTGCAGCAAGCCGTTGGCGGAGGCGTCACCATCGTGCAATACCGCAGCACATGTCCCCATTACGCCACCCTTCTGTCGGAAGCCACTGCCCTGCACAATTTCCTGCGCTCTGTGGGCGTTCCTCTCATCATCAACAACCGCATCGACCTCGCGCTCGAAATCGATGCCGAAGGCGCGCACATCGGGCAATCTGATATGCCGCCGGTCGACGCGAGGCGCCTGCTTGGATCGAACAAAATCCTAGGATTATCGGTATCTACCGAGGAGCAAATGCGTGCAGTGGATGCGAGCGTGGTGGATTATGTAGGTTGCGGTCCGGTTTTCCCCACCATTTCCAAGCTCAATGCGCCGAAAGATTTGGGTGTAGATGGCTGGGCAAAACTCGCGCAACTTTCTCCTGTACCTGTCGTGGCCATCGGCGGGATAGATGCTGCGCGGGCACGTGCCATTCGCGCCACCGGACTCTGCGCCGGCGTTGCCGTGGTATCTGCCATCTGCTCCTCCTCGACCCCAAAAGAGGTTGCCCAATCTCTTCTCTAATCCTGCACACCATGACGAACCTTGACAGTTCACTCATCTATCGACTACGGACCGATCGCCCCCTCGTTCTCTGCTTGACAAATGGGGTCGTACGCAATTTCACGGCTAACCTCTTGCTTGCCGCGCATGCCGTACCGGCTATGCTGGAAGATGCGAAAGAGGCAGAGGAAATGCTGCAAACCTGTGCAAATGCCCTCCTAGTGAATGTCGGCACTTACTCCCAGGCGCAGGCAGACGTCATGCGCACCGCCGTAGCAACCGCGCTTACGCATTCCCTGCCTTGGGTACTGGATCCGGTGGCCGTGGGTCTGCTTTCACCGCGCACGACCCTCTGCCACGAGCTTATCGCGCTCTACCCTCCGACTCTCATCAGAGGCAACGCTTCTGAAATTCTCGCCCTTGCTGGCCACTCTGCACTCGCCCGCGGCCCGGAAACTACGGACACTTGCGAGGTGGCTCTCCCTGCAGCACAGGCCCTGGCACAAGCTACCGGCGCCGCCGTTCTTATCACAGGGCCCACAGATTATGCTACAGATGGGGTGCAAACTCACGCGGTGATCGGCGGGCATGAAATGATGACACGAGTTACTGGCGTCGGCTGTGCTATGGGGGCACTTGCCGCCGCTCTGTGTTCCATCGCTGACAGTGCGCTTCAGGCAGCTGTTGCGTGCTCACAATTGTTTTCTCTTGCGGGAACTCAAGCGGCTTCTCGCGCGAGCAACCCCGGCTCATTTGCAGCGGCATTTCTGGATGCCGTGGACAACTGCGTGCTTGATGCAATCCCTGTGCAATTGTCCTCAGAGGTGAAACCATCGTAGTGTTATCCCATGCAAACTGCAGAAGACAGACGCAACGGCTGACAGCTCATAAAAATCATTTTCAAAGAGGAAAAATACTTGACAAGATGTGTGCTCTAGTATAACCTGCTGACCGGTTCCGGTGTGCGGAACCCTTTCACCCCTATCACATAACTATGCGTTCTGTCACTGTTCGTAAAGGAGAGCCTGTCGACCGCGCCCTAAAGCGCCTGAAAACGAAATTAGATACCGAAGGTATTCTCGAGGAAATGCGCCGTCGGCGTGCCTTTGAAAGTCCGATGGATGAAAAGCGTCGCAAGGCTCGCTCTGCTAGCAAGCGCAACAAGGTAAAATGGCGCTTCACTAATAAGGAGGAAATACCAGCCTCCGCTGTGACTCCTACTGAGGGCTGACGGCGGCTCTCCATGCTGTCCGTTGGGCAGGCACGCTGTGCGGCTTTCCTCGTAGGATGGAAGCCGCATTTGTGTTATGTAAGGGTTCTTCATTCAGCTTGCCTTCGGTACTTTTCTGTGTTAGAATCAGCTTAGATCTTCGTCGTATGGCTAAAACTGCGATCATTAGCGATATTCATGCCAATTATCACGCCCTCAGTGCGGTAATTGAGGATGTACGCGCCATGCAATGCACAGATCTTGTGTGCTTGGGAGATGTCGTCGGCTACAATGCTTATCCCTCTGAATGCCTTGATTATGTCCGCGAACTTAAATGCCCGGTGGTGAAAGGTAATCACGATGAAGAGGTGGTCACTCCCTCCAAAGCTCGCATGAATCCTGTTGCGCGTCAAGCCATGGATTGGACGCGCGGTCAGTTGGATGCTCCACGCCTGCGTTGGCTCTCTCTTTTGCAGTACCAACGTATCGTGCGAACTGATGTCGGTAAAACGTTCTCCATCGTCCATTCGTCTTTGAATCATCCGAAAGCGTGGAATTATATCATCAACGCCAGCGATGCTTCCAATAATTTCCCCCGTCAGTTCTCCCAAATGTGTTTCCACGGTCACACTCATGTGCCGAAAATCTTTGTGTGGGACGGCAAACATGCCGAGGAAGATCACGACAATTTACACCCTCTTTACTTAAACGGATATACCGAATTCCAACCCCTTCCCAACCACAAGTATTTCATCAATGTCGGCTCTGTCGGGCAGCCGCGCGATAGTGATCCACGCGCCTGTTACGGCATCTTTGATACCGATCTCAATCTCGTCATCATCAAACGCGTCGAGTACGATATCCGCGCCGCTCAGGACGCTATTCGTGCCGCTAATCTCCCGGACTACTTGGCGGAACGTCTTGAAAAAGGCATCTGATCCGCCGCCTCCCCACTCACAATTTCCTCGTGCCACACCCGTGGAGCAACACCATGGCGGGCTTCTTCAAGAACATCCTGCTCCTGCTACTCTGTTTAGCAGGCGGCACTTTGCTGGCTCTCTATTTAGTGCCGGGGGAACTCGAGCAAATGAGTTGGGAAGTAGCAGGCATGCCTGAAAGTTACCCGGTGGAACAAAAATGCCGGCCCATCTTATTGCTTCTGCTTTGTTACATCCCTCTGGCAGGAGCATTGGTCTATTCTTTTATGGGGACAATGGACCGCTACGTGAGTCGCTGTTTCATCAATTACTTTTTACTCTGTACCGCCATCCTTCTGCTCATCTATATGCTGGCTGATTTTACCGACAATATGGAACGCTTTCGCTCGCGTTTTGATGATCCGGTGACACAAGCCTTGCGCTTTTACGCATCACAGCTTCCCATGTTTCTCTACCAAATTCTGCCCTATACAATCATGATGGGCGCTTTGTGGAGCCTTAGCAAGTTGAGCGGTACAAGCGAACTCACCGGTATGCTTCAAAGTGGTCGTTCCCTGCTGCATATCTGCATGCCAGTTTTCTTTTATGCCTCTCTGGCAGCGGTTGCCTACGGCATCTTTGGCTTCCACTGGGCTCCTAATGGCTCCCTCTATCGCCAAATGATTCTTAAGCAGGAAAAGGTCAATGACAACAAACCAGCTCCTATCATCTATCACAGCGATGCCTATGCACGCATTTGGCGAATTGGTGAACCTGCTACTTTCCAAAACCCAGGTGTTCCGATGCGCAATATTGTGATTGAGCAATTCGCCGGCAAAAATTCTGGCAAGTTGGAATTTCAAGTTCTGGCCGAATCGGCTACGTGGAACAAAATGGATTCCTCTTGGACTCTACACAACGCCTATACCAGGCGCATGACCCATTCAAAAAAACGCCCTCCCGATGAAGAGTTTAACGAGCTGCTCATCCTACCCTTTGAGGAGAAGCCCTACCAGATCATAGCCCCAACTCAAGATAATCGTATTGATGCCATGGGGACCTCTGTGCTTTACGAATTGATTAACTCCGCTGCAGGCTCACGCACGGATCGTTACCGGTACCGCACCGAGTGGCATGTTCGACTGGCCCGCATATTTAGCTGCCTTGTGCTAGTACTGTTGGCCCTGCCTAGTGCGGTGACATTTCAACGACGTAGCCCGATGAAAGGCATCGGCATCGCTGTCTTGCTGGCAGCCCTTATGCTCTTTCTCTACCGAGTTTTCCCCTCTTTGGGTGAATCCGGCCTCATCCAAGCTTGGATCAGCGCGTGGATCCCCAATGTCATCTATATCGGTATAGCCCTCTACCTCATCCACAAAAATCTTGCTCAACGTTCACTGCGTGAGTGGATTTCCGCAAAATTTCATGGTGCTCCATGACCTGTCCGCGCGCCATCATTTTCGACTTTGACGGAGTTCTCTTCAATACCGAAGAAGCCATTTTCAATTCATGGCAAATTCTCTATGAGAGAGAAGGCTGTGCATTAAGCCGTGAAGAATACGCCCCTTGTCTAGGTGCGGGCTATTCACGCTGGGATCCCGCCTCACATCTGGAGGAAATAACTGGGAAGAAATTTGACTGGCAGACAGAAAACATCTCACGACAAGCCGCCATTGAGGCGCAACTCTCCACGATGGACCTCATGCCGGGGGCTTTTGATCTGCTCCACTGGTGCCAAGCGCAAGGTATTCGAATGGTCGTTGCTTCTTCATCTTCACGCCGCTGGGTTGATGGCTGGCTACGTCACTTACACGCTGCCTCTTTCTTTGAGCGCCTCTTTTGCCGTACGGATGGCTTTCCTGTAAAACCTGATCCTGCACTTTTTCTTGCAGCTATCAACTACCTGGTGCTGCCTACTCATGCATGTATAGTGGTGGAAGACTCAGAAAACGGTGTCCTTGCCGCAAGCAATGCGCATATTCCTTGCTATGCGGTGCCGAATACCATGACGGCTCATGGCGATTTTTCCTCAGCTGCGGCCCAATTTACAAGCCTTGTCCAGCTGCATGCAACACTACGCTGCATGCGCGGCGCCTAATTTTAGAAACTGCGGGCATAACCAAGCGAAGCGTCAAAGTTCGCGTACTGTCGCCGGAGCGAGGTCGCTATCCGAGCCACCACTGCACCTCTGCTGATGCCAATGCTCAACCCCGCATGAATCTTTGCCGCCCAGCGGCTCATTTCCCGGCCACGCACGCGTACTTTCCGACCTCCCCCTTGCTGTAAACTGCAATTCATGCGCGATTCGCAACATCCTATATCGCCCGTAATCAATCCTAACAATTCCCAGTAGCAACACCTGCCTGCGATACTCCCTTTACCTCTTCGCTCTAATCCCGGTCCGACCTCGCCACGCCATATTTGATCCGGCTCCACACGCAGAGCAGCATCACTTCCGCTCTCGTTATATCCCCTTAATCGAGTTGCAAACACAGCTGCATGCAGCACCAGTTCAAATCCTTCACTCGTCATTTTGCGTACAGCATCATACGCAACACCACCTATTACACCCCGTGTGGTTCCCGATGTATTGTATGACAGATCTCCCGCAGAAACCCATCGTTGCACGCTCGCTCCTATAGTTCCCAACTGAGCAAGTATGCGTTGCTCCCAGTCTCCCGTCCAAACGCTATAATGAACTCCTAAAGTACATCCATTTAATTTTGCGCGAGCAACATCAGCGGCTTCAGCTCGCCAATCACCATACAATGCTTCCAGTCTCAGTCCGACAGACGCACAACGACCGCGTCGGCGCCACCCTACGCCCACGCCCCATGTATTTAGTGCGTACCCCGCATCTGTACCTTGCCCGCAAAGCTCATTATACCCGCCAAATGTCTCCGCACTCCACTGTCCGCGCCCTATCCCTACCGGCGTTTGAGCTGCCGAACCGAGCCTTCCAAGAGAAACTCTCTCTATCTCGCACAACGCCATACCAAGAGCAGCCAACGATGCACCACCAACCGCAGCGGAAAGGCGGTCAGATTCGACCTCTTTTCCCTGATCGATGAGGAGCTCTTGCGCACGTAAGATAGCGGCTCGATCCCCATACGGATCTGTTGCTTGAGGATTCACTCCAACGAAGAGAGAATCAAGCATGACAGCTCCCGAACGACCATTGAAAGTACGTGCAACGTCCTCGTGAAAACGTTCATTCTGGCGCGAAATAAGCATACCCCTGAGCACTAATCGGCCATCGTCATTTCTCAATTCAGCCGTGTCCCCAAAGTATTTTTTAGCAAGGTTTTTGTTTCTTGATCAAACTGCGCCAGTCCTTCCACATGGTCAGCCAACACAAACTCGACATATTCTCCCCCATCCGCGTGCATAATAGGTTCATCTGCTTGTACCACATGAAGTCCTAGCAAACTACCTTCTGCGAAGTGGCATATCCCATTTAGCACCCCATGACCACCTTGGCGGTCTCGGCAAAGCATATCACCACATAGACTGATACTCAGTTCAAGTTTGCTGCCGTTTCCCAGTTGTACATCGTCTACACCCAGCTGCTGGTTTTTACCATCGCAATAAAGTTCTGCGCGGAGTATGCTCGTACCATCCAAACTTATGCGCTGCGAATACACATGCTCACCCACCGCGGCATGAAGCAAGCTATTGTGTAGTATTATGTCTCCGAAAAAGTGATGAAGCTCTCTCACCTTCAGGTTTGTATTCCGTGCCAGCAAATTTCCGTTTCCTGTAAGAAATTGTGCTTGCACATCCGCGTCCAACAACTCCACGTGTGCATTCTGCATATGCCATTCGCTCATTCCTGTGACTTTCCCATGTATCTCCATGACCCCATTGCCTTCCAATGAAAACGAGGCACCTCCAGCATCCCACCCAGACATTGTCACCACACGACCGGCGCGCACCTCGATTCGTCCGGGAGCAGAACACACCTTCCCCTCCAGACGCAACTCCCCTTCACCCTCTTTGATCAGCGTATATCCCTGCGCATGCAACTCGCCTGTGATGTGTCCAACATCCCCCATGCGCCACACATTGATAGCCGTATCACCCGTCAGAGTCACTCGACCGCTGAGCGTTGCGTCATACCCTTTTGTACTTTCCATCAGCACTGCTCCCTTCGCATGTTCTTCTTCCTTGTTCATCCACCCCATCCCCATCAGCAATACATCTCCGGCATATGATGCACCCCCCAGCAGTCCGAATTGAGCTCCATCCATCACCCGCAATTCATCGAAATCTAGTTTTTCCTCACCATGACCACGCGTCGCTGTGAGTTTCCCGCTTCTCAGTTCCAGCTTACCGTGGTATTCGCCCGGCAGTGCCTCGCTCAACTCCTGCGCGGGGAAAAGGCTGATATCCATCACAATGAGCGCATCCTCGCCAGCCGTGATATTCCAATCCGATGCCATCACCCATGGCGCGTAAAATACCAAGGTTCCATTCAACAGAAACTCCCCCATGTCCACGCCTCCTCCCGTCGGAATCATTGTCACCGTCACCCCTTTTGCTATCTCAAGGTACTCACTTTCCACGTGGTCAAATATCACTACATCGCAATCATGCTCAAAAAGCAAACTGTCACCATTCTTAAATGTTTCTCCACAGCCTAAATCCGCTCCATCCATCCACATTAAATATGGCAGTTCTACCCGTTTCACCCCTGCTGTTCCCTGCTCCATTGCCGACATTCTGCAACACAGCAATGCCACAACCATCATCGTCCCCCATATCCCGCGCATTATACGTAAGCTCGCCGCTTCTGTAACTATTCTCTGCATATTCTCCCGTCATCGTCATACAATCTAATGGTCTCCTCCTGTTGTGATTCTTTTTCTCTCTTCCTCTGTCCAATATATGTTTCATTTTCCTCTTCTTCATTCAACTCTTGACACTCCTCTTTATCTGTGGCACAATGCCCAGCATCTTGCGCGGCCCCGTCGTTCAATGGATAGGACGAAGGTTTCCGGTACCTTAGATGAGGGTTCGATTCCCCCCGGGGCTATGCTCCCAACTATGTTCATTGAACATAGTTGGCTTATTTTGCCTGCTTTCCGCTCTCCGTCTTCCACACGGCGCGCTTGTGCCTGTCCTGCGTCTGCCTCACCCGCTTCTTAATGTAGCCCATCTTCTTGCGCCGCTGCGCCTCCTGCTCCTGCCACGCCTTCTTGCCCTGAATAATCACCTCCTCAAACCGCGCGTACGCCTGCTGGCACTCGCTGAAATCCTTGTGCCGCCACGCCCCGAACGTCCTCAGCGCGTGCAGATACTCCCGCGCCGCCTCCTTCTGCTCATCGCTCTTGCTCGGGTCATCAATAATGTTCTGCTGGCGCTCAATCTCCTCACTCAAGCTGTTCACCTCCTCCTCGTGCAGCTCCGCCAGCGCCCGCTCATACTTCTCCCTCTGCTCCTCCGTCAAATCACCCCTGCGCAACTTCCTCTCAATCCTTGCAATCGCCTCCTGATGCACCGGGTCATTCGCCAGCCAATCCCCGCGCATCAGCAACGCATTCTTCACATACTCCGCGTAGCGATACGTCGCCGTCGTCGCCTTCCCCCGCTTAATATGCTTCCCCGCCTCCATCTCCGGGTACAGCGCCCTCACCGTCTCCAGCATATTTTCCCGCATCCCCTCCTTCAAATACTGCTCAATCTGCCTCCTCAACCGCGTCGCAAGATTCAGCAGCATGCCATCCAGCCTCTCCCCCGCGTGCCTTTTGAGCCACGCCTCAGCCTCCCCCTCCGTGTAACTATTGCGCCGCAACTCATCCGCCTCCCTCATCGCAGAGAGCGCCTTCTCATAAATCGCCCCTTTCAGCGTATCCGTCCGCACCACTTGCCCATTGCTCGCCATCTCGGCGTACCACTTCGCCCACGCCAGCGTCTGCGCCACCCCCCGCGCCGCCGCCCACCTCTCCGGCAGCACCTTGCGCGTCGCCGCCACAAGCGCCAGCATCCGCCCCATCAACTCCGCCCCATCCGCCAGCCTCTCCTTGCCATCCCCCTTCGCCGCAATCTTCAAGCTCACCACAGCCGCCAACTTCGCCCACTCCTTCGCCACCTGCTCACCCTCCGTGTCCCCATACCTCCCCGTCATAATATCCCACACCCTCTGCTTCACATCCACATCATCCACATACCCACTAAAATCACTCTTGACATCCTCCCCACCTCGTGCTATACCTCCACCTGAGGCAGGAGATTGGGGGCTGTCCTTTACATCTCCTGTCTGAACGGCAGACAAGCCCTGCGCCAGTTCCACCTCTTTTGAATACAACAGCACTCCGTGCCTTATCTTCTTTGCCCCGGCTGCTGCCCGGTAGTGGAAAAAGCTCTTCACTTTCCCGCCCTCTACAACAAATGCAACCGCGGCGGACTTGTGCCCACCATCCGGGAACACCCCCAAATACGTCTTCTGCGACCCATCCGGCAAACCCCATATCTCATTCGGCTCCTCCAGCGCCGCAATCACCCATGGAAGCCTCTTAACCCTGTTACGCACATCCACCTCCCCCTTCCCCTCCCAGTGCCCCATCAAAGTCTCATAATCCAGCCTCACCTCATCCTCATCATGAGCCCGCACCACAATCCCCCTCTTCAACACCTCCACATAATCCCCATCTACCTCCCGCACCCCCTCAATCGGAATCATATCCCTCACCGCACGCAACCCCAAACTCTCCGCATCCCCATACCTCCCTATCACACTCGCACTGAAATCCACAATCGCCTCACCGGGATATTCCAGCGTCTCATTAAACGCCCGCTCCAGCCTCTCCTGCGCCGTCATATCCGCCCGCGCCTGCACATTCCGCGCCTCAATCTCCCCCGCCATCCGCAAATAATACTCATACGGCGTCAGCCTCCCCTGCTGCATCTTCTCCAGCGGATCAAGCCTCCTCTCCACCTCCTTTAACTCCCTCTCCCGTCTCGGCACAATGCCAGGCTCCGCCGCCCTCCTCGACGGCAAAGCCTTCACCTTCTCAATCATCGCCTCCGCTGATCCAATAGCCTCCGGCAGCATATACGACATCCACCTCCCCTCCATCTCCGGCGGTATGCTGTTCCTATCCCGCCTCACCTGCGCCCTATAATCATTCCACAGTATAATCTTCCCCTTCTCCGCCTTCTCCTCCATACTCAACGTAGGACTCAGCTCATTGTAAAGCCCCATCTTCTTAATCGCCCGCGGATCCTTCTCCAGCCGCACTATATCCCGCAATATCGACAACGCCCTATCCTTCAAATCAAACCACTCCCGAAACTTCATCAACCTCGTCCACCTCTCCGCCAACTCCCTATGCTGCCTCTCCGCTATCCCCTTCGCCGTCTGCTCATTCCCCCCGCGCGCAAACCCCTCAATCCCCTGAATCGCATGCTGCACCTCATGCAACAGCACACTGCGCACCTCCTCCGGCCTCAGCCGCCTGAACAAACTAATCACACCCTTCCCATGCGAATACGACCCGTCATAGCTCCTCGCCCGCTCAAAAAGCTCAACCTTAACATCCCTCAACTGCGGATACGCCTCATACAACTCCGGATAATCCAACACCTCCCCCAAAGTCAACCCCTCGCCGCCCTCATCCCCCGCCTCCTCATTGCCCTCCCCCTCAGCCGCCCGCATCGCATCCGCCAACTCAAGCGCCGCCGCCTTGTGATTATACGCCATCACCGCCCGCGCCACATCCGCTAAAATCGTCTCCTCCACCGGCACATTCTCCAGCAACCCATACCTATGCGCCAACTTCAGCAAACCCTCCCCCGTCGCCTCCTCCGTATGCCCTATCGCCGCCCGCACCTCGTCACGCTTCCCATCGTCATGGAAAATATCATACATCTTCGCCAAATCCCCCTCCAGCTCCCGCGCCAAATCATCACCCCACGCCACCCTCCCCGTCAGCCTCGCCTTACTCGCATCAATCTCCGCCCGCATCCTCCCATCATCCCGCCCCGCAAAAGCCTTCTCCTTATACCTCCACCACGTCCTCGCATGCTCCCCAATCACACTAAACGACACCTCCCCATCATCAATCAAATCACGCAACACCTTATTCCTCTCCCCAGCCTTATACTCCACCGGCGTTATCCCATTCTCACGGCACACACGCCGCACCGCCTCCTTATTCCCCACATTATCGCTAAACAGCGCATACGCCCACTCATTCATCCGCACCGCCCTCTGCGGCACCGCCTCCAGATAATCCGTCTTCTCTGCGCGCAGCTCCCTCAAAATCCGCACCGTCTCCTTGATAAAATCACTCCTCTCCTCCATCGCCTCCGACTCCTGCAGCCTAAACAAATCAACGGTCTCAAAATCCGTCCACCCCATAATCGCCTCCCGCACACTCTCCTCCGTCACCTCATCCAAATCCGCCAACGCCTCAAACACACCAATCCACTCATTATCCCCCAGCCACGTATCATACCTCTCAGAAAGCATATTCATCCACTTCCCTATATCCTCGCTCAGCACCCTCACCTCATCCTCCCCCTGCAACCTCTCCCGCTGCCCCTTCACATCCTCCATATCCTTCATCCGCCGCGCTAAATACGACCGCGCCGTCCACGTCAAATCCATCTCCCTCTCCGTCGCCTCATTCCCCCGCCTCTTCCTGCCGTACAAATAATCCGTCAAATTCTCCAGCGTCGCATCCACCTTCTCCCCCTCCTCATCATAGAAAAACGTCCTAAAATCCTCCCCATCCATCTCCGTCTCAATCCTCGGCATCCGCCCAGTCCACGCATCCCGCGCATACACATCCGTCCCCCTCCGCGGATCCACCATATCCGGCCGCGCCACCAACGTCACATCCTGATAACTCCCCCAATCGTACGGCTTATCCAACCGCGTCACCGCCACACTCGGCAACGGCATCCCTCCCAACTTATCCCCAGCCTCAATAAAATTCTCATAACTTATCGTATGCACCGCCGCAAGATTGCGCACACTCGCACTAAAATCCACATCCTCCGGCCTCTGCCAATCCGGATTATCCTCCGAGTACTCACTCCACGCATGCCGGTTATTAATCGCAATCACCTCAATATAATCCGGATTAAAAATCACATAATTATACGTCTTCTTCCCCTCCTTATGCCGCGTACTCCCATCCGCATACTTCACACCCCTTATCCCATGCTCATCCAGCCACTCACTCGCCGCACGCGCACTCCCCAGCTTCCTCTCAAGCTGCGCATACAACTCCCTTCCTTCCCTCGTCGCAACATTCCTCGCCGATACATCAAAATAAGTGTCAAAATCCACATTCAACAACTCACCAAACGCCGCCGCCACATCCGGAT